>JBDUCM010000024.1:0-47662 GCA_040003455.1 bacterium
CGGCGGGCGTGCAGCGTGAGCGTGAGGGGGGCGGCGGGGAGGAGGCGTGCGGCGTGCGGCGTGTCCGTGCAGCGGCGGGCGTGCAGCGTGAGCGTGAGGGGGGCGGCGGGGAGGAGGCGTGCGGCGTACGGCGTGTCCGTGCAGCGTTTTGGCGTGAGGCGTGTCCGTGCAGCGGCGAGCGGGCGGTGTCGACGTCGGTGAGTACCTGGTACCGTAGGTCCAGCTGGCGCACGGTCGGCGGATGCTCTCGCGAGCCTTCGCGTGACATTGTAGTGGGCGCGAAATCGTTGGAACAACTCGACTGGAGCGGCAACGCTACTGCCGAGCAGCTCGCCCGTGCAGTCGGGTCGATCAGTGCGAATCTGGCTGAAGGCTACAGCCGGTCCACGCGCGCCGACCGCAGTCAGTTCCTCGGTTGCACCTCTTGGTTCCACTCGCGAAAGCGTCGCCTGGTATCAAGGGCGCGCAGACGAAACCGTTAGCGACCGCCTCGCGCGACTGACCTGCGTTTCGGTCGTTCATGATCAATCCGCGTGGAGCGTCTCACCCCCGCCGCTCGCCTCACGTCCACGCCGCCCGCCCGCCGCCGCACGGACACGCCGTACGCCTCACGCCTCACCCCCGCCGCTCGCCTCACGTCCACGCCGCCCGCCCGCCGCCGCACGGACACGATGTACGCCTCACGCCCACGCCGCACGCCAAAACGCCGCACGGACACGCCGTACGCCTCACGCCTCACCCCCCCGTACACCTCACGCCCACGCCGCACGCCAAAACGCTGCACGAGTTGTCCTTCGGGAGCAGCGGTGGGCACGCATTGTAAGTGTCCGGTAATGTACGGGATAAAACGGCCGGTTGCTCAATCAACATTTGCTCCAAGTCCGCGCCAACGCGGTGGTTCATGCTGGCGTACTCGATGTGAACCTATTGCCACGAGGCATGACGTTGTCTTCATCCCGCTCCACGCTTTCGCTCATTCTGCGCACGCCTGCGCGCGTGCTCACGCTCGCCTTCTGTATTCCATCAATCGTCCTTGCCCAGCGAGGGGGACGAGGCGCCGGCGCGCCGGCCGACACCGCTCTCAGCACGGACGTCGCCTGGCGCAACGTCGGCCCCAACAACTCCGGCCGCATGGTCGCTGTCGCCGGCTCCGCCGCTCGGCCCAAGGAGTACTACTTCGGCGCCAGCGGCGGCGGGGTATGGAAGACCACCGACGGCGGTACCACGGCCAGCGCGGTGACCGACAAGTATTTCGGCGGCACCATCGGCGCCATCGCGATTGACGAGAAGAATCCCGACGTGGTCTGGGTTGGCGGCGGCGAGTATCCCATTCGGGGCAACGTCTCGTACGGCGACGGCGTGTGGAAAACCACCGACGGCGCGAAGACGTGGACGTACATGGGGCTCAAGGAGACGCAGCAGATCTCACGCCTCCGCATTGACCCGCGCAATTCCGACGTCGCCTACGTCGCTGCCCTTGGACACGTATGGGCGCCCAACAAGGAACGCGGCGTCTACAAGACCACCGACGGCGGCAAGAGCTGGAAGCAGATCCTCTTCCGCAATGATTCCACGGGCGCCATCGAGCTGGTGATGGACCCGTCCAATCCGGACATCCTCTACGCCGCGCTCTGGCAAGTTGGCCGCAAGCCGTGGCTGCTGGTGAGTGGCGGCACCGGGGGCGGCATCTTCAAGACCACCGACGGGGGCGATCACTGGACGGAGATCACGCACAATACGGGGCTTCCCTCAGGACTCATCGGCAACATCGGCATGGCTATCTCGCCAGCGAAGCCCAATCGCCTGTGGGCGCTGATCGAGAACGAGCCGGGTGGCGGCGTCTATCGCTCCGATGATGCGGGCGCCACCTGGGCGCTCATGAACCAGAGTCGCGACATCCGCCAGCGCGCGTGGTACTTCTCGCGTCTCTTCGCAGACCCGAAGGACACCAACGTGGTGTATGGATTGAACGTCGGCACCTTCGTCTCGAAGGACGGCGGCAAGACGTTCGGGCAGACGGCCTTCCGTGGCGGAAGCGACAATCACGACCTGTGGATCGCACCGAATGATCCGACCCGTCTCGCCATCGCGTACGATCAGGGAGCGTCCACAACAAGCGACGGCGGCACGAACATGATTCGCGTCACCACGCCCACCGGCCAGTTCTATCACGTGCACCTGCTGAACAAGGTGCCGTTCGACATCTGCGGCGCGAAGCAGGACGCCGGTTCACAGTGCGGCCCCATTCGCATTGCGGCTGCTGGAGGGCGTGGCGGCGGCGGTGGTGGTGGCGGACGCGGTGGACCACCGGCGGCGCCGGTGTCTCCGTATGCGGAGTTCTATCCTGCGGCCGGAGGCGAGTCGGGCTACATGGCCAGCGACCCGAGCGATCCGAACGTGACCTTCGGCGGCAACTACAGCGGTGTGATCGACACGCAGAACAAGGGCACCAGCGAACGCGCTCGACTCGACCCCTGGCCGCTCAATCCGATGGGCCACGACGCGCAGGATTCGAAGTACCGCTTCCAGTGGACTTTTCCAATCATGAATTCACCGCACGATCCGAATGTGTTGTTCGTCGGATCGAATGTGGTCTTCAAGTCGGTGAACAAGGGGAAGGACTGGACCATCATCTCCCCCGATCTCACGAAGCACGATCCCGCGACACTCGGCGCCTCGGGCGGTCCGATCAGCAAGGACCAAACGTCCATCGAGTACTACGCCACTGTGTTCGCACTGCAGGAGTCGCCCATCACTCCGGGCCTGATCTGGGCAGGATCGGATGACGGCCTGATTCACCTCACGCGCGACGGCGGCAAGAGCTGGAAGAACGTGACGCCGAAAGGTCTTCCCGTGTGGTTGCGCGTGTCGATCATCGATCCGTCGCCGCACCATGCGGGCACGGCGTACATGGCAGGCAACCGCTACCAGCTCGACGACTACGCGCCCTATCTCTACAAGACCACCGACTACGGGGCAACGTGGACGCGCATCAACGACGGCATTCCCGATGGCGAATACACGCGCGCCATTCGTGAAGACCTCGTGAAGCCCGGTATGTTGTACGCGGCCACGGAGCGCAGCATGTGGATCAGCCGCGACGCGGGCGCGCACTGGGAAAGTCTCAAGCGCAACCTGCCGCCGGTGCCGGTGCACGACATCGCCCTCCGCGATGATGACCTGGCCATCGCCACGCATGGCCGTGCGTTCTGGGTCATGGAGAACATCGCGCTCTTGCGGGAAAAACCGGAGGCAGACGCGGCCGTCGGTGCAGGCAAGGCCTTCGTCTACAAGCCGGCGCCATCGTATCGCTCAACGGGGGTGGTCGTGCAGTATCGGCTGCCGAAGGACAGCGTGCCCGTCACCATCGAGTTCCTCGACCCTGCGGGCAAGCTGATCAAGAAGTTCGCGTCCACCGATACGCAGCCCACGGCAGGTGGCCGAGGGGGGCGTGGCGGTGGCGGGGGCAATGCGGCGCGTGTGACCAAACGCGCGGGACTCAACCGCTACACCTGGAACCTCCAGTATCCCGACGCATCCACCTTTCAAGGGATGATCATGTGGCAGGGTTCCACGGCTGGGCCCTTCGCGCCGCCCGGCACGTACGCCGTGCGCGTCACCAGCGGTGGCGCTGCCGTCACGGAGAAGTTCGTGGTGCGTCGCGATCCACAGACCAAGGCATCGGATGCCGATCTCGTGGAGCAGGCGCGCTTTGCTCTGGAGGTCCGCGACAAGGTGACTGCGGCGAACGATGCCGTGAAAACCATTCGCAACGTGAAGCGCCAGCTTACGGATGTGGCGCCGAAGATGACCAGCCACACCGACTTTGCTGCGCTCGAGAAATCGTTCGAGGCGCAAATGAGCAATGTGGAGGACTCCATCTACCAGACCAGGAACCAGTCTGGTGAGGACCCGCTCAATTTCCCCATCCGGATCAATAACCAGATGGCCGCGCTGCTCGGCTTCGTTTCAAACGGGGAGCGTCGTCCGCCGAAGCAGTCCTATCAGGTATACGAGGTGCTTGATCCGAGGCTCAAGGCAGAGCTGGTTCGCTACAGGAAGGTGATGGAGGAGAACCTGGCAAAGATCAACGCCATGCTGAAGGCAGCCGGACTCCCCATCATCGTGCCGAGTACCACCGAGGGGCCGGCGCCGAAGGTGGAGAGCATCAGCGACGACGTCTCCCAATAGATAGCCCTCGGCGAACCGCACCAACCTGTCTGGATACTTACAGCTACAGGGCGTCCCTAACGGATGCCCTGTGGCTGCACGCAAATTGGATGCGATATCGGCCAACCCCGCGCGCGCATCGCGCGTACAGTGAATGTCAGGATCAGCAAACTCCCTCCCCCAGATGCGCATGATCAGATTACGCACCGCACTGTTCTCCAGTGCTCTCGCGCTCGCCGCCGGTTCGTCCGCAGTGAGCGCGCAGTCACTCGACGACGCGATTGTTGGCGGCTTCAAGTGGCGCACCATTGGGCCGGCCAACTTCATGGGCCGCCTGTCCGATGTGGTCGGCATTCCCGGACCGTCAAAGACTCTCTTCGTTGCCGCCGCGGGCGGTGGCATCTGGAAGAGCACGAACAACGGCGTCACCTGGCGCCCCGTGTTCGATGACAAGAACATCATCTCGATGGGCATGCTCGCCATTGCCCCATCCGACACCAACACCATCTTCGCCGGCACGGGCGAGCCCAACTCGCGCAATACCATCGAGCCGGGCGCCGGTGTCTACAAGTCCACCGACGGCGGCAACACGTGGGCGTTGATGGGCCTGGAGAAGACGCAGCACATCGGCCGTATCGCCATTGACCCAAAGAACAAGGACGTCATCTACGTCGCCGCTCTCGGCGCCGCGTGGAAGGCCACCCCGGATCGCGGACTCTACAAGTCCATCGACGGCGGCAAGACCTGGACGATGTCCAAGTTCATCAGCGATCGCGCGGGATTCGTCGACGTCACTATCGACCCCCGTAATTCCGACGTGGTGTATGCGTCGAGCTGGGAGCGGTATCGCACGCCGTACTCGCTGAATAGCGGCGGCCCGGGAAGCGCATTGTGGAAGTCCATCGACGCGGGCAAGACCTGGACGGAGATCAAGGGCGGCGGCTACCCCGAAGGCATGAAGGGGCGTATCGGCCTTGCGCTGGCGCCGAGCAATCCTGACGTGGTGTACGCGTTGACCGAAGCGTTCTCCATGACGCCGGAGAAATACACCATGGGTACGCGTCCCAAGGCCAACGGCGTGTATCGCAGTGCCGACGGCGGCAAGACGTGGGAGCACACGAGCACCGTGGACACGCGGCCGTTCTACTATTCGCAGATCCGCGTGGACCCAAAGAACCCGAACCGCATTTACTACTCGTCCACCGAGCTCCAGGTCTCCAACGACGGTGGCAAGACGACGAGCAACGCGGCGCAAGGCGTGCACGTGGATGATCACGGCATCTGGATCGATCCGAATGATCCCGAACGCTGGGCGCTGGCGAACGACGGTGGGGTTGCCATCACGTTCGACAAGGGCGGCAATTTCTTCTATCCCATGAGTCTGCCGCTGGGTCAGTTCTACGAAATCAGCTACGACATGCAGACGCCGTATAACGTCTGCTCCGGTGCGCAGGACAACGGCGCATGGTGCGGCCCCAGCCGCCGTCGCTCGGCAACCAACAACTCGTATTTCTTCACCATCTCCGGCGGCGACGGTTTCTACACCGCACAGGATCCCGCCGGCGATTGGGTGTGGGGCGAGTCGCAGAACGCGGGCATTCAGGGCCGTAACCTGAAGACTGGCCAGACCCTGCGCGTGAACAAGCCGAGCTGGCAGGACCAGTACCGGAAGTGGGAAGACTCGGTGGCCGTGGAACGCGGCGATCCGATGTCGAAGACGACGAAGGAGCAGGACAAGCGCATCGCGACCTTTCGCGTCGCGCAGCGGAAGGACTCCATCGACCTCGCCACGCGGTTCAACTGGAACTCACCATTCTTCGTCTCGTCGCACAACCCGAGCGTGTTCTACGTGGGCGGCAACAAGGTGATGAAGTCGCTCAAGCGTGGCGAGGAACTCTACGTCATCTCGCCCGACCTTTCCAAGCAGATGCGCGCGCGCATGGACACGGCCGAGAAATACACCGGTGGTGTGACGCCGGACGTGACCGGTGCAGAGACGTATGGCACCGTGGTCACGCTCGCAGAATCCTACATCAAGCCCGGCCTTCTCCTCGCCGGTACCGATGATGGCAACGTGTGGCTCACGCACAACGATGGCGGCTCGTGGGAGAACCTGAGCGACCGGTTCCCCGGCTTGCCGAGCAAGGATGTCTACGTCACGCGCGTGGAGCCGTCGCATTTTGACACCCTCACGTTTTACGTGGCGTTCGACAACCATCGCTGGAACGACTTTACTCCCTACCTGTTCCAGACGGTGGATGGCGGCAAGACGTTCAAGTCCATCGTGAACAACCTGCCGAAGACCAGCCCGGCGGACTACCTGCACGTCATTCGTGAGGATCCGCAGAACAAGGATCTCCTGTTCGTCGGTTCGTCGCTGGCGGTGTATGCCAGCATCGATCGTGGTGTGACGTGGACCAAGTTCTCAAAGGGTTTGCCGAGCGTACCGGTATACGACCTCAAGATTCATCCGCGCGATCATGAGTTGATGGCCGCAACGCACGGTCGTGGCTTGTGGCTCGTGGACGTGGCCGGTCTCGAGCAGTTGAATGCAAAGACCGTTGCCGAGGCGGCCACGCTGTTGGCGCCGAGGACCGCGTATCAATGGAGTGAGCCACCAGTGCTCGGCTTGCCGGGTAACGGGTGGGGCCAAGCGCCCCTCGTGATTCCGGCGCCGGCGTATGGCGCGCAGATCCGTTATCGCTTGAAGGACAGCGTGACGGGTCCTGTGCGCATTGCGATCACGGATGCCGGCGGTGCGCAGATGTACAGCACCACCGGTCCGGCTGCGCGCGGATTGCACACCGTAACATGGGCGTTCCAGAACACGGCGCCCGGTGTGCGCGCGGAGCAGTCGCCCGCGGCGCGCCGGGACAGCATCCTGTTGAAGAATCGCGCGCCCGGCGTGCTCGATTCGTTGCAGAAGGCTGGCTATGACAGTGCGGCGATTATCGCAGTGCGGCGGGTGGTGAATCTTGCCAACAATCCGCCGGCTGGTGGCGCGTTTGCCGGTCGTGGCGGTGGCGGCGGTGGGCGTGGCGGTGCGCAGGCCGGCTGTGAGCATCCTGTAACGCAATGGGACAACTTCTGCGCGCGTCCGGCTGAACCGCCTCCGGCTCCGCCGGGCGGTGGTCGTGGCGGCCGCGGGGCAGGTGGTGCTGCTGCCGCAGCGGCGGCGGATACGTCTGCCGAAGGTATTGCGGCGGCGTTCCAGGCGGCGGGTGGTGGTCGCGGTGCGATCGAGCCGCCGCAGCAGAAGATCTGGGACATCATCGGCATGAAGCCGCCCGCTGCTGGTGGTCGTGGCGGCGGTGGTGGTGGCTTTGGTGGCGGCGGGAATCTGGCCGAGCCCGGGTTGTATGTGGTGACCATGACGGCCAATGGTCAGACGTACAAGCAGACGTTCCGCGTGGAGCGTGTTGCCGGTGCTGACGTCAGCGGCGGCGGTGGCGGCGAGGACGATGAGGAGGACAACTCCGACATCAACGGTGGCATTCTTCCGAAGCGTCAGGCGAGTCCGTACACGCCGATCATTCGCGAAGAGCGACGATAGGTTCTCGGCGAGGTGGTGTGTGAGAGGCAGGCCGGCTCCCGCTTGGGGGCCGGCCTGTTTCTTTTCCTTGATGTTGGCTGGGGCGGCAGTCCTGCGGCGTGTAGTTCGCCGCATTTTCCGTGTAGTGCGCCTCGTTCTCCGTGTAGTGCGCCTCGTTCTCCGTGTAGTTCGCCCTGTTCGTTGATATGGATCGGGTGGCCGTTGTACAGAACGGCTGTCCCGGCGTTCGGGACGAATTGCGCAATGTGTAGCTCGCCTCACGCGACGTACGACTCGGCTCGTTCAGCGTGTAGCTTGCCCTGTTCCTTGTTCAGGATTGGCCTGCCGATGTACAGGACGGATGGTTCGGCGTGTTGGTCGCGTCGTCCAGTGTGTGCCTCGACCTGTGCGGCGTTCGGAACGGCACGACCGATGTGTAGGCAGCTTCGTTCGGCGTGTAGCCCGCGTCGCGCGGCGTGTTGCTTCCTTCGGCCAATGTGTAGCGCGAGGTGAGCGGCGTGTAGCCTCGGCTGGCCGATGTGTAGGGTGCCTCGTTCAGTGGTTGGTTCACATTGGCCAATGTTTGGTTCGCATTGGCCAATGTTTGGTTCGCATTGGTCAATGTTTCGTTCACACGGACCAGTCAAAATCAGACTTTTGCCACTTTGAGCCGGAGACGCGGTGGCCATTGGCCGACTTGCGGCGGCCCCAGCGCGGCGTTGGTCGCGCGTGGGGCGGCTTTAGGCAACGAGTGGAGCGCTCAATCCGGCGCCAATCCAACATTCGCCGCGTCATCCGTCTCCACAATTGGTCTCGCTCGTCTCTCCTGCTGGCGAGTCCTGGCAACGTTCCTAGCATGCCCCGGTGTGCTGTTGGGTATGCGAAGTCATATCGTTCTCGCCGCACTGCTCGCCGCTGCGACCCCCTCGGGGGCGCAGCAGAACGTGCCGTGGTGGCCCACGACCGGAGCCGTGATTCTCGAGGGCGGACGCATCGAACCGCGTACTTTCGACGCCGTCGCAACACGGTTGATCTCGTCGTCGAGGGGCTGGGAGTGCTTCCATATGTGGCCGTGGTCCCTCACGCGAACATGGCGCAGGGGTACCAACGATGGGACGGGTCGTTGAAGTACCTGATCGCGCACCCTGGACCAGTTGGAGCGATCGTGAGGCGGTGAGGTTCAAACTGGTGAGCCGCGATCACTGCCCGTCATCCGTTGTCCGTCATCCGTTGTCCGTCATCCGTCATCCAGTCATCCGTCATCCAGTCATTCGTTGTCCGTCGCGAGTCTTCCTAACCGTTTTCCGTGGTTCGTCCTCCGTCCTCCGTCCTCCGTCCTCCGTCATCCGTCATCCGTCACCCGTCACCCGTCATCAGTCATCAGTCATTCGTTGTCCGTCGCGAGTATTCCCACCCGTTTTCCGTCGTTCGTCCTCCGAAATTCGTTCTCCGTGACCGTAGTCCGGGGCTTGGGCGAGCGAGGATGGTTCGCGCTGCGAGGGATTGATGATGCAGCGCTGCGCGGATCAGCGAAAATGTCAGCATGTAAAACTTCCGCAACCTTCGCGTGTGGAACGACGCGAACAGCCTCGCACTCGCCGTCAAGCGCCTCACCAGCAAGTACTCAAAGTCCGAGCACGGGTCGCTGCGGAACCAGATGGTTCGCGCAGCGGAATCCATCGCAGACAACATTGCCGAGGGTTGCGGGGCCGCGACCAACACGGAGTTCGCGCGCTACCTCGACATCGCGATCAAGTCCACATCGGAACTGGAGAACCAGCTCGAGCGCTCCTACGGGTACGGGCTCACGCGCGATCGTGAACGAGCGAGTTTGGTGACGAGTGTATGCGACCTGCGAAAGATGACATGGGGGCTGCGCAAGAAGGTGCTCGCCGCTCCGCAGGTTCCACCTGATAACGAAAAACAGATGGCGAACAACGGACAACAGGTTGGCAAACACGCAACGAACAACGAATGACGGACACCGGGTACGTCAGGCGCGCGCGGCAATGCGCTGGAGCGCTTCACTCCAGGAAATGGACCCGTCGAGGTACAGCTGCCACGAAGCGTCAAGCAGCGGGCGCAGCTTTGCCCAATCAGGATTGCGCGTCCAGAGCCACACCCGCTCGGCAAATGGTACGTAGCCCGGGAACAAGCGATGGGTGATGTCGCCCGCTGTATAGAAGATGAAGGGATGGGTCGGGTCGCGCGGGAGCGGCTTGTTTGCGGCGCGAAAAGCGTCGCGCAGGCCGATGAAGAGCGAGTCCGACATGGTGTGCTGCACTTCGTGGAACAACATCTCGAACTGGCCCGCAGCGCCGGTGCTGTCGATCGCATTCGAGATCATGATGTGCGACGGGTGCTCCGTGGTGTACGCGCCAGCCCAGTTTGCATACGCCACCACGTCAACACGTACGGGGTGCCAGGTTGAGCGCAGGATGTGCGTCACGCGCTGTGCGGCACCGGGACCGTACTTCGCAAGCACCGGTTTCACGTTGTCCATCCACGCCTGATTGCCTCCGTCATGCCGCGCCCACCACAGCGTGCGGTAGACGGGTGCTGCGGTCTCGAGCGCGGAGATGAGGCCAGGATCCAGTCCCGAACGCGCGAGCGATGCCGCGGTGTCTAGCTCCACGAGCCGGTCGTTGATGGCGACTGTCGCGGAGTCAAAGAGGATGTCCTTCGGTGAGACCGTGCGCTGATAGTAGGTCACCGCGGATTCCCAGGCGGCGCGTTGCGCGGCGGACAGTCTGCCGAAACCGGCCGTGTCGCCGAGTGAGGCCGTCACGGTTGTGCGATTGGCGTCGAGGCCCGCGCGGGCGCGCCCGGTGATGTACAGGAAGTGATGCAGGTTCACCCACATGCTGCTGTGCATGTCGAACAGCGGCGCTGGTGATTGCGATTGCACTGCGCAGGGGGAGAGCGCGGCGAACAGGAAGATGACGATTGTCTTCATTGAGGGAGCGAGAGTCGCTCCTTCGACACGAAGGCTTCGCTCACGGTTGGGTTTCGTCGCGATCGCGTCGTTGACTTGACTCGGGGCGCAATATGCTGAAGATTCAGCATATGAGAATACCGCGCTCGCTGCCGCTCCGATTCGTCCTGGCCCGCGCGCTCGCGCTGGGTATCATCGTCGTTCCGCGCCCCGCGCCTGCCCAGGCGAGCGATACCAACATCGCGGCGCGGATGGCCCGCGTTGAACGGAACGTCATTGCCATTGCGGCATCGGGCGCCGACAGTGGGCCGGCGCAAACGCTGCCGCAACGAATGGCGGCGATGAAGGTGCCCGGACTGAGCGTCGCCGTTTTTGAAGGTGGGCGCATTGTCTGGGCGGGCGGGTACGGCATGCGCGATGTGAGGGACGGATCGCCCGTTGATACGAGCACGCTCTTTCAGGCAGCGTCCATATCGAAGCCCGTGTCGGCAACAGTGATGTTTCGTCTCATCGAGCAAGGGCGCCTCTCGCTCGACGAAGACGTGAACGAGAAGCTGACGTCGTGGAAAGTGCCGGCGAGTCAGTTCACCACCGTGGAAAAGGTGACGCCGCGTCGACTGGTGAGCCACATGGCCGGCACGACCGTGTCAGGGTTTGCGGGATATGCTGTGGGCGATCCCTTGCCAACGCTCGCGCAAATTCTTGACGGCCTTCCACCCGCAAACTCGGCGCCGGTGCGCGTCACCAACACGCCGGGCGCCCGCGAGAGCTACTCCGGCGGGGGCGTGACAGTGCTTCAGCTCATGATGCAGGATATAACGGGCAAGTCGTTCGATGTCCTCGCGAATGAGCTGGTGCTGGCACCCGTCGGCATGCGACGGAGCACGTTCGTGCAGCCGTTGCCTGCGCGGCTTGCCCCGCGTGCGGCTACGGCGTATGACGGAAACGGGACAGCCATTCGGGGGAAGTATCATGTCTATCCCGAACAGTCAGCGGCGGGACTGTGGACCACCCCGTCAGATCTTGCGCGTTTCATGCTTGCGATCGGCCGTTCGTATCGCGGCGAACAGGATGGCATCCTCAGGCAAGCGACCGCGCGTGAGATGCTGACCCCCATTCCAGGCGGCAGCGGGCTGGGATTTGGCCTCTCCGGAGCGGGGGATGCGCTTCGTTACCGGCACACGGGCGGCAATGCCGGGTTCACGTGCTACGCCGTTGCCTTTGTGGGATCAGGGCGGGGGGTCGTCATCATGAGCAACTCCGACAATGGCACCACCGTCATTCGCGAGCTAGGTCGCGCCGTGAGCCGCGAGTTTGGGTGGCCGGCGCTGTGGATGCGGGAATAGCTCCGCATTGAACGCTGGGGATTGAAGGCCGGGCTTGACTAATAGTTAGATGTTTAGCTAAATATCGCTCATGAGCAACGTATTCAAGGCAATCGCCGACCCGACACGGCGCAAAGTGCTCCAACTCCTCCAACAACGGCCCATGACCGCCGGCGACCTGGCGGACCACTTCGACGTCTCGAAGCCCACAATGTCCGCCCACTTTGCAGTGCTGATGAATGCCGGCCTGATCGACGCGGAAAAACAGGGCCGCACCATCACCTACCGTCTCCGCATGTCCGTCCTGGAAGAAGCGCTGCTCGGATTCGCCCAGACCTTCGGAATCTCCATGACCGCCGAGCCATCGGACCCAACCCCGACTTCCACGAGCGACAACTCATGACTGCCACACCGCCACGGCTTCAGCGCAAACCCATCCGGGACGCACTCATCGTCGCAGGTCTCCTCCTCGGAGGCTCGGTGTTGATCTCGGCTCTTTCACCGCGGTACCTGAGTCACGACCTTGCCCAGCGACTGTTCGGCATCATGGTCGGCACCTTCGTCGTGGTGAACGCGAATGCGGTTCCGAAGGCGCTCACTCCTCTCGCGAACATGCGCGGTGATCCGGCTGCCGAGCAGTCGATGCGGAGGTTCGTGGGCTGGTGCATGACGCTCGGCGGCGCGGGATATGTGCTGTCGTGGATCTTCGCGCCAATCGAAATCGCGGACACGCTGGCGCCCGTGATCCTGTTCGCCGCGGTGCTGCTGGTGCTTACCCGGATCGCGCGGTGTCGCCTGCGACCGGTGCGCGCATGAGACGCGTCATCGCGGGCAGTCGAAGCGTGCGGCGGATCTGGCTTATCGCCGTATGCGCGTCCATTGGGTTCGCGCCAATCGACGCGCCAATTCAGGCGCAAGACAAGGCCACGGGGCGTTGGCACGGCGCGATCACGACGCCAATTGGACAACTAACGCTGGTGATCTCACTTCGCGAGGCCGCAGACGGCACGCGCAGCGGCGACATGGAGAGCATCGACCAGGCCGCGGGCGAGAAAATTCCGTTGGCGAACGTGACGTCGTCGGCAGCGCGACTGACCTTTTCCGTTCCGTCCATCGGCGCGACGTATGAAGCAGACTGGAACGACGCGGCGCAGGTGTGTACCGGTACGTTTCGACAGGGAGCGACGTTGCCGCTCTCGCTCAAGCGTGGTGTGCCCGCAGCAATGCCTGTTGTTGATGGGCTCGACGGCACCTGGCGCGCGCAACTGCCGCGGGGGACGGCGAATCTGCGGTTGGTGCTCCACGTTGTCACGACAACGTACGGCACGCGCGTCAGGTTGGACTCGCCTGACCTGGGTGCGATGGGCCTCGAGGTAGCGCAGTTTGCGCGGCAGCGCGACAGTGTGCGTTTCACCATACCAGCGGCTGGCGTGGAATTCCTGGGGACAATGGCTCCTGGCGGTGTAGTGAGTGGCACCTGGACTCGCACGGGCCAGCCGGCGGTGCAGGTGACCTTCGCGCGCGACGTGGCGGCGCCGGTCGCACCCACCCGGTCCCAGTGGCCCATCACGATCAAGGGATATCGTGCCGAGGAGGTGTCGTTTGCGAATGCTGCCGATGCGCGAGTGGTGCTCGCGGGCACCCTGACCATCCCAGACGGTGCGGGCCCCTTTCCGGCGGTGGTGCTGATATCGGGATCGGGTCCGCAGGATCGCGACGAAACCATTTTCGGCCACAGGCCGTTTGCGGTCCTCGCGGACTATCTCACACGTCGCGGCATTGCTGTGTTGCGCTATGACGATCGTGGCTTTGCGAAATCCAGGGGTGACTTCGCGGCGGCGACGTCGGCCGACTTTGCGACAGATGCGAATGCGGCCGTGCGTTTTCTACTCGCCCGTAACGACGTTGATCATACGAATATCGGTTTCGTCGGGCATAGCGAAGGAGGCATGGTTGGGCCGATTGCCGCGGTGGCGAATGATCGTGTGGCGTTCGTGGTGATGCTTGCGGGGCCAGGCACGCGGACCGACCATCTGTTGATGTCGCAGCGGCGATTGATGGGACTGTCGCAGGGGCAGACGCCTGAACAACTGGATCGTGCGGAGCCGCTCCTGAACGAATTGATGCGTGCTGTTCGCGTGGCGCCCGATTCGGCCAGTGCGGTGGCGCGCATTCGAGAGCGACTTACGCCTGATGCCATGGCGAAACTCGGCGGGACGTCGGCCGAACGCGAGATCATCGTGAGCCAGTTCTCGAGTGCCTGGATGCGATACTTTCTCAACTACGAGCCGTCGGCCATCCTGTCGCGTCTTCGTGTACCGGTGCTCGCGGTGAATGGGACCGTGGACCAGCAGGTTCCGGCGGTGGAGAATCTCGCCGCCATTCGTGTGGCGCTTGCGAAGAACCACGCTGCCACGGTGCGCGAGCTACCGGGGCTCAACCACTTCTTCCAGACGGCACGCACCGGAGCACTGGGCGAGTACGACGGCATTGCCGAGACATTTGCGCCGAGCGCGATGGAGGTGGTGGGGGATTGGATTCTTCAGCATCGTGCCGGCGCTGGAAATCATTGACGGATCGCCAGGAGACTCAGGGGCGCTTCCGCCACACCGCGAAGACCGCGCAGGTGCGAGGGTCTCGCCACTCCATGGGGATGGACGTGACATCAGGGTACGCTGCGATCGCCAGGACCTGCTCCATTGGGACGATGGTGTTGAGCAGGCGGAGACCCTCAGTGAAGATCTGGCCATCCAGGTAGATGGTTGGAATGCAACGCTGGAGAAGGCGACTGCCCAGTATTCGACCCTCGATGTGGCTGTCGGTGATGTACTGAAATCCCGCGGCGGCGCGCGCGACATCGGCGGGGACACTCGCCGACGCCAGCGCATCGCTGCCCGGCAGGAAGAACGTCCCGCCACCGGTACGGCGTCGCTGAAGGAGGGCGTCCAGCGTCTTCGCGTCTGCACTCGTGGTGGCGACCACGCGCACACCCTCGAGCGTCTGAGCCTTTTCGCCGACAAGAATCGTAACCGGTGTGGTTGCATGGTCGGTCAAGTCAACCATCAGCGCTTGTGGCGAATAGCCAATGCCGCGCACCTCAGCCACCCATGTCCCTGCCGGCAGCGCGGCCATGGTGAAACGACCCTCGACGACATCCGCTTCCATGCCCAGCTCGGGTATGCTTGCGTTGCCACGCGCGAGCGGGACACTGTCGGCTCGAAGCACGCGTCCCACCAGCGTTGCTGTTCCCACTTTGATCGACGACGCGACGAGGTGCAAGTCTCGTCGGCTCGTTCCACCGGCAGGCACTTCCACCTCGCCGGACACGTCGTGATAGCCAGACCGCGTCGCCAAAATCCCCACAGGGGCGCCTCCCGCAATTCCGCAGGCCGTATAGGCACCGTCGGCGGCGATGGTCGCGTGCACGCGGTGAGACGCCTGGGTGTATTTCCCTCGCATCAGGCCAATCTCCAGCCATTGGAGCTCGACACTGGCGCCGGCAAGCGGCTGGCCGGTCTGCGCATCGAGCAGGAAGCCGGCGAGCAGACCATCGCGTCCGGTCCCCGCGGTGCCCGCCGTCCCCGGGCAGCGCCTCGCGCGGATGGCGGGTCCCGACGGAATGGCAAGATTCACGGTGATGATCTCATCCGCCTTCAGCTCCACTACCTGTCGCAGCGACTCGAGGCCCAACGCACCGAGTGCTCGGTGCTGGAAGCCGATGGAGAAACGACCCTCCGGGAGCCCTGTCAGTTGAAACGCGCCACTATCGTTCGAGATGGCGGAGTACGCGCGCGCTGTTGGTTGAGATCCCGAATCGAGCGGAGTGACTTGAACGATGGCACCGGCGAGCGGCGTCCGGGTTACCGAGTCGAACACGATTCCACGCACCACGTGAGCAGACGGCCGGAGCACCTGCGCGGCAGCTACGCTGGCAAGGAGGCAACATGCCAGCATCGTTCGCAATACAGTTGTCGTCCTCGTGCTCATCGTACGTAGGGGCGCCATATGACGATATGCTAACATCGTCGGTCTCACGCCGTTAGGCGTAGCCCATTCGCCGGCCGATCTCGGCAAGGGGTCGCTGGTGGGTGCGCGACGGAACATTGCGACTTCAGGGGGGAACAAGGGATCATGGCGCCGTGCGGGGTTGTCACGTATCGTGCATACTGCAAGCCACTTCGAAGGCGGGAGGAGCCCACCGATGCGAAAGGTGATTCTGCGGACCATGCCAGTGCTGATAGCCACCGTCGCATTCGGCGTGAGCGGAGCACAAGGCATCACATTCGGTGCCGCGAAACCGGACTCGGTGCCGTTGCGTCGGATCGAGACACATGCCTATCAGATGCATGTGCGCGCGCTCGGGTGGTCAGCCATTCCGGCAATCATGGCGCAGCGTGTGGTCTACACGGACACCGTGCAGGGCAATGCGTGCCCGATGCCGGTGCAGCGTCCTGACTCGTCGCACGTCTACATCGGTTTGCGTCAGCCGGCGCGGTCGGGTGACGGGATGCCGACTCAGGCGCCCACGTGCGTGAATCCGCTGGATCGGCACCGGTAGGCGCACGGCTGTCGGCGCTCGGTTGCGTGAATCGCCCGTGCTCTTCTCTTGTGCACTCCGGACAGTTAACCGCACGGCGGACTCAAACGGCCGGCAGCCTTCCGCAATTCGCTGGATGCACTCGGCACATCGTTGTCGGGGCTCATCTATATCGTCACCTTCCTCCTGCCGTGGCTGGTGCTCGCTATTCTTGTTAGGTGGGCGACGCAGCGTTGGCGTGCGCGGCAACGGTAGCAGGGGCAGCGGGCTTGGGTCATCCTGAGTAGACACGGAGGAGATCGGATTGCCACTGTCTTCCATCGAGCGGATCAAGTTGGCCCGCGATCGCGAGGTCACCGTCCAGCAACTGCGTGGGTACGTGATCGCGCGACAGCGTCCGCGTCTCCGTCTTGCCGGCATTGTCGCCGGTGCAGGTGCGGCCGGGTTCCTGTCGTCCGTTGGGCTGCTCACGCTCGGGTTGCGCAGTATGCCAATCCGGTACGGGTTGGCCTGCGGCATAGGCTACGGTGTGTTGCTGCTGGGCCTCCGTTGGTGGATTGCGATTCAGGCGCCGGGACATGTGATTGCCGACGCAGTGCCGGAAGCGGGAACGCTCGACGCCCGCCGGAAGGGTAGCGCGAAGCGTTCGCACGACGATGGTGAATGGGTCGATCACGCATTCTTCGCAGGCGACATCGTTGTCGGAGAGGCAATGATTGTTGTCGTCCCGTTCGTCGCCATTGTCGCGTTGGTGGCTGCCGTACTGGGTGTGGTTGGTGTCGTTTCCCAAGCGCCGACGTTGTTCGCGGAACTGCTGCTGGATGGCGTGATTGCGGGGGCAGCATACCGGCGGCTCCGATACGTGCCCCCAGGAAGTTGGCTCAAGCGTGCCGTGCAACGGACCGTCAAGCCCGTGCTCTGGGTGATGGCATTGGTTGTCGGGCTCGGAGTGGGAATCCAGTGGTTTTATCCTGGCGTGGCCTCCCTGGGAGAGTTATTTCGCTAAGAGGGGAGCCGTCCGAGGACCGCACGACCATTTCCCGGCGGTATTCGATTTTTGGAATTCTAGAATTCTAGAATCCGGATACCACCTGTGCCTGACGGTGTTGAGTTGGGTTGGTTGCGGTACACGTCTGATCTCGAGCTGCACGAATGACTGGCGAAATGGCGAAGTCACCGTGACCGGAGGGAAGTCCACGGAGTTTGGCGGTCGTGGGCCACTTGAACCTCTTCGGCACGTACCCCATGGAATCCTGGACGCGCAGATCCGTGGCATGTCTCGCTACACTGGTGAGTGTGGCGTGCAGCAGTACCGAACCCGGCACCAAGGCCAGCACCGACCAGGCGTTGCGAGCCACGACCTGGGGGTCGGATCAGGCGAGTCTCGTCATCGTCGGTAACACGGCCACGCTGCACGTGCTCGCGTCCGGCGGATGCTACGGTTCATCGGGTGAGATCGCGCAGGCCATTCCGAACAGCACCTTCACGTTGTCGGGTACGTACACCCAATTGATGGGCGCGTACCCTGGATATGTCCGGTCGGTCGCGGACTATTCGGGGAGTGTCGCGGGCGACACCATGACGCTGAGGATCTCCCTTCCCTCACAACAGCGGACGGTCGGCCCCTTCCGTCTTACCGCCCGCATCGCTGCCTCGTGGCCCCCGTGCCTGTATCCGTAGGTACTGCCTGAACCGCCTGCGTCGCGGCCATTCGCTGCAACCTCGCGTGAAGGGGAGCCCCTCCCGGCATTCCGCAATTCCACGATTCGATTACATGCAGTTGGCGTGAGGAAGCACAGGACGGCCGCCAACCCTTGCGGTTTCCTCACAATGCGGGCCAGCGTTCGTGGCATCTTTCGATGACCACGTCCGACCCGCCGCCATGCCTCTGCCTCTCCGACTTCGCCGATCGTCCCCCACCGTCGCCATCCTGGTGCTGACGGTGGTGTTGGCGGGTGTGCTCACGTACGAAGCGTGGGACGCCGCGCGTTCGCACCGCGCCACAGCCGAGGGCACACTTCGCGACTATGCATCGTTCGCGGCTTGGGAATTTTCCATCTCGGTGAAGGAAGGGCTATACCAGACCCTTGTCTCTACCTTCGGACCCGTGATGCATCAGGACCCTCAGATGCCCGGGGACAAGCTTGCGCCGCCAAGCATACTGGCCAGTGCCATCGCAAAACGGGTGCAGTGTCCCGACGAGCCGAACTACTTCTTCCGCATCGACGTCGCCGACAAGGATATCATCTTCAGCGGCCAGCCGCCCTCGGCCGACATCCAACGATGGATTCGCGACACCGTGCTGGCGGACCTGCCCAACTACGGAAAAGACTGGAGCTATTCGTCGGTCGCCCGCACCATGGCGAACACGTCGTGCACCATCGTCTATCAGGTGAAGTGGGACCTGAAGATGCGGCCCGTGGCGGCATATGGGTTCAGGATGTGCCTCTCCTCCGCGGCGTCACTGGATTTCGGGAGTGGCATGCACGAGAAGCTCCTGCCACCGTCGCTCACGCGTGACATTCCGAACGAACGGATCATGTCGGTAATCCTTCGTGACGATGCGGGCCATGAACTGTGGCGCACGAAACACCAGTTCGCGCCAACGTATGTCGGTGAGGCTACCGTCGCCTCCTTCGGGGGGCTCGTCACGCAGGTGTCCCTCAACCCGGACTATGCCAACGATCTGATCATCGGCGGACTACCACGCTCTCGGCTTCCCGTGCTGTTTGGAGTGCTCGCGGTGACGATTGGACTCGCTGTGGCTGGCGTCCTGCTCATTCGGCGAGAGGATGAGTTGGCTCGCCTGCGCGGCGATTTCATCGCGAGCGTGTCGCACGAGCTCCGGACACCGCTCGCGCAGCTTCGCATGTTCGCCGAGACGTTGCTGCTGGGCCGAGTACGCTCGGATCACGAGCGGCAGCGATCGTTGGAGATCGTCGATCAGGAGGCGCGCCGGCTGTCGCATCTCGTCGAGAACATTCTGCAATTCTCTCGTGCAGAACGTCACGCGGTGCGACTGGCGCCAACGGTTTCGTGCGTCGCGCCGCACGTTGTCGCCGCGTTGGAGGTGTTCGAGCCCATCGCACGCGCCCGGCAGGTTGCGATTGTTCCAGTACTTGATGAAGGGATACGCTGTTCGGTGGATACGGGTGCCCTGCGCCAGATCCTGCTCAACCTCCTGGACAACGCGGTGAAGTATGGTCCGGCGGGGCAGGAGGTGCGTGTGGTGCTCGATCGGGTGCCGGGCAAGGGAACGGCACGCATCGTCGTGGAGGATCAGGGACCCGGAATTCCCGACGACCGGCGTGAGCGCGTGTGGAAGCCATTCTATCGCCTCGAGCGCGATGCCGGCTCGGCGGTTGCCGGTAGTGGAATCGGCCTGAGCGTGGTGCGGGAGCTGGTGCACCGGCACGGTGGGCGTGTGTTCATCGACGACGCGGCGGTTGGCACGCGCGTGGTTGTGGAATTGCCATGTGCAGACATGCATCGAGGATCGGAGGCATGAAGGCGCGCGTCCTCGTGGTTGAAGACAATGCCGATCTCGCGTTTGGCCTCAGGAACAATCTCGAAATCGAGGGCTACGAGGTCTCCCTCGCGGTTGATGGACCGGCAGGTCTGGCGCGCGCGCTCGAGTGGCGCCCACAGCTCGTCATCCTCGACCTTATGCTTCCCGAAATGGATGGTTTCCGCGTGTTGCGTGCCCTGCGACAGCGCGGATTCGAAGAGCCAGTGCTCATTCTCACGGCGCGGGGGGAAGAATCCGACAAGGTGATGGGCTTTCGCCAGGGCGCCGACGACTACGTCACCAAACCGTTTGGCGTGCTGGAGTTGCTCGCGCGCGTGGATGTGCTGCTCCGGCGCGCGGCGCGCAGCAATGGCGCTGTCGTCCAACCGACGGTCTCGCGATTCGGGAACATCGAGGTCCATCGTGCGTCTCGCATCGTGCTGCGCAACAGCGAGGAGGTGGCCCTGGCACCGCTCGAGTATGACCTCCTCTGCGCGTTGCTCGATCATCGAGGCGCCGTGGTCTCGCGTACTGATCTCATGCGTGAGGTATGGGACTATGACGCGACGGTGATCAGCAGGACCGTGGACACGCACGTGGTGGAGCTTCGCCGCAAACTCGAGATGGATCCCTCGCATCCGAGGCACATCATCACGGTGCGAAAAGCGGGCTATCGGCTCAAGACCTGACACAGCGCTGACATTCGCCGCACGGAACGCGCACCGCGCGGCAACCTGAGGGCGTACGACGCACGAGAGCTTTGGCGTTCGACCTTTCACGCCAGAGCCGACAATGCGGATGGACCGTGTTTTCCTCGTAGTCGTTTTTCTCGTCCTTGCGGCGATCGGCGCGCCGGCGAGATGCCAGGAGCACGGAACGCGAGTCGCGGCGCCACGCGGCAGCGCTTCGGCGCGCGAGAAGTCGCTCGTGCTTCCGGTAACACGCGTTGCGTCGCGCCCTCGAATAGACGGACGCATCGACGAGCCGGAGTGGAGCACCGCGACCATTGCCACAGAGTTCATCCAGCGGGCTCCCGAGCAGGGAAGGCCCGCCTCGCAACGGAGCGAGGCGCGGGTGCTCGTGGACGGCGATGCGATCTACGTCGCCATGCACCTGGAGGATACCGCTCCCGATTCGATCATCACGGCAATGATGCGACGGGACGGCGACGGCAACTCCGACTGGGCGCACGTGTTCATCGACAGCTATCACGACAAGCGCACCGCCTTTCACTTCGCAGTGAACCCGAGCGGCGTGAAGCGTGACGGGTTCATCTCGGGCAACAACGAATTCACCGAGGATATGGGATGGGATGCGGTGTGGGACGTGGCAACGCATCGCGACTCCACGGGATGGTGGGCTGAATTCCGCATCCCGCTCTCACAACTGCGATTTACAGGAGGATCGGGCGCCGAGGGGGCCACGTGGGGGCTCGAGCTGGGGCGGGACATCGCTCGGCGAGGCGAGCGCTCATACTGGGCGCCGATTCCACCCGACGGCGGGACGTACGTCTCGGATTTCGGCTCGCTCGTTGGTGTACCTGTTCACGAAGCCAAGCGACGCGTAGAGGTGAATCCATACGTGGTTGCCCGCTCGTGGCGGTCCAACGCCTATCAAGACAATGCGCTGCGTTCGGGCTCCATGCGGACGGCGACAACCGGTGCAGACTTCAAGGTCGGCGTCGGCTCCAATCTCACGCTCACCGGTACCGTCAATCCGGACTTCGGCCAGGTGGAGGCAGATCCCGCGCAAGTGAATCTCACCGGTGCCGAGACCCTGCTACCGGAGCAACGCGCGTTCTTCACCGAAGGCTCCGACCTGTTTCACTACAACCTGAGCTGGGCCGGCGGTGATTTCGGCAACGAGCAGCTCGTGTACACCAGGCGCATTGGCCGGATGCCACAGTTGGATCTTCCGGACGTGACGAGCCATTCTGTAGCCACCGATCCTACGCGGCTTCTGGGGGCCGCGAAGCTGTCGGGCCGAATCGGGCAATGGCGTGTAGGGCTGTTGAGCGCGACGACTGAAGAGGAGACTGGGTCATACCTCCAATCGGGTGGCCTTCGGACGCAGGTGATTGAGCCGCTCACGCATTACGGTGTGCTGCGCATTGACCATGACTTCGAAGGCGGCGCGAGCCAGCTCGGCATCATCGCGACGGGGACCAATCGTCGTCTTGACGCGCTTTCTGCCAATACGCTGCACTCGGGGGGATATGCGGCGGGCGTGGAGGGCGAGAGGCGTTTCGGGGGCGGCAACTTTCTCTTGGGTGGGAACGTATTCGGAAGCCTCGTCACTGGCTCTGCGCTGGCGCTCGCCCGTACCGAGACCAGCTATCAGCATCTGTTCCAGCGGGACCCGGTGGCGCTTGGACTCGACTCGTCTGCCACGGCCATGTCGGGGCTCGCGTCGGAGTTGCGGCTGATCAAGCAGGCGGGAGGGCTCTGGCGCGCCGGCGCAACAGCGCACGTGGTGACGCGCGGGTTCGAGGTCAACGATCTCGGATACATCAGTCATACGAATCTCGCGGACGCGCAGGGGTGGATCGGGCGCGTTCGCAATGAGCCGACCGCACACACCCGGAGGTGGGAAACATTCCTGAATCTGAGGGCGCTCCGCTCGCTGATCGGACCGGAGACGATTGCTGCGGCGAACTGGTGGAATCGCGTACAATTCCGGAACTACTGGGAGCTGAGCGGTTACGTGGAGCGAACGCTGAGTGGAACGTCGTCGTCGCTGCTGCGTGGAGGGCCGGCAATGCGAACGCCGGCGCGCACCTATGCCGAGTACGAGTTGCGAACCGACCCTCGTCGGGCGGTGAGCTGGGTGATCAACGCCAACGGCTCGCCGCGTGGGGCGGACGGTTCGTCCCTGGCGAGTGTGAGTCCCGGTCTCATCTATCGTCCCGTGGATCGTGCCGAATTCCAGCTGCGCCCCACGATGGAGTGGCGGCGAACGGGCGCGCAGTTCATCGACTATGCAATGGTGGCAGGTACGCGTCATGACGTGGTGGGAGATTTGCGGCAGCAGACGGCCTCCCTTACCGGCCGAGCGAGCGTCGCCTTCACGCCGGACCTTACGTTGCAGTTGTATGTGCAACCGTTCGTGAGCCGTGGCCGCTATGCGCGAGTGGGCGAGGTCACCAACGCGAGGGCGGGCCGTTACGAGGATCGTATTCGGTTCTTCGCGCCGGAGGCGATCAACGTGAGTGCCGATGGCGAGCAGGTGACGTACCGGACAATTGGCGGTGCCATGCAACTGGACAATCCGGAGTTTGACACGCGAACGTTGAATGCGAATGCGGTGTTGCGTTGGGAATATCGGCCGGGGTCAACGATGTTCGTGGTGTGGAGTCAGGGGCGGAACGAGGACGCGCGGCTTGGTACGGATGCGTTTGGCACGCTGGCGCGGCAGGTGTGGTCGGCGCCAGCGACGAACGTGCTTCTGGTGAAGTGGGCGTACTACCTGGGGCGGTGAGTGTTCAAATCCCGGATATTCTGGAATTCCGGAATTCGCGCGGGTAGGTTGGGTGAGAGCAGCGTGCCTTGATCAGCAGTCACCCACACAGGAACCATGACGCTTCCAGTGCGTTCACATCCATCGTGGCGAGAGGGCTTGCTTGCGACGGTTGTTGGAGCTGGACCTGACGACGAAAAGTTGTTCGAAGCGCAGCGGGCGGCGCTGGAGAACCGGGACCACTTCCTTCACGACATGAGCGTGATCGACGCGAAGAGCTCGGCGCTTCTGACGCATGTGTCCATCATGCTGGCGGTCGTCGCCGTCTTCCTGGGGCAGCAGAATGGCGTGCTCTGGAAGTGGGTTTTCACGGTTGAACTCGCGGCCTTTTCGGTGGTGGCGGTATTCCTGTTGCGATGCGTGGACATACTTGGGCCGCCCTTTCGCCGCCTGCCCATCGGCGCGGAGGCGAGTATCGAGGGAGTCTATCGTGACGAGGTGCTCTGGAGGCGGGCCATCTTCCAGGGGATGGTGCGTGCCGTTCGGCTCTTGACGGTGGCGTTGATTGCGGCGGTGTTTATCAAGGCGCTCGTGTAGGGGGTAGGGGGCATTGCCGCCCGTGGTGTATTCGAATCATGGAATTGTGGAATTCTGGAATTTGCCCCGAACTCGAGTTCCAGAATTCTCGAAATTCCAGAATCCGAATACGTCGCAAGGAAGACTTGCCCGCTCGATCGTGTTTGCACGCAGCGCAGTGACTGCCCGCACCGACTCGACCGCTCTGGCCCCGTCGGACAAGATGGTGCAAGATGGAGCAGGATGGCGCGACAAGCCGGTCGCCGCGCCGCGACGGTCCACGAGGTAGCTCCCGGGAGAAAACGATGTCGACGCTCAGTTCCAGGCTGACACGCATTGCCCTCGTTCTCGTCGTCATCGCACCCGTTGTCGCACCGGCCATGGCGCAGCAAAAAGTGGCCATCGACCCGGCGCGCGAGGCGCGACTTGCCTGGTTCCGGGATGTGAAATACGGGCTCTTCATTCACTGGGGATTGTACGCCATTCCCGCCGGACAGTGGAAAGGCCGTGCGGTGCCCGGTCTTGGGGAGTGGATCATGAACCGCGGGAAGATCCCCGTGACAGAGTACTCGCAACTCAGCAAGCAATTCAACCCGGTCAAGTTCAACGCCGACGCGTGGGTAACGCTCGCCAAGGACGCCGGGATGAAGTACATCGTGATCACGTCAAAGCATCACGATGGTTTCGCGCTGTTCAAGTCGGGCGCGAGTCCGTTCAACGTGGTGGACGCGACCCCTTTCAAGCGGGACGTACTCAAGGAACTCGCTGCGGCATGCGCGAAGCAGGGCATCCGGCTCGGCTTCTACTACTCGCAGTCGCAGGATTGGCACGAGCCCAACGGCGCCGGCAACAACTGGGACTTCCAGGCAGATTCGCTCAAGGACTACGACGCCTACCTGCGCGGCAAGGCGGAGCCGCAGGTGAAGGAGTTGCTGACGAACTATGGCCCCGTCGCCCTCCTCTGGTTCGACACGCCACGCATGATGAGTGGTGATCGTGCGCATCGCTTCACGGAAATTGTTCGCTCGCTCCAACCGAACACGTTGATTGACGGACGGCTCGGCGAAGGCGGCGATTACATCAGCACGGGCGACAATGTGATTCCGTCGGAGGTGGGTGCCGAGGCGTGGGAGGTCCCGGCGACGCTGAATCACACCTGGGGCTTTCGGTCGGATGACCCGGACTGGAAGTCCCCGGGTGACGTGATCTTCAAGTTGGTGGATGTGGTGAGCAAGGGGGGCAACTATCTCCTGAACGTGGGCCCGCTGGCGAACGGAGAGATGCCGCATGTTGCCCAGGACATCCTGCGCGCCGCGGGAAGCTGGCTCAAGGTCAATGGTGAGGCTGTCTACGGCGCACAGCCAACGCCGTTCGGCGAAGAGCTCGGTGAGGCAAGCGCCAAGGGAACAAAGGACCTGCGTGGACAGCCGCTCTTTCTCTCTCGCAATGAGTATCGCGTCACAACCAAGCCGGGCAGACTTTACTTCACCTTCTTCGCCGGGCCTCGGGTGCCATTCACGTTGCCGGCAATGCAGAACACGATCAAGCGCGCGTACCGCCTGGCGGATGGCGCGGTGTTCGACATCAAGGACGTGAATGGACAGAAGCAGTTGCAGACGGCAAACCTGATGAACACGGATCCGATGGCCACGGTGATCGTTGTGGAGTTCGAGGGCGATCGCGTACGGAAATGAGGGCTGCCCTCTCCGTCGCGCTTTCGCTCTGCATCGTTGCTCAGCCACTGCGCGCGCAACGCGATCGCGCGGTCACCTGGACCGAGGTCGCTCCCGGCGTCTGGAAGACGACACTCGGTACCCCCGAGCACACGACTCTACTGAGCACGGCCGGCGGCAAGCCGCGTTTGGCCGCGTTGGCGAGCATGCGCGCGGCGACGTTCCCGTTCGAACGCGCCGCAATCCACGCCATGGTGGGGCACGGGAGAACGAGCATTCGTCTTCCACTTGGCCTCACTGAACATCTCTACGGACTGGGACTCGACTTCAAGAGCCTGGAACAGCGTGGGTCGGTCAAGCGACTGCACGTCGATCATTTCGGTGGAACGGATGATGGCCGCACGCACGCTCCTGTGCCGTTCTACGTTTCGAGCGCGGGGTACGGCGTACTCGTGGACGTTGCTCGATACGTCACGGTTTACGCGGGCACCGCGGTTCGGCGTGACAGCAAGCACCCGCCGGCCATCAAGGATCGCACGACCGACAAGACGTGGTCGGCGCAGCCCTTGTCCGACGCCGTGGAGATGGTCGTTCCGGCCGAAGGGGCGACGGTGTACGTGTTTGGAGGGCCGTCAGCATTGGATGCCGTGCGCCGCTACAACCTGTTCTCCGGCGGCGGCGTGTTACCACCCAAGTGGGGACTCGGTTTCGTACACCGCGTACCCACCGCGTTTACTGCCGAGCAAGCGACGCAGGAAGTTGGGGAGTTTGCGGCGCGGCGCTACCCGCTGGATGTACTCGGACTCGAACCGGGGTGGCAGAGCACGGCGTATCCGGGCTCGTTTGTATGGGATGCCACGCGCTTCAGGGATCCGGATGCGTTCATGGCAGGAATGCGGCGTGCAGGGGTGCGCGTCAATCTCTGGATGAATCCATACGTGGCGCCGTCGTCGCCGATGTTTCATGCGCTCGAGCCGTTGTCGGGCTCACATACGGTATGGACGGGCATTGTTCCGGATTTAACTCTCGCGGCAACCCGGAGCGTGGTGCTCGGACATTTCGAGCGAGAACTCCTGAAGCGTGGTGTGAGCGGCTACAAGCTGGACGAAGTGGATGGCTATGACCGGTGGCTCTGGCCCGACAACGCGACCTTTCCATCGGGGCTGGATGGCGAACAAATGCGGCAGGTGTTCGCGGTCAGCTTGCAGCGCGCCACGCTCGATGCCTTCCACGCGAGAGATCAGCGCACCTTCGGCCTTGTGCGCGGCTCGAATGCAGGTGCTGCGCCGCTGCCCTACGTGTTGTACGACGACTACTACAGTCATCCCGATTTCATCACGGCGCTGGTGAGCAGTGGATTCATCGGCGTGCTGTGGTCGCCTGAGGTGCGGTCGTCAAAGACGAGCGAGGAGTGGCTGCGACGGATGCAGTCAGTTTGCTTTTCGCCGATGGCGCTGCTCAATGCGTGGTCCGATGGCACCAAGCCGTGGTCGTTTGCGGACGTTGCCGAGCCAGTGCGGCAGGTGATGCAGTTGCGTGTGCGACTCCTTCCATATCTGTATACGGCGTTCGCGCGCTATCACTTCGAGGGGACCCCACCTATTCGTGCGATGGCACTCGTGGATGGGTTCGTGTCGCAGCGCGAGGTCAAAGACCAATTCATGGTGGGTGATGATCTGCTCGTCGCGCCTATGTTCGCGGGCGACCACTCCCGCTCGGTGATCCTGCCGCCTGGCAAGTGGTATGACTTCTACTCCGGAGCGTACGTTGGCGCGGGTGAGACCATCACGGCAACGCCGGGCCTGGAGCGGATACCGTTGTATGTTCGTGACGGTGCAACGATCCCGTTGCTCGCCGGCGAGCGGCTCCATGTGCCGGCACCGACAGAGGTGACTGACCTGGAGTTGCAGCACTACGGTGGCGAGCCGGGCACGATTCAGATTTACGACGATGACGGCACCACCTTCGCGTACGAGCGGGGTACGTTTTCGTGGACGTCGTTGGTGGTCACGCGCGACGCGCTTGGCGCGCTCCGTGGAGAAATACCGACGCCTGTCGCGGGTAAGCCGTTCAGCTACGGCGCGATGCGCTGGACCATGATGCCATTCTAGGACCCATCGGACGTTGATGTTGCTCCGGCCGCACCAGGGCTCGCGCGCGACGAGCGCACCAACGGAGTTGTAGCGTAGCACGTGACCCTGTAGCTTGCTGCAACTGCCCCTGCCTAAGAGACGGATCATGCGCGGCAGGCCTTCGCTGTTGCGTCTACCGACCCAAAGTGGAGCGCGCCGAGTTCCCGTGCAAGTGATGCCAAGGATGTTCGCCCCCGCGCTGGTCGCGATGGCGCTATTTGCGTCCGTCGCCCGGACACAGGAAATGCCGCCGCGGCCATCGCTGGCGAAGGGTGCCGACCGCAATGACTGGGAGGCGTACTACGATGCCGGCGTGGAGATGCTGGAACGCCATCCGACGTCGGCGGACGCGGCGTTCCTCTGGGCGGCGCGCTTGCGGCCGGATCGGGCCGAGGCGCCGTATGCGAGATGGATTGCGTTCTGGGCGACTGACGTTGGCCGTTTCGAGGAATACCTGCATGGGGAGGACAAGGTACTCCGCGATCCGCTCGTGCTCCGAGCGGATTCGCTCAAAGCGAGGGCGTTCAGGCACAATCCATTCCTGCACCCGGGTCTGGTGGTCTTCCTCTATGACCGCTTGCCGGGACGATTCCGCGATGATGAGGTGACGCGTGGTTGGATTTCATTGGGCAACGGGCAGTTGCACGTGGCGCTGGATCGATTTGGTCACGTGATTGCCCGCGATCCAAAGACGTACGGCTACCTGCGCTTTGTGCGAGCGTCGGCGTTTGTGAATGACAAGCAGTACGACAGTGCGGCCGCGGAATTGACCACCTTGCTCGCGCAACTTCGGACGGAAGACGAGAAGGTGCTCGGCAATGGCTATGAATCGAAGGAAATGCTGGAGTACGCCTCCGGGCTGTTGCAGTTGCAGAGTGCGCGGATGGGACCGGCGCGACTGGCGTTTCAACGGGCACTGACCGAAAACCCCGGATTCGCGCCGGCGCACGCGTGGCTTGGTCGTATCGCGCTCGATGCGCGGGATACGGCGACCGCCTTGTCCGAATATCGACAAGCCGTGGAGATCGAACCAGATGACACTGGCGGCTTGTTGGGGTTGGGGCGCGCGCTGCTCGCCGCCAATCACCCTCGTGAGGCGGTGATACAGTTTCAGAAGGTGATTGCATTGGAGCCGTACTTCGCCGACGGGTACTACTACCTCTCGGCCGCGTTGGAGACGGCTGGCGACAAGGCTGGGTCTGCGACCCAACTTGCGGCGTTTGTCGAGCGGGCCACGAGGAACGACCCGCGGCGGCCACCAGCGCCATAGTATCGGGACTTGGAAGGAGGCGGATGGTATGACGCAGGCGGCCTCGATCTGCCATATTCAGCGCTACCCGGCTGTGCTGGCTTCCCTTCACTCGTCCATCAATGAGACACGCTCTGTCGCTCCCGCTGCTGGCCGCGACACTGGCCGCAGTCGCCTCCGCGAACGCGCAAGTCACTCGGCCGCCTGCTGAACAGGCCATGGTGCGCGCGATCTACAAGGAGTTCATCGAGATCAATTCCGGCTTCACAACGGGCGCGACCACGCCAGTGGCGCAGGCAGCCGCGGCCCGTCTGAAGGCGGCCGGCTTTTCCGACGCCGACATTCATGTAGACGGGCCGGATCCGCGGAAGTTCAACCTGGTCGTTCGCTACCACGGTACTGGGGCGCGGAAGCCATTGCTGCTGCTCGCGCACACCGATGTGGTGGAGGCCAAGCGCGAGGACTGGACCATGGATCCGTTCCAGCTTACCGAGCGGGATGGCTATTTCTATGGACGGGGCACGGGCGACGACAAGGCGCAAGCGGCGGTGTGGATCGCGAACCTGATCCAGTACAAGGCGGAAGGGTTCAAGCCTGACCGCGACATCATCGTGGCGCTCACGGCGGACGAGGAAGGCGGTGGCCCATTCAGCGGCATTGACTGGCTGATCAAGAACCATCGTGACTGGATCGACGCCGACTTTGCGCTCAACGAGGGCGGGTGGGGCGAGTCCGAGAAAGGCAAGCGTGTGGTCAACGATCTCCAGGTGAGCGAGAAATACGTCATCAACTACCGCCTCGAGGTGAAGAACAAGGGCGGTCACAGTTCATTGCCGGTGGCCGACAACGCCATCTACCACCTTGCCGGTGCGCTCGATCGCCTCTCGCGATTTGCGTTCCCGCTCAAGACCAACGCGGTCACGACCGAGTACTTCAGGCAGATGGCGAAGACGGAACGCGGCGCGGTGAGGTCCGACCTCGAACAGGTTGCGGCCGGCTCGCAAGCGGCAATGCAGCGCGTGGCGACATCGTCAACGCAATGGAATGCGACGCTGCGCACCACCTGCGTGGCCACGATGCTCGAAGGCGGTCATGCGCTCAATGCCTTGCCGCAGCTCGCGTACGCTACGGTGAACTGTCGCGTGCTACCGGGCGACGGAATCGACTATGTGCGCGACGCGCTGCGAAAGGTGATTGCCGACACCGCTGTGGTCATCTCGATGATCGGAGTTCCAAGTCCTGCACCGGCGTCACCCTTGCGCGCGGATGTGGTGCAGTCGGTCACGACGATCACACAGAAGATGTGGCCGGGTGTGATCACGGTACCGAACATGGTCATGGGTGCCACCGACGGGCGTTCACTGCGCGCGGCTGGAATTCCCACCTATGGAATCCAGGGCTTCTTCTTCGACCGCGACGACATTCGCTTTCACGGGCGTGACGAGCGTATTCGCGTGCAGTCGTTCTTTGAAGGACATGCGTTCCTGTATGAGCTGGTGAGGCGGTTGACGACTGCCGCAACGATGTGACCGGCACGCATGACAAATCAATCCATCTCGGCGACGCCGGTACCGCTCGAGCGCATCCTCGGGATGCGGGATGCGCATCGCCGCGAGATGAGTTGCCAGATCGTCCGCGACGCCTGGCACGGGCGCGGCTTTACTGCGTCGTATGAGCTGCTCGTTGGCGATGAGATAGTGGGCTACGGATCGGTGGGGGGCTCGCCCGGTGACCCACCCGAAACGCTCATGGAGTTCTTCGTCCTGCCCGAACACCGCGGCATGGCGCTGCCGCTGTTCAAGCAGTTGGTCGCCGCAAGCGGCGCGCGGCGCGTTGACGCGCAGACAAACGACCGGCTGCTGCTGCTCATGCTACTCGATTGTGCCGTGGACGTGTCGAGCGACACGATCCTGTTCGCCGACGGCCGGACGACAACACTGCCCCCGCCGGATACGCAGGCGATCCTGCGCAGGGTCACCGAGGCAGATGCCAGGGTGGTGTTCGAGCACACCATGGAACCGGTGGGAAGCTGGGGGCTCGAGGTTGACGACCGGCTCGTTGCAACCGGCGGACAGTTGTTTCACTACAACCCGCCGTATGGCGACCTGTTCATGGAGGTTGCGGTACCGTACAGGCGACGCGGCTTCGGCAGCTATCTCATTCAGGAGCTCAAGCGGCTGAGCTACGAGGCGGGTTCGATTCCCGCCGCGCGTTGCGACGCGAACAATATTGGGTCGCGGCGGACCCTGGAGCGCGCGGGAATGTTTCCGTGTGGCCGGATGCTGCGGGGGCGGCTGATGGTCTGACCCAGTCGATTCAAACTCACATCACGTCGATGTTGTCGTACGCGGTGGTACATTCGTATTACTCCTTCCTCTGAACGCCGTGACCACTCTTGCTCGCCGCGCTGCATTCCTTGGATCCTGCGCACTCCTGAGCCTGGGTACATTCGCATCCGATGCCATGGCACAGGCATCGGGCACACTCGCCTCGCACGCTTTCCTGGACAGCATCCCCGCATGGCTCGCTCAGAGCCGAGTGCCCGGATTGGCCCTGGCGACACTCGAGAATGGACGCGTGACCGCTGTGCGCACGTTCGGTGTGTTGCGCACTGGAGAGCCGCTCGCGCCCAACGCGCTCTGGAATGTGGCCTCGCTCACGAAGCCCGTTGTGTCCATGACGACCCTTCGGCTTGTGGACGCCGGGCGCATTGGCCTGGACGCGCCGCTTGACCCGTACTGGATTGATCCCGACATTCGCGACGACTCGGCGCACCACCTGCTTACCACGCGCCTGGTGCTCAGCCACCAGACCGGCTTTCCGAATTGGCGTTGGCTCACGCCGAACAAGAAGCTCGCCTTTCTCTTCAAGCCGGGTACCTCGTATCGGTATTCAGGAGAGGGCTTCGAGTATTTGCGCCACGCGCTGGAAGGGATGACCGGCAGGAGCCTTCAGCAATTGTCTGATTCGGTGCTGTTCTCGCCACTCGGCATGACCGAAACCACGTACGGATGGAACACCCGGAAGGATTCGTTGCGCTTCGTGGCCGGCCACGACACGGGCGGTATGGAAGTCCAAGTAGTGAAACGCACGATGGCGGCGCCAAACGGTGCCGATTGGCTCGTGACGACCATCGGGGACTACTCCCGATTCGGCGAAGCGGTACTGGGTCGTGTTGGGTTGTCGCCGTCGATATTTGCGGAGATGCTGCGCGGGCAGGTGCAGATGAACGGCAAGCCGGACGATGTGATGGGTCTCGGGTGGGAAGTCCTGACTGGACCGGCCACCGACGCGCACATCCTTGTGCACACGGGCTCGGACGACGGGATCAAGACGCTCATCATACTCCTTCCCGACTCACGGCGCGGCCTCGTGGTGTTCACCAACGGTGATCGCGGCATGGACGTCACCATGCGCATCGTCAAGTCGGCACTGGCGCTCAAGGCGCTCACGCCGTGACAACGTGGCGGATAGGCCGATGAGCGAGGGACACACACGCGGTGACTGTCCCCTGGGCCTATCGGTATTTCGGTGGAGACGGTATGCCAACGAGTAGTCTCTCGTGTCTGCGGTGCGGCGGGTCAATGTCGATGGGCTTCGTCGTCGACAAGGGCAATGAGTCAGTGCCTGGAGTCCAGAATTGGGTGTCGGGCATGCCGGAGAAATCCTTTCTCACCGGGCTCAAATTGAAAGGTCGCGACGTGCTGATCGTCCAGACATACCGCTGCTCCCAGTGCGGCTACCTCGAATCGTATGCCCCGGGCGCGATGCTCAAGAGCGGAGGTCCGTAATGGCTGTAGTATCGCGTGATCAGGGTCCGTCAGTCGCCTGGAGGCGAAATGACGTTGCGGCAGGATCGCCGAAATCTTTCTGTAGCATCCGATGCGTTGTCGTATCGACGCGATAGAACATCGTTGGCTTGGATACCACTGCCACCGCCAGGACCCAGACGCGGCGCGACCTGGAACCACTCGCCACCTGTTCAGTGCCCGTCACGCGAAGCTCGGCCATCCGGAAGCCGGGAAATTCCGGATCGTACAGCGGTATCGCGGCGTGAAAGTCCTCATCGAGGCGCAACGCCGTCACGAGCATGTCGAGGTCAGTCGAATTGAAGGACGGCTTCGGAAGATGATCGTCGATCGCCTTCAAGGCGGTGTCGGGCCCGATGCGTCCCGTGGAGCGCAGGTGATCGAAGTCGTACGACACAATGCGCGCCGGCGTGCGCGTCCGCTCGAAGAGGGGCGCGAGTGTTGCGGCAAGGGACGCGGTCGTATCCACGGTGAATCGCCCGGCCCCCCAGTCGAAATGGGCGACGCGACGCAACACCGACATGCTGCGCTGCGCTTGTGTGTCGATCGTTGCGCTCATGGTGAGGAATGGACAGCGCGCTCACATAGCCAGGCGAGCGCTGAGGGCGCTGAATTCAGGATGGAGATGTGGCCGTCTCCGGGGTGGAGTTGAAGCGTTGCCGAGGCACAGTGATCTGCAAGCCACTCGGAGTGCGACGGTGGCACCATGCGATCGGCGGCGCCGTGCATGAGCAAGGTGGGCGCGGTGATGGTGGAGAGATCGAAGCCCCACGGTGCGACGTATGCGAGATCGTCGTCGATGAGGGCGGCCGGGCCCGCTGCCAGTGCGGGGCGCACCACATCGAGTAGCCACGACCACGATCCGCCAAGCGCCGCGTGATCTGCGGGGGTAAAAACAGTGGGATCGAATTCCGCGGTCGCTTCATAGCGTTCCTTCGCAGACCGGCCTTCCGCGGCCGCGCCCAATGAGGCGCGCGACGAGCCCGCCATGCCCGCGAACCAGTCGAGGCCTTCCGCGGAGCGGGGTGCCAATGAGGCGATGGTTGCCGCGGCGAGCACGCGGTGTGGCAAGAGCGCCGCGCACGCCAGCGCGTGCGGGCTGCCGCCGGAGTGGCCCATCACCGCGAAGCGCTCGATGCCCAGCTCGTCTGCGACATGCCCGACGTCGGTCGCCGCAGACGCAATATCGCGCCCCGCTTTCGTGGTAGAGCCGCCATAGCCGGGCCGGTCATACGACACCCATCGCACGCGCAGCCCCCACTCGGCACCAAAGAGTGGCTGCGGAGGTGCGCCGATGTTGGGGGTACCGTGATGCCAGACCACGACGAGGTGATCATCGTCGCGCGGGCCAGTGTCGTATGCGTGGAGGACGCGGCCGTCTGGCGTCGTGAGATCGAACTCTCGTATCACGCGCCGCGACTCACGTAGTGGGCGAATCGGTCGAGCGATTGCGTGCCGCCGGCGAGGACGCCGTAGTGCTCGACAGCTGTCCTGAGGGCCGCCGCGTTGGCGAATGTCATGTGGAGCGACAGTCGAGTCTTCTCCGCTTCGCTCACGAAAGTCACGACGACCTTGAAGTCGAGCGGTACATCGGGGTGATCCCAGCCGTGTTCGTAGACCAGTCGTGCAGGAGGATCGATCTCGCGGAAGACCACGCGGGTGGGATAATCGGTTCCGTCGGGTCCGTGCATGACGTGTCGCCACTCGCCGTTGGGCACGAACTCAAAGGCGTGCGTCGTGGTGGTGAAGCCGTCAGGACCCCACCATTCGTGCACGTGCTTCGGATCGCTCCACACTTTCCACACCAGTTCGCGCGGCGCATCAAGGAGCCGCGAAAAGATCACCTCATGATCGGAGGGTTGCTCGTACGTCGATGTTGGCGTGTGTGGTATCATGTCAATGACCGGCGGCGCTCTTGGCGGCCACCGTACCATCGGACCACCGACGAACGGGGATGAGCAGTGTGAGCACCGGATTTTTCGGATCATCGGCAGCCGCGTCGATGATTGTTGGTGTGTCGCCGCCGACCCCCCATGCTGCGCTTGGGATGGACCGGTCGTAGTAGAACATCAGGTGCGGTACCCAGTGCGGATCCTTGTCCACGATATACTGCTTCGGCGACAACATGAATGCCATACTGCCCGCCGCCGGCAGGGGAAACTCACGGGAGGCGTAGGCATTCTGGGTGCGCTTGGTGATATCGGCGAGAGGGATGCCGGCGAGCACCCACTCTGCGCGCTTCAGGTATTCCAACATTACCGTGCGCGACGCGCCGGGATTGAAGCAGTGCGGGGCGCGGACCTTGGCATTCCAGAATTCTGGATCGCCGATGCGGGCGTGGAAGGAACGGGCGACGAGGCAGGTGAACCCGTTGCCACCCTTGGCGGCCGAAACGTAGCCCGTGCGCGTGAGCACGAGGACGGCGGCAGAATCCGCGACGTGTTTCGGGGCCGCGGTTCGCGAGAGCGCGATCTCGGCCGCGCGATCGCTCATGAGATAGGGAGCAAGGTCGGGAAGTTTTTGCGCCGGCGCTGGCGCAGCGGAGAGCAGGGCGAAGGCGGCGAGCGCGAGGGTGCGTTTGGTCAACATGGTGGTTATCGCGGATTGATGGTGTTGGGCCGGGCTCTTTGTGGCCCGCGCCTCGGTATTCATTGTCCGGACTGGAGCTCCTTCAGGTAGAGCTCGAGGCGATCCAGCGTGCCTTCCCAGATGGAGCGGAACTGATCCAGATAGGCTGACGCCTCCTCGAGTGGTTCCGGAGTGAGGGCGCGGGGGCGGAGCTGGGCATTCTTGCCGCGTACTACGAGGCCGGCATTCTCCAGCACCTTCAGGTGTTTCGAGATCGTCGGTTGGGCCATGTTGAAGGGTGCGCCCAACTCGGTGACCGTGAGGGCGCCGGATTTGAGGCGATCGAGCATGGCTCGCCGGGTAGGATCTGCGAGCGCGCCGAAGACGGCGCTGAGCGTATCGGCGGTGTTTGCCCTTCGTCGCTTGGTATACATAGCCATTTGGCTATATAAACTTTGGTGTGGGGGGCGTCAAGCTGCGGCCTGGACGTGAGGGTGACATAAATTGCGGGTATCGCCCCGTATCGACCCTCCGTACGGTGTGCAATTCTGGTTCACCTTCCGCTTACCAAAGCACATGCTTCGTGTCCGACAGGAAGACCTCCCCTTTGTTGGCAGCTCCCATCAATTCGTTGGCGCCGATCAGGGCGACGTCGGCGTTTCGGTGTTTCTTTTTCACGGCCTCCCTGGGCGCGGGCCGGGCCCGCATCGTCATCCGTACGATGAAATTCAATTCATCCGTGAAGGCCGAGGGCAGTGGACGGTGAATGGCGAGGAGTTTGAAGCGGGCGCCGGAGACGTTCTGGTCATCAAGGCCGGAGAGATCCACAGCTTTCGCTGCATCGGTGACCAGCCACTCGTGCAGGTGGACGTACACCTCAGTCCAACGTTCATCCAGGAGAATCTCGAGTAAAGGGTCGTTGCGCGGGTCTGCTGGAGAAACGTGTCCCTACATGACCAGTGCGGTCCATTCACGCAGGGAATTGATGCGCCATATACGTGTTGCGCGCTGAAGGTCGGCGGGATGGAGCACACGTTCGTGAATCGCGCCACGTGCAAGGAGTTCTTCGCGAAAGACGCCGGGGAGCAATCCGCAATCGAGTGGCGGCGTAAAGCGCACGCCGTCAATTTCGAGGACCAGGTTGCCCACGGAGCACTCGGTGAGTTCACCTCGCTCGTTGACGAGGATCACTTCGTCCACGTCTGCGTGTGCGGCGCGTCGCTCGTTGTACACCACCCGGTGGGTGGTCTTGTGAAAGAGGAACGGGTCGCTGGAGTTCACGGCAGCCTGGGCAACTGCGCAGCGTTGCGGTGAGGAGTTCGCCGTAAAAGGGGTGGCTTCGGTTCGGACGGTTCCGTCGTGAGCGGCCAGCAGGCGGACGCGATGGTCGCCAACTGCTGACGTTCGCGCGCGTTCGTCGAGCGCGATGGTGGCCGCGTGGCGTACATCGGGAAACGCGAAGTACTCCGCTGACGTGACGAGACGTGAGAGATGGCGCTCGCGGCGCACGAAGGCGCCATTGGTGAGGCGCATGGTCTCCAACAACTGGAAGTCGGGCGAAGGCCCCTGCAACACGGCGGCCTTGGCCATGAGTTCATCGTACTCGCCGGCGGGGGTGGAATCGATCGTGATCCCTCCGCCGGCGCCGTATTCGGCGATGCCCGATTCTCCGTCAATGACGAGGGTGCGGATTGCCACGTTGAAGGTGCAATCGCCGCCGGGTCGGACGATCCCCATCGAGCCGCAATACACACCACGCGGTGCGTCCTCATGATCGGCGATCCACGAGGCTGCCGCGATCTTGGGCGCGCCCACGACCGATCCGCAGGGAAAGAGCGCGCCGAAGATGTCGGGCAATCCTGTTTGCGCTGGCAGTCGCGCCGAGATGGTGGAGGTCATCTGCCAGACGGTAGGGTGCTGCTCGACCTCGAACAGCCGTGACACCGTCACGGAGCCGACGTCGGCGATTCGCCCAAGGTCGTTTCGCACGAGGTCCACGATCATCACGTTCTCCGCTCGCTCCTTGGGACTCGCCTTGAGTCCTGCTGCGGCGGATGCGTCTTCCGACGGCCAACGCCCTCGACGCGCCGTGCCCTTCATGGGCCGAGCCTGGATGTCCCTTCCCGTGCGAGAGAAGAACAGTTCGGGCGACACGGACAGGACGTGGAACCGGCCAGTGTCCACGTACATGCCATAGGCGGCGGGCTGCGCGGCACGGAGCGCTTCGTACGCGGCGCGAGGATCTCCGCTCCACTCGGCGCGCAGGCGGAGCGTGTGATTGACCTGATAGAAGGTGCCATCCCGAATGCCGCGCTGAATGTCGGCGATGGCGCGTTCGTATTGGGACTCGGTGACATGCGGGCGCCACGTCGCCCGCGCGTTGTCGCCAGTTATCAATTGCGCACGTTCTGTGGGGGCCGTGAAAACGGCAAACCAAAGGAGCGGCATGTGCAGGGAAGCATTCACGCGGAGCGCACTATCGAAAGCGGGCGCTGCATCGTAGGACACGAAGCCGACGGCGAAATACCCAGCGGCGGCGCGAGCTTCTACACGGGCGAGAGCCGGACGGACGTTCTTGACGTCGTCGGCAACGATGACTTCGACAGGGTTCGTGAACGAAAGACGGGGGTGCCCGGGGAAGTCGATGAGGACGAACGTAGGATCCATCTCGACAACCTAACAACTGCGGGGCGGGCGGCGGGCAGGGTACGGCGACGTGAGGGGTACGGCGGGCGTGAAGCGTACGGCGTGCGGCGTGTCCGTACGGGGTTTGGCGGGCGGCGAGGAACAACACGAAGAATGAAACGTGATGTGACCATGAACGCCACGAGCGCGCCGCCCCGATACGCAGAACGACTACATCGTCGCCGGTTGCGCGAGCTGTCCGAGAAAGCGTCGCGACGCCTTGCGGGCGGGATGCACGCGCGCAATGGCGGTTGTCCCGCGACGAAGGGTCACGAGGGTCACTTCCGGCGACGCACCAATACGGAACGGAATGCCCCAGTAGCCCGTGCCGGGGCTGATATAGAGCAGGGTATCCTTTTCCGTGTGCGCGCCCATGGCGTGTTCCAGGAACGGCGACGCGAGACTCCATCCAAGCGTGGGCAGGGCGAACTGGCCCCAATGCGTGTGGCCGCTGAGTGTCAGCGCCACGCCGCGCGCCGCGAGGGTGGGCCACAGCGCGGGGTTGTGGGCGAACGCGACCACGGTGGCACTCGCGGGCACGCGTTGCATGGCCAACTCCACATTGGGCGCCACTCGTGTATGGCCACGGGATCCACCTGCGGGATCGCCTGTACCGACCAGCGCGATGGTTGCGTCGCCGCGCCGAAGGAGGTGCACCTCGTTCACCAACACGGTGCCAAGGTCCGCTTCGCGAAGCGCGGCCTCCACGTTGTCCCACCCCGCGTAGACATCGTGATTGCCCGGAATCATGAACACGCCCATGGGTGCAGAGAGCGAGCCAAGCGCCTCGACGTAGGACGCGACGTCTTCGGACCGGTCGTCAATGAGGTCGCCCGTGACGGCGATGAGATCCGGCGCGAGTGCGCGTACCGACTGCACCACGCGCGCGAGGAAACGGCGGTTGGTGTGCGGGCCGATGTGGAGGTCAGAGAGTTGAACGATTCGGAGGCCATCAAATTCCGGCGCGAGGTCCGGAACTTCGGTTTCAACGTGCCGGATCACCAGCCGACGCGAGCCGAGGTAGCCAAGTGCAAGCACGGCCGCGATGACTGCCAGCACTGCGGCAGCCAATAGACGTCCCGTGGTGAGTCCGTGGCCAAACGGCGAGCCCACAATGAGGCCCAGAAGTCCGGCAGCGGACACGAGCGGAAGCATGAGCTGTGCGTACCAGAATGGACGCACGACAAGCAGACGAAACGCAGCGCCCGGATAGAAGGGCCATCCGCGATACCGTGCGTACACCATGATTGGGACCGTGGTGTACAGCGCGACGCCAAGCGCCAACGCGAGCGCGCCGGGAAACAGGTTGGCGACGAGGACGGCGAGCGTGCCCCATGCCACAAGGAAGTAGGCGATGGCGCGGACCGCGACGCTTGCGACGCCCGTGCGAGGCCGGGAACTGCGAGGAGCGGACATGCGTTACGTACTCGTCGAGTGTGGGAATAGGTCCCGGAGCGGTGTGGCGACGCCGGTCACTGGTTCGGCTTCACCTCCATGGGTACGTTGCAGGATTCGCGCTCCGGCGCGGAAGACCACTGCGAGGACGCAATGCCGACACGGGGATTCGTTGGACGACGGCCCAGCGCCGATACCGCCAAACGGCTGCCCCCGGGCCAGTATCTGGAATCGGGATTTCCAGTCCTGTCCCTGGGCCCCACGCCGCGGATCGACTTGGCGACGTGGAGGTTCACCATCAACCACGGCCCTCGGCCACTGAAGAGCTGGACGTGGGACGAGTTCGATGCACTGCCGCGATCGAGCTTCAACGGGGATATCCACTGCGTGACGAAGTGGTCCAAGTTTGATACGGCGTGGGAGGGCGTGCGGATTGACGACCTGTTCGCGCTCGCGGGCATCGCGCCGCCAACCGACTTCCTGCTCGCGCAATCGTACGATGGGTACGATACCAATCTGCCCGTGGCTGACCTGCGCGGCGACAAGGCGATGATCGCAACGCGCTTTGCGGGCGAGCCGCTGGACGCGGAGCATGGTGGGCCCGCGCGCCTGCTGGTACCGCACCTGTATTTCTGGAAGAGCGCGAAGTGGGTGAAGGGGCTTCGCTTCACGGCGCGCGACGAGGCCGGATTCTGGGAGCTGCGCGGGTATCACATGTACGGCGACCCATGGCGCCAGCAGCGATACACGAACGACCCGTGACAGACAGCATCGGAGCACCTTCGTCCGCCGTTTGGATGGACGCCGTGGTGGATGACGTGAAGCCGCTCACTGCGCGAATCAGCAGCGTGTTTCTTCGCGCGCCGATCCGAGGGCACGAGGCGGGCCAGCACGTGGACATCCGGCTGACGGCGCCCGACGGCTACCAGGCCCAGCGCAGCTATTCCATCGCATCGGTGCCTGGTGCTGATCGCATCGAGCTGGCCATCGAGAGACTGGATGATGGCGAGGTATCGCCGTATTTCTTCGACGTGGCGCAGCGCGGCGACACCTTCGAGTTGCGTGGGCCCATTGGCGGGCATTTTGTATGGAGGCGCGGGAACGCGGGGCCACTACTCCTCGTTGCGGGTGGCTCGGGCATCGCGCCCATCATGTCGATCGTGCGGCATTGGGCGGAAACGGGACCACGTGAACCCGCCACCCTGGTCTACTCGGTCCGCACGTGGGACGACCTCGCGTTTGGCGAGGAGTTGCTCGACATCGAATCCCGCGTGCCGGGCTTCCGTCTCGTAACGATCACGACGCGCGGGCCGAGGCAGCGCGACCGCGACTATGAGCGTCGCCTCGATCGCGCCGTCGTGCGCGACGTGCTCACCGCCGCCAGCGCCGCACCAATGCTGGTGTACGTGTGCGGTTCGACGCCATTCGTGGAGACAGTGAGTTCTGCGCTCGTGGACGAGGGCGTCGGCGCGGGGCTGATACGAACCGAACGTTTTGGCGGGGTGACCAATGCAGCATGACCAAGGCGGCATTCGCGTGAGCTCGGATCCCGCAGAGGTTGACGTTGATGCGGTGCACGCGTTCCTGACGACATCGTATTGGGCGGAAGGCATATCGCGCGAGTTGGTCGCGCGTGCGATCACGGGGTCGGTACCCTTCAGCCTGTTCGACGACGGGCGACAGATCGGCTTTGCGCGGGTGATCACGGATGGGGCAACATATGGGTATCTCGCGGACGTCTACGTCCTCGAGTCGCATCGCGGGCGTGGACTGGGCAAGCAGTTGATGGCGAGCGTCATGTCGCACCCGGACCTTCAGGGGCTTCGTCGGCTGGGCCTCGTGACGCGGGATGCGCATGCCCTGTATCAGGGATTCGGTTTTGTTGGACTTGCGCGTCCGGATCGCCACATGGAGATCACGAGGCCGGGGATGTATGGGCCCTGAGGCAGCGACCCGCTCGTCAGCCGCCGCCGTCCGCAATCAGCATGCAACCCGGAACGGCACAAGATGTGTATCGTACGACGGTGTGACTGTTCCAGGCTCTCAAACCGCAGCAACCGGAGAAACGCAACGTGCCGAGCGAAGAACAGCAGCGGGTGGCGGGGGAGATCGCGCAACGGCTGCGGCAGCGCGGAGTGCACCTCGAGCACAATGAGTCGGGCGAAGACCTGGCCAACCTCCTCGAGGCAGTGGAGCGGTTCGAGGCAGTGGTGGGGCGGCGGGGAGGCGACCTGATGATGGACGAACCCGTAAAAGACGGCGCCCCCATTCAGCCGGACAACTCGGCCTTCGTGCTGCCCAAGCGCAATCGCGGCGAGTCGCCCGCGTCGTTCATTGGCCGCATTGCGGATGCGCAGGTCGTGGCCGGCCGTACCGACAAGGCGTAACCAACGGACTATGCGGGACCCGTCGGCAGGCGTGCGGCCGCGCGGCGTGCTTCGTACGCCTTGAGGTGCGTGTACGCCAACCCTAGCATCGCGTCATCGACACGATGCTCGCGTGCGCGCTCGAGCATCCAGCCCACGATGTGATCGGCCTCCACCTGATTTCCGACCTCCATGTCGCGCAGCATGGATGCGTTCCAGGTACCGGCGGGGTCGGTGAGGTTGCTGTGCGAGAAGGTGACCGCGGCCTCACGTGGCGCGCGCCCTTCCTGTGTTGCGATGGCGACGTTGGCGTCAAGAGCCCGCTCCATCGCCGCCTGGCCGCCGGGTGACGCCATGATCTCCCTCACGTTGGCGCGAAAGAGGCTCGTGACCGATGCGAGGGTGGCGAGCATCACCACCTTCTCCCACAGCTCCTGGTTGATGTCTTGCGACAGATCCCAGTCAAGCGTGGTCCGCTGCAAGGCATTGGCGAACGCCTGTGTGCGCGCGGTTGCCGAACGGTCGCGCTCTCCGAACACCAGACGCTGCATGCGCGCAGAGTGCTGGATGAGCCCATCAGCGCGAAGGGTCGCGTTGATCATGCACGTGCCGCCCAGCACCCGATGCCGGTCGAACCGCTCGTCCAGGTGTGTGTAGTGGGCCATGCCGTTGAGCAACGGGAGCACGCATGACGTGGTACTCATGGCGGGTGCGATGGCGTCCATGGCCGAGTCGAGGTCGTAGGCCTTGCAGGTGAGCAGGGCCACGTCATAGACCGGCCGCAGGGCGCTGGCGGCGATGGTCTTCACCGGAAGGGCCATGTCTCCCACCAGACTCTCGATTCGAAGGCCGTCTCGCTCGAGTTGTTCCCGTCGCTTCTCGCGCACCAGGAACGTGACGTCCACGCCAGCCGCGGCCAGGCGACCGCCGAAATAGCCGCCGATTGCGCCCGCACCGAGCACCAGGATCTTCATGCGGTGTCCGAGTGTGTGGGATTGGAAGGGCTATCATGCCGGACGTACTGGAGGGCGCCGCTGGGGCACCGGCTCACGGCGGCGGCGACGGCGTCGGCCGTGTCGCTCTCGGGCATGATCCACGGCCTGCGAGCTGGTTCGAATACCGCGGGCAGCGCGCGAACGCAGTTCCCGCTGTGCTGGCAGCGGTGGGGACGCCACTCCACCGTGATCAGCGCCGTCCTGTATTCGTGCACGTCGTCTTCGGTGTGGTCAGGCATTGGGCGCCTCCAATCTCAAGGATTCAACACGGAAGCCACGCTCGAGTGTCTGCTTCACTGGACATCTATCGGCGATCTGGAGCAGACGTTCGCGTTGCTCGTCCGAGAGGGGGCCCCTGAACTCGATCTTCCGTTCCAGGCGGGTGATGCCAACGTCCTTGCTCTCGCAATCGATGCAGTCCGACACATGGGAGCGAGCGGTGCGCAAGCCGACCTCCACGCCCTCGAGCGGCCACTGTTTGCGATTGGCATACATGCGCAAGGTCATGGCGGTGCAGCCACCGAGCGCGGCGAGGAGGTATTCGTAGGGTGTGGCGCCTGCGTCGGTCCCGCCCACCGCGCGCGGCTCGTCGATGGTGAAGCCGTGTCCACGCGCGCGCACTTCCGTGCGGAACGCCGTGGGTCCAATGCGAGACAGCACCCAGCCGTCTCCATCCACCGCTGCGTTGGGCGCGGCGCTCTGAGTGATCTGGTCCATCATCTCTCCTGGTCGGCGTGAACGAGGCGCGGAGGTGGCTGACGGCAATGGCATGCGCTGGTTAAATCTCGTCCCAGACGCCAAGGAGAGGCAATGACGACCACCGGCCCGACGCACGCGGACGATGCACCGCTGGACATTCGCGACGTACCCGCGGCAAATCGATATGAAGCGCGATACGCGGACAGTGCGCGATCGCCCGGCACGACCGCCATTGCGTCCTACACCCTGTCGGGGAACATCATCCGCTTCGAGCATACGCGCGTGCCGGACGTGATGGAAGGACATCACGTGGGTGCGCGTCTCGTGAAATTCGCGCTGGACGATGCGCGCTCGCGTGGGCTCCGTGTGGTGGCGGAGTGCCCGTTCGTCGCTGCCTACATCGCCAGGCACACGGAATATCAGGATCTTGTGATGTGAGCCGGGCGGCGGGCGGCGCCTCGTCCGCGCGCGCCGATACGCGAGTTCCGGGTCGTCCCACCTGTTGCGCCGCCGCGGCGGTCCGGCTGGCAAGCTGGACACGCCAACAAATCACATGTAAGGCAACCTGTCCGGAAGCTTACATCTTGCTAATGGACGGCCCTGCGTTCGGACCCCCGTCCGATTCGCGACGACACACGCCTTCCTTCCACGCTCGTAAGGCGCATGACGGCAACGAGTTGCGTGTTGTCATCGTCGCAATGAATCGGAGCTGAACGCACGAAGCAGGTGTTGCAGGCTGTCAACAATCTGTCGGAAGCGTCCGCCACCTGCTCGCTTCGAGCCGCGGCTGGCGGACCGTCGAGAGGTCGCTGTGCGCCGCCGAAGGCGATGTCTGTGTGTCGAACCCTACACCCCCACCCCACGATGCAGCCCGTTTCAGTCCAGTTCCGCTCTCGTTACCACGCCGCATTCGCGATGCTGTTCGCGACGGCGTTCCTGACGGCTTGCGGAGACACCCCCGCGGCACCCACCGCCGAGATCACGACAGCGTCGATTCACACCATGCACGATGTGGTGACCAATCCGGCGCTGCTTCCCACGCTTGGCGGCAGGATCTTCAGCGATCCCACCCTCTCGCTGAAGCAGAACCAGTCGTGCGCCTCGTGCCACGACATGAACTTCGGCTTCACGTCGCCCAACACCACGGTCAACGCCAACGGCGCCGTGATGTTCGGTTCCGTGAGTACGCGCTTCGGCAATCGCAAGCCGCCCAGCCTTGCGTACGCGACGCAAAGTCCTGTGCTCTACTACGACCCCGAAGACGACACCTTCGTGGGCGGCAACTTCTGGGACGGCCGCGCTACGGGCACGCGCCTGGGAAGCCCTGCGGCCGAGCAGTCCGAACTCCCATTCCTGAATTCGGTGGAGCAGGGACTGCCTGACGCGGCGTGCGTCCTGTATCGCATTGCCAAGAGCACGTACCTCACCACGTACACGGCCACCTACGACGCGACCCTCAAGAACATCGCATGGCCCGCGAACACGAATGCGTTGTGTCAGGTCGAAGGCTCCACCGTACCGCTGTCACCTGCGGTGCGCGCGACGGTCATGTCGGAGTTCGATCGCGTGGCGCGCGCCATCGCGGCCTTCGAAGCGTCGCCCACCGTGAACGCGTTCAGCTCCAAGTACGACCTGTCCCTCAAGGGCCAGGCGACGTTGACGGCACAGGAAGAGGAAGGGCGGCAGTTGTACGAGGGCCAGGCTGGGTGCGCGGGTTGTCACCCCAACGTCGGCGAGCACGCCTTGATGACGGACTACACCTACGACAACATCGGCGTGCCTGCCAACCCGAAGAATCCGTCGCTGCTGAGCAACGCGAACTATCGCGATCTCGGTCTCGGTGGCGTGTTGCTCGATGCGGACCGCTATGGCCAACAGAAGGTTGCGACGCTGCGCAATCTCGACAAACGGCTCGGTACCGGCGTGAAGGCGTACATGCACAATGGCGTGTTCAAGTCGCTGGAGCAGGTGGTGCACTTCTACAACACCCGCGATGTGCTGCCGAGTTGCACATCGGTGGCGACGCCAACGTTTGGTGTGAACTGTTGGCCCGATCCGGAAGTGGTGGAGAACGTGAATCGCGACGAACTCGGGAATCTCGGCCTCACGCCGACCCAGGAGACCTCGCTCGTGGCGTATCTCAAGACCCTGAGCGATGGCTACGTGCCGCCGCGTGCGACGGGCCCCGGCGCGCACTAGGCCTGTTGCCAACTGCTTCATCCTGACTTCCCAACGATGCGGCGCCTGGCGCCGCACTCTACTCGAGAGACCAGAAATGCTGAACCGTAGCTTGCTCCGATGCACCACCCGTCTTGCCGTCCTCGCGCTTGTTGGCGCGTTCGCGGTACCGACTGCGGGAGCGCAGACACTGCTTACCGTGCGCCCCACGGTGAATACCACCACGATCAACTTTGCGAATCTCACATCGGATACGTGGTATTCGTTCGCATCGTTTGCCGGCGGGACCGTCGAACCGATCAGCGACGCGGAGTTCTACTCCGTGGGGACGTATGGCCTCGGCGACAACGGCTCATGGAACACGGGGGGCGCGAGCGCCACGGGTATTGGAACCGGGACTGGTTTCGGATCGTTCCTGCGGTTCACCTTTGATACGCCAATCGCAGCGGCAGGCGGCTTCGTCAACTATTGCCTGAACCTGGGGGCAACGTGCAATGGCTTCTCCGCAACGCTGCGCGCGTTCGACTCCGATTTCAACGTCATCGGCGCGTACGACGTGGACATCGATGCACCGATCAACACGTTGGTGGACAATGATGGCGCGTTCCGCGGCATTGCCGTGGATACACCGAGCATCAAGTATCTGGATTGGGGTGGGTCGTATGTGGTGATGGGCGACCTGACCTTTGGCGATGCACCGGTAACAGCCACGCCGGAGCCGGCGTCATTGGTGTTGCTTGCGTCGGGGCTCTTCGCAATTGGAGGAGTAGTGCGCGTGCGGAAGCGGAACGCCTGATTCGCTCCCTTCAGTCGTCCTTGAAGGATCTCGCAGCGATGCGAGATCCTTCTTTGCGTTCAGCGAGATACGATGCAGCACGCGGTGTGGCCGATTGGCGCGAGTATCCCACAGGGGACGTGACCCGCGCCGGTATCCGCAGGTATCACTCGTCGTACGGGAATGGATCTCGTGCTTCCCATGTCTTCGGAGGTCTGCAATGGTGTCCCTGTCTCACTTCGCCACTGCTCGGCGAGTAGTCGGCCTGGTAGGTGTGCTCGCGATCGGCGCGTGCTCTGCCGACTCGACCGGTCCGACTACAACCGGATCGAAGAGCCAGCTCCCGGGGGATGCGAGTCATCCGGCATCGTCGGACAGTACCGGTGTGCCCGCGAGTGGGGAGTGGCATCTCGCCACCATCCGCGGTCTGGTCGCCGGGCTCGATCGCAACGTGCTCGGCGCGCCGGCGGACACGTCCGCGACTGGCATCACTGCGGTTGGCGGCGCCAAGGTGCAGATCCACAAGGTGGCGATACACGGGACGGTAAATCCGTCCAGCCCTGGCGGGGGGCTCACCTTCGAGGACCTTGGCATCGTGGCCACAGTGACCACCGATGCCCATGGCAACTTCGAATACGTGCTGAGCGATCCCATCGTCGTGAAGTCGGGCCAGCCTTCGCCCATGACCACCTACCAGTTGACGATCACGCCGCCCGCGGGTTCGCCGTATGCTTCGCAGTCGAACGTACAGGTCTTCTTTCTGGAACAGTTTCCGGCCGGCGTGTCGCGGTGGAACTACTTCCTGAATCGAGGCGCGAACTAGTCGACGCGGGCGGCGAGCGCGCTACCCCCGCGTGCTCCGACCTTAGTATTGTCTGTCGCGATCAACAACACGGGTGGGAAGCTGGCCGCGTTCCATTTCCGCCAGACACTCCAGAAAGCCCACAATCGTTCCCTTGATGGTGGTCAGGCCGGACATGTGCGGGGAGACCATCACGCGGCGGTCGCCCCACAGGGGGGATTCGCGGGGTAGGGGCTCGGTGGCGAAGACGTCGAGCGCGGCGCCAGCGAGCCGGCCGCGATCGAGGGCATCGGCAAT
>JBDUCM010000271.1:0-4932 GCA_040003455.1 bacterium
CCGCGGGCCTACCGCGGGCCTACCGCGGGCCTACCGCGGGCCTACCGCGGGCCTACCGCGGTCGCCGCTGCGATCCCACAGCGGACCGCCGCTCCAAGGCGTTCCCCGTCACGCGCCTGATCCGCTATACTTGCTTTGCTGATTCCGCATCCAGAGTATCGACATCCGTTCCACCGGGCCTGCGCCGCGCGCAACATCACGGCATGGCGCCTTCATCTAGAAGTACTTCGGCGTACCCCTCAAAGAGACGACCCTGCTGAATGCCTCCTACGGCCAATCGCGATTTCCTGCGTCGAATCCGTCTGCCCGCTTACGTATTTCTGCTCGTGACTCTCACGCTTCAGCTCTTCGATTTCGCATATACCATCGCGCCGTTCCGCTTTGAATCGATCGTGTGGCGCTATGCGTCCGTCGGCGGTGCCGCAAACAGCGTGGGGAATCTGTTTCTCCTGATCCTGCTCGTGTACGCCGTCGCGCTCTCCTTCGTGGACGGGCGCATGATCCTCGCGGTTGGCGTGATCGCGGCGACCATCGCGGTCTTCCTCTACGTCGGCACGGGCTCGTTCCTGCTCGACGCGCTGCAACTGCGCGCCCGCATCGATCCCGCTGGTGTCAGAAAGTTCGATATCGCCACCGCCCAGGCATTTGCCAAGCTCGTCACTGAAGCGATTGTCGCAACGATCTTCGCGATCAACGCCTTCCGTGCCAACGGCGCCGCGCGACGAGACTCGCTTCGCGACGAACGCACCTCCGACGCGCCGATCCTCGCTCGCGCGACACCGCTGCGCGCGCCCTGATCCGGAATAGGCGCGACGAGCGCAACGGCCTCGTGACCCGCGCACCGGAACTGAGCGCATGATTGTCGGTCACGTGGGCGTGGCGCTTGCCGCGCGCTGGCGCTGGCCCGCGATCCCGCTTCCCTGGCTCCTGGCCGCGACGATGGCGCCGGACATATGGCGCGTCCTGCTGGCGCTGTCGGGGATGAACTGGCGCGAAAACAACATCTACTCGCACCTGCTTCCATGGAGCGGAATCCTCGCCCTCGGGTGCGCGGGCGCGGCCTATCTCGTTTTTCGGCGTGCCGAAACGGCGCTTGTGGTCGGCGGGCTCGTCATTACGCACATCGCGCTGGATTGGGTCTCCGGCTGGAAGGTCCTGTGGATTGGCGGCCCTGCCGGTCTTGACCTCGAGCACTTCGAGCAACTCGAATTCGTCGTCGAGACGATCATCGTGTGGTGGGGCTGGCGCCTGATGAGACGTTCCTCAGCCCCGCGGTGGACGGTCGGCTGGCAGGTATTGCTTCTTCTGCTCGTGATCCAGGCGTCGTACCTCATCGAGTCTTTCCGCGCACGCCCGTGGAAGACTCGTTGTATTTCCTATCCCTTGTCCCCCTGCTGGACGCACCTCTGAGCCTTTCGCTTGAATGCGGAAAGTGTGGTAAGATGCACCTAGTCACCGTATTCCCGTCGGGCCTGCACGGGTGTCCGCACGCGCTGCGGAATCCTTCGGAACGTCTCCAGTCCTTTCCTCCCTCCATGATGCGTCCATGACGATTACCGCGCCGTCCGAGCGAACACGCCGACTCAGAGTACCGGGCTATCTCATTCTTGGCATCGCGCTGCTGCTGCCCTTGGTCGACGTCTTCATGTCGGTCATGCCGTTCAAGCCCGATACGGTGGCGTGGCGCTTTGGAGCATTCGGCCTGTTTGCCAGCGCCGTTGGCGCACCCTTGCTGGTGCTCTTCCTCATCTACGGGCTGGCCACCGTGTTCGGCGATCGCAAGATCGTGATCGTGTGCGGAATCATCTCGGCCCTCTTTGCACTGTTGCTGCTCGGCGGCTTCGGGTCATTCGCGCTGGATGCGCTCCAGATGCGGTCACGCGTGCCTGCGGCGGCCATGCCGAAGTTCTACGCCGCCTCCGCGCAGGCTGTCATCAAGTTGTCATTGCAAGCGCTCGCGGCCCTCGTGCTCACGGTCAATATTTTCAAGGTGCTGCGCGACCCGAAATTCGCGCCTCGCAAGGTTGATCGAAGTCCAGCGGCAAACCTGGTGGTGGGTCGTTCATCCTCATTGCATCGCCCCATCGATCGTGGTGATGGCGCCGCCACGCGGATCTCCGATGGCGGACCTGTCCGCAACGCGGGAGACATCGCTCCACCGCCGCAGGTGACCGACGAGTAGTTGCATGCGCGAAGCTGTGGCCGAAGGTGCCCTGTTGCGCGGTGCCCCTACAGTGTGAAGCGGATGGATAGATGACGTCGCCCGACGACTCTTCCGTCGAACAGGCGCGCACCGTTGGGCGATCCGACGAGGCGCGCCGGATTGCCGCGCTGGAAGCGCAGGTGGCTGTACTCACTGATGAACTCGGCGCGCTTCGGGCCCTCGTGACGCCGCGCGCCCCCGCGTCAGAGCGCCATGCAACCGGCGGGCCGCCACCGACGCGATCGCTGGCTGATCGCCTGCATTCCGGGTCGGCGCTCAGTGGCAGCGAAATCGAATCACTCGTGGGGCGGTACGGCACGCTCGCGCTCGCGGCGCTGGTGATCCTCATGGCGGTTGGTGCGGTCATCAAGATGGCCGTCCAGCGCGGACTACTTACCCCCGAAGTACGAATCGGGGCAGGGGTCCTGGCCGCCGCACTCGTCGCCGGCACCGGCGTGTACTTCCGGCGGCGAGGTGAGTCACGCTACGGGAACGTCCTGCTGGCGATCGCGCTCGCGATCGTGGATCTCCTTGCCTGGGGTGCCGGGCCGCGGTTGCACCTCGTTCCCATCGGCGTGGCAATCGTCGTCGTCGATGTCGTCTCGATCGCGTTGGCCTCGCTGGCACTCATGGACGAGAGTGAATTCCTCTTCTCGGTTGCCATCGCCGGCGCGCTGTCGGCACCATTTGTCACGTCGGACGGTGGCGGGACGGCGCTCGCGCTGTTGCTGTACGGCGGTGCCGTCCTGGCCGGAGGGCTGCGTTCGGCGCGAAAAGCAACGTGGATGATGGCATTTGGGGTCCTGGTGGCAGGGGCACTCGCTTACGCGATCGGCGCTGTTGCACTGCCGATCGCCGCGGCCTGGTACGGTCCGTTTCTGGTTACCCTGTTCGTCAGTGCGTGCGCAGTTGGCGCGCTGCTCTTTGGCGAATCGGCGTGGCGTGGGGAACTTCCGCGCGCCTATCTCGTCATCGGATTCATTGGCGTGGCGGCCGCGTGGGATGTGACGCGCAGCCGTCCACTGGGCGTGGCGCTGGGCGTTGCGATTGCCCTTGCGGCGGTGACCTACGGCGCGCTTCTCATTCGCGGGCCGCGCGCGCGATGGTGGACAGCGAGCGGGCTCTGTCTGCCCTTCGTGTCGTTGGCGGTCGCGTATGCTGCCGTGAGTACGCCACGGGCGGAAGCCGCCGTCTGTGCAGCGTGGACCCTGTTCGCCCTCGTGGCCTGGCGCGTCGAGCGGGCGCGACCCGACTGGCTGCGTTCGGGAGTGCACTTGCTCGCGGCCGGCATTCTGGGGTGTCTTGCAATTCTGGCTGGGGCGTGGTCGTATCCCCTTCCGTTGGTAGGGGCGCTGGCTGTGTGGGGAACGGCATTGGCGTTGTGTGTGCGGACCGAGGACACTGCGCTTCCACTGTACGGTGTGGGGCTGGCGCTCGGCGGGGCGGTGTTGTCCGCTGTCGATCAGCTGGCGAGCCGGTCGGCCTATTCCTACCTCCCATTCGCCACACGGTCGTCGGCATCGGCGGCCGCAGCGTGTGCCGGTCTCATCGTGACGGCGTGGCTGCTGCGGGGTGGCACGGGGATATCGCGGTTGGTGGGCCGTTCTGCACGTATCGGCGTGCCAGTCGGTTTTGCGATTGTGTGGGGCCGCATGGAAGTGGCCCACGCGTTCACCGCGGATTTGGCGGCGTTCCTGCTCACCTCGTACTACGCGGCGTGCGGATTGGGTTCTATCGTTGCTGGCCGGCGACTTCAGGTAGCGCGGCTACGGATTGCCGGGCTCGTTCTTTCGATGTATGCGGCGGTCAAGGCGATCGTTGTCGTCACGGATATCGCTTCTGTGCTTCTGCGCGTTGGTGCTTGGGCGGCGGTGGGTGCGTTCCTGCTCGGCGCGGGCTACCTCTATAGGGAGACACGCGTAGCGAGGGAGACACGCGTAGCGGGGTTGTCCGAAAGTGAGGGGACGCCCTTCGCGTGAGGCGGTTGCATGACTAGTTTTGCCTGTCTGGTCGTATGGGATCGTGTTGGATCGTGAGGCCGTTGGTGGGTTCGGGAGATTCTCCCCCCGCCCGGTTGACACAGCGTGAAACCCCAATAAATTCAAGGGGCTACGGTCTTATTTGGTCGATTCCACATCGACGACCGTGTATCGGTTCACTGCGGCCGAGTCATATGGGCACCCGGGAAGTGATTGGGTGAGGTTACTGGCCGGCGGATTCGTTCCGCTCCCGAAAAGAAACGCAGGACAATTTGACGTTGAGTGATTTTTGCTCAGCGCGCCTTGGGTCCCCGTTCGCGCTGCAGAGGCGAACACACCCTGGCGAAAGCGGATGGATACCGGCCCGAACAGGGCGCCTGGTCCACCCGCGTTTGTATTTGCTGAATAGACCATGCTGCTGGCGCCAGAGGGGCTGCCGCGGCTGACACACCTGACGGGTTGATATGGCACGCGAAACTGCGCTCGAATACTACCGGAACATCGGCATCATGGCTCACATCGATGCTGGTAAGACGACCACGACCGAGCGTATTCTTTACTATACGGGCAAGTCGCACAAGATTGGCGAAGTGCACGAAGGCGCCGCGACGATGGATTGGATGGAGCAGGAGCAGGAGCGCGGCATCACGATCACGTCGGCCGCCACCACGTGCTTCTGGAAGGGCATGAGCGGAACCTATCCCGAGCATCGCATCAACATCATCGACACCCCGGGACACGTCGACTTCA
>JBDUCM010000272.1:0-4932 GCA_040003455.1 bacterium
GGCTCGACGAAGGCCGTGATCGAGCAGAACGATCCGTTCCTTCAGGTCTATCGGCAAATCGATACCGACGCAGCGAGCACGTACCAGGCGGGGTTCCTGCGACTGCGCGAACTTTCCGCGTCGTATACGGTCAGGCCGTCGCTCGTGCAGAGGTTCGGTGCGTCGAGCGGTTCGGTGACGGTCGCGGGCCGCAACCTCTCGATGTTGTGGACCGCGCAACAGGGCTGGAATACGTCGCGAGACGGCGAGGTTTATGTCGACGTCGCCAACCAGCACGTGTGGGATCCGGAAACCCGTGCATTGGGTTCCTTGTCCAACGGTTTTCAGACGATCATGCCGCCGACCGCAAGCTTCGTCGCCACGTTCCGTCTCACTTACTAACCATCCACCGAGAGAAATGAGAATCATGTCATACAGACTCACTCATCGGTTGGCGGTGGTTGTGTTCGCGCTCGCCGGCCTGGGCGCCTGCAACACAATCCTCGACGTCGAGAATCCCGGTAGCGTACCGGCCGATGCCCTGTTGGATCCCACGCTCGCGCCGGCACTCGCTGCGGCGGCGCTACAGTCACTCCAGTGCGGCGCCGTGCAATACGCCGCCTCCGTCGGCATGCTGAGCGGCGAGTATCTGAATGCCAACGGCTTTGTCGACAATCACCCATGGGAATGGCGCGGCGTCGTGGAGATCAAGGGTGCACCCGGCACCTGCAACTACGGCCGGGGCACGACGGCAATGGGTTTCTACACGCCGCTTCAGCAGGCGCGCTTCCAGCTCGACGACGCGTTCAACCGGCTCGAGGCGTTTACCGATGCCCAAGTGCCGGGCCGTGCGCTCTTGATGGCCCAGATGCGCGCGTACGCCGGCTATGCCGACTTGCTGCTGGGCGAAGGGATGTGCGAGATGACGATGGACAACGGTCCGAAGATGACTCGCGCAGACGTATTTGCGGCTGCCGAGACTCGCTTTACCGACGCCATCGCCCGTGCGACCGCGGTCAATGATGCGAGTGTCCTCAACATGGCGCGTGTCGGTCGAGCGCGCGCCCGTCTCGACCTCAAGAACCTTGCCGGCTCGGCCGCCGATGCGATCCTGGTTCCCGCGGGCTTCGTGCGGAATGCCGAATTCACCGAGGGTGGTGCGTCGCAGCGCGAGAATCGCATATACAACCTGACCATCCGCAACGACTATCTCTCGGTGTCTGCGCCGTATCGCAACCTCACGGTCAACGGCGTACCCGGCAGTGTGCCCGATCCGCGCGTGAAGGTGAAGGACGCGGGCAAGAAGGCGAACGACGGCGTGACACCGTTGTGGCAGCAGCAGAAGTTCATTGCCCAGACCGGCGCCACGCCGCTGCCCATCGCATCGTGGAACGAGGCGCAGCTCATTTACGCCGAAGCGATCGGCGGGCAGCAGGGGTTCGATGCCATCAACGCGGTGCGTACGGCGAATGGTGTTCCCACACTCGCCGGTCCCGTTCCGACCGGGCAGGCGTTCACGGACCTCGTGCTCGAGGAGCGCCGCCGTCAGCTGTTCAGTGAGGGGCAGCGGTACGGCGACATGCTCCGGTACAACCTGCCCTTCGTGAAGGGGCTGACCCTCAAGGGGAATATCTACAGCGATCTCACCTGCGTGCCGCTACCGGACGTCGAGACGTTCAACAATCCCAACTTCAAGTAGCCGGGCGCACAAAGCAGTGACTGAACGATCAGCAGGTTCGCGCTGATCGTCAAAAGCGGATCACCACCAGATTGATCGGTGGTGATCCGCGGGTCTTTAGAGCATGATGTTGCTCGAGACGCTCGCGGGGAGGCAGGTGCTTCTTCGCCACCTTGATGGCCATCGAGCCGGCGACGGTCACGAGGTTGTACTCACCGGCGCGGTTTTGCGCGGCACCCAACCATCCAGTGGCTTCCGGAGTCTGTTGTGGCACAAGGCTCGTTTCAGCCCAACGCCACCGCAACGCTGGAGACAGACGATGCAGATTTCGCGGACCGTGCTCATTGTCGGCATCGTGATGACGTGCTTGCTCACTGCAAGGCGCGCGATCAGCGCGCAGAGCGACCGTAACGCGGACCTGAGCGGCGACTGGCAGGCAACGCTGAAAGGCACCGTGCCGGGTCGGGATTTTCGCCTGGTGCTTCGTGTCGCTCGTACCGACGCTCACGCGGCCTGGACGGCGACGCTCTTCAGCATCGATCAAGGGCCTACTGGCCGAGAGGGCACGGCGGCATCGATGGCCCAACGCGGGCTGGAGGTGCAGTTTGCGGCGCCGGACTTTGATGCCACGTATAGCGGCGCGGTCGGAGAGAATGGCGTTCGAATTCACGGAACCTGGACGGGAGCGGGCGCCATTCCTCTCGACTGGGAACGCGCCACTCCGGCCACTGGCTGGAGCTTCAAGATCCCGCAACACCAGAGCCGACGCGTGGGCGTGGAGAAAGCGACCTCGCTCGAGGTGTTGGACTATGGCGGTACGGGGCGCCCAATGGTCTTTCTCGCCGGACTCGGGGCAACCGCTCACGTGTTCGATGAATTCGCGATGAGGTTCACGGCATCACACCACGTGTACGGTGTAACCCGTCGCGGCTTTGGCAACTCCAGCGCTCCCGTACCGACCGACGCCAACTACTCGGCGGATCGCCTTGGAGCTGACGTTCTCGCCGTCATGGACTCCCTCAAGATCGACCGGGCGGTGCTGGTGGGACATTCGATCGCCGGTGAAGAGCTGAGTTCCATCGGGAGCCGGCATCCGGAGCGCGTGGCAGGGCTCGTGTACCTGGATGCCGGGTTTCCCTATGCATTCTATGATGCGTCACGCGGTGACATGGTCGTCGACGCCATTCACATCAAGGCAGCGCTCGAGGAGCTCATCCTGGGCAAGTTTGGGGGTGCCCACGAGGATCCGGATACCCTGGTGCAGCGACTTCTCGAGGTGGAGCTTCCCCGACTGACGCGTGATCTCCGGAGGTACAAGGAAGAACTCGTGGCGACGTACGATCCGAAGGACGTGCAGCGCCCCGATCGGCTCGCGCCAATCGCACGCGCGATCCTCGAAGGGCAGCGGCGGCACACGACGATTCCCGTTCCCATCCTCGCGATCTACGCGTCGCCGTCGAACTGGGGGAATGCCTACATGGACGACTCGATTGCACGCCAGCGATATACGGCCTGGGATTCGACCCGGAAGGCCACGATCAGTGACTCGTTTGAGCGTGGCCTGCCAACGGCACGTGTCGTACGGCTGCCGCACGCCGATCATTTCGTGATCGCCAGTCATGAGGCGGAAGTGTTGCGCGAGATGAATAGTTTTCTCGCAGGTCTCCCTTAGCATGTGCTGCGGACTGGAGCCGAGCGGCGATGTCAAGCGTCGTCGCCGAGCGGTTTCCGCGTCTCGGACCCGGTGAGTTCAGCCTCGGCGGAATCCCCACGGCGGTCGGGCAATTCTCGCCCTGGCGATCGCCTGGCCATCGCGAGCGACCCGGAGGCGCTCGCCGCCCACGCAAGGGCAAACGTGGGACGACCGTTAGCACGTCTCCCCATCCGAGCGACACGGCCCAGGCGAAGAGGGCCCACAAGATTGGGGGCGATTGCCGAGCACACAGTGGAATTTGTCTCGAAGCCCTGAGCTCAATCCGCCCCGTGACGCTCGGGTCGCTATGGATTCAATCGTGCAGCTCGAGGTGCGGGCTCAAGCGGCCTGTTAATCCAACTTCCCTGCGCCACTGCTCCAGATCTGCTACGCGCTGCTCGAGTGCGTCGATACGATCGGGTGCCACGACGGGAGGTGTACCCGTTGGCATGGCGATGCGCGCGGGGATCGACGCGACGCCGCTTCGGGTTACAACAGGCCTCAATCCCGGTTGCTTCCATTCGGACCGTCCGGATACCCGCACGAAGGCGCGACCGATCGGGCCGAGCCAGAATGCGCGATACGCGCGCTCGCCAACCGGACGGCGGAACGGGCTGCGGAGCAGCAGCGCCAGGCCGACGCCAAGGAGGATCATCGCGGAGAAGACGAGGATCGTCCCGGTAATGTCGATCGTGTAGCCGCCGGTAGGGCGTTTGTGACGAAACTGTAGCGCGGCGATGAACATCAGGGCCCCGAGCAGCAGCTGCGTAACTGCCGAGCGGAGGGTCTTCTTCCTGGCGATCTGCGTCCGCTCGTCGGCGCGCAGCTCCGCACGGCGCTGATCGCGCTCCCCGAGGACGGCGTAGAGTCCGTTCTGGATCTCATCGCGGGAGAAGCCGCTGGCCGCCACTCGCCCAACCTCGCGCATGACCTGCGTTGCGCGCGTCAGCAGCACGCTGATCAGGATCACGATCGGGAGCATCATGTCGTAGTTCCCGCGATCGGTTGCCACTCCCAGTGCGAGGATCATGTAGGCGATGACGAAGCCGAACAGCAGCAGCATCGCCAGCGAGGACTGCTCCTGTTGCAGCAGGCGGATCGCGAGGGGGATCTCCGGGCCAGACAACTTCGCTGCGTCCAGTGTCTCAACCAGTTCCTCGCCCGTCTGAAACCGTTCGGCGGGGTCCTTCATCACGCAGCGATCAATGGCGTCGCCGAGGGCCTGGGGCACGTCAGCACGGATGCTCTGCATTGGCGGGAGCTGCTCCGTGATCTGTCGCGCGAGGATCTTGCCGGTCGTGTCGCCGCTGATGGCCAGACGTCCGCTCAGGGCGAAGTACGCCGTGAGGCCGAGCGCATACAGATCGCTGCGGCCGTCAACACTGTCGCCGGTCGCTTGCTCGGGGCTCATGTATTCCGGCGTGCCGACGACTTCGCCGACGCGGGTGAGGCCCTGCGTCGCGGTCGGCGCCGCGCCGGTGATGGCGCGAGCGATTCCGAAGTCCATCACCATCGCGCGGCCGGTCGCGCGCTCGATCATGATGTTGTCGGGCTTGATGTCCCGATGCACGACACCGCGGCC
>JBDUCM010000273.1:0-4927 GCA_040003455.1 bacterium
ACGCCCTTGTACTTGCTGACTTCACTGCGTTCGCGGCGGAGTTGCTGCGCGACTCCTACCGGCTCATTGCCCCAACGCGTCTCGTCGCACTGCTGCCGGAAGCGTGAGGGACTGCCTCGGGTGAGCGATGGTCTGGAACGAGGCGCATTGCTTGAACCACAGAGGACACAGAGGGGCACGGAGGGCTTGCTTTTCCTCTGTGTTCCTCAGTGGCCTCTGTGGTAATGGCGGCTTGTTTTCCTGTTGCCTTACGCGAGATCCTTGGCGAACACGCCCTTGTACTTGCTGACTTCACTGCGTTCGCGATCGAGCTCCGGTATGTGGCGCGTGAAGAACCCGAAGTGATTGAAGAACGCTTCGTCATTGCTGACGGCAAACAGCGTAGCACAGCCGCGCTGCCGTGCCAGCCGCTCGGTCGCACCCACGAGCGCCCTGCCCACCCCTCGTCCCTGCATGGACGGATGCACGGCGAGCGAACGAACCTCGGACAGGCTCGGCGCATATTCATCGAGATGCACGCAGCCCACCACAACACCATCGTCCTCGGCCACCAGGAAGTGATGATAGTTGGTGGCGATGAACTCGGCGGTGCGTGGCAGCAGCCTGCCATCAGCAACGTTGGCGTCGATCAATGCGCGGATGGCCTGCGCATCGTGCGACGTGGCTGGTCTGGTGCGCATGCGGCGCTACTTCGCCTGCGGGCTGCCTACGCGCGCGAGCAGCGCCTTCTGTGAGTCCACGCCGTGCAGGAGTGTTTCGGCCCTGAGCATCGTTGGATCCTGGCGCAGTGTGCGCTCGAATTCCGCGCGCCCGCCAAACACATACCTCGACAACTGCGTGGTCATGGCGCGCGTCACCAGCGAGTTGGCTGAGTCATAGACAGCGCGGGGTACGATGATGCCGCGCGCCTTGAGCCGCCCATACAATGCATCACGCATGGCCGGCGTCACGTCGAAACCCGGATTGGCGAGCGCGTGCGCCGCCTTTTCCGCGAGGGCGTACTCGACGATGACGTCAACGAACTGCGGCACCTTCGCGCCAAGCGCGCGCTGAAGCGCGCGATCTGCTGGTGAACCGGGCCGCTTGGCGACTTCGATGTCGGGGACAATTCCACCGCCGCCCAGGACAACGCGGCCGCCGTCGGTGTGGAATTTCGGGCGCGCCTTCGCCGAATCAGGCTTCACTGCCGGGGCACCGTCGTCATCCACCACCGGTTCGCGCGGACGATCGATGCTGCGACCGCTGGGAGTATACCACAGGGCCGTGGTCAGCTTGATCGCGCCGTTGTCGACGCGGAAGACGCGCTGTGCACTGCCCTTGCCGTACGTTGCTGTCCCGACGACTACGGCGCGATCGTGATCCTGAAGCGCGCCAGCGACAATCTCGCTTGCCGATGCGCTCCCGCTGTCCGTGAGGACAACCAGCGGCATGCCGCCCCATTTCTGCTGGGCGTGATCGGCGAATGACCGGGTTTCGGCGGCGCCGCGTCCGCGGGTGGACACGATGGACTGCCCCGGATCCAGGAACAGATCGGCGACATCCACCCCCTGGTCGAGCAGCCCGCCTGGATCGCCGCGGAGATCCAGCACGAGCGACTTCACGCCGGTTGCGCGCAGGGAATCGATCGCGTGCGCGAGGTCGGTAGCGGCGGCGGCACTGAACACCGTGAGGTCCACGTAGCCGATGCCATTGCCGAGGGACAGTGCATGCCGCACCGGGTTCACCAGGATCTCGCGCCGCACAAGTGTGAATGGCAGACGCTCCGCAAAACCCGGACGCGCGATACTCACGTGCACAGTGCTGCCGGCTGCGCCACGTAGCGTCTTGAGCGCCTCGTCCGATGTCACACCGGTGGTGGACTTGCCCTCGATGGCAACGATGCGATCGCCCGTGATGATCCCTGCCTGCTCCGCCGGCGTACCCGGAAGGGTGGCGATGACGGAGATGCCGCTGTCGCGCACATCCATCTGGATGCCGACGCCGGCATAGTGACCGCTGGTGCTCTCGTCGAGACGGCTCAGGCGCCGCGTATCCAGGAAGACCGAGTGCGGATCATGCAGTTCGCGCAACGCACCGTCGATGGCGCGCCGATACAATGTGGAGTCGGACAGCGTGTCCACGTAGTCGCGCTTGAGGTGAGCGAACACCTCCGCGAACAGGCGTTCGCGCGCGGGGCCATCCATGCGCGCATTGGAGGTACCGCGCGCCATGAACCAGCCTCCCGAAACCAGCGCGCCTGCAAGCAGGACGAGCGCAACGATGCTCCTACCGCGCATCAACGTCTCCCAGGTCAGTGAAGGCCTCGGCGGGCATCATCTCGGGATATCGCGCGTTCAGCGCGTTCGCCACACGCATGAAAACCTCATCCTCGGAGCCTGCGGCATCGACGGCAACGATGGGCCCGCACTCGGGATGGCCGGCCTGCCATTCCGGTTGCGAGAAGCTCGCCAGTGCCTGCGCCACGCGCGCGTGGAATCCTTCGCCCATGGCTTCCATCCGGTCGTGCGCGAGATCGCGGCGTGCGGCGCGTACGAGGCCTTCGGCAAAAGGAAATGCCAGCAGGAGGGTGAGGTCAGGGACCAGGCCGCCGGTGGCAAATCCGTTTGCATTCCGCACATCGCGTTCGGCGAGGTCGTGCCCGCCAATCTGGTACGCATACGTGGAAAGGAAGAACCGATCGAGGAGCACCACGTCGCCACGCGCGATGGCGGGCCGGATCTCGCGTTCCACGAGTTGGGCCCGCGAGGCCATGAACAGCAGCGCTTCTGCGCGTGGCTCGATGTCCGAGGCCCGATCGAGCAACACGCGGCGAACCTCGGTACCGAGTGGGGTGCCACCGGGTTCGCGGAGGCAGACGTGCGCCACGCCGTACCGCTCGAACACCGCGGCCACTCGCCGGAGCTGTGTGGATTTACCGGAGCCTTCACCGCCCTCGAAGACGATGACGCATCCGCGCCCCGAGCGAGTGCTCACACGCTCACCCCAGGGTGATGATGGAGCTCGTGGCGCCCTTCTCGATGCCTTCGACAATCCAGTCGTTCACTTTCTGCATGGTCTTGTCGAAGTTCTCCTGCGCGGACACGAGGCGCTGGTACACGGGCATCTGCTGCACCTGGCTCAGCAACGTATCGAGCTCGCGCTCCATCTCCTCGGTGGGACGCTCGCCACGCTGGATCATCTGCTGCGCGTTGAGGCGGAGCTGCTCCATCTGCTTCAGAATCGTGACGGCCGATGTGTCCTGGCCCAGCGCGTCGTTGGAACGCTTTACCGCCTTGTATTCCGCGCTCTGGCCGATGAGTCGTCCGAGTTCCTTTGCCTTGTCCTCGATCATCCCTACTCCTCCCGTCGTCTGGCGACCACGAATCGTTCGCGGCCTGTGAGATCCAGCAATATGCGGATGTCTTCGTACGATCCGTGCGCTTCCGTTGCCGCGGCGACCATGGCTGCCCGCCGTACGTCCACTTCCATTGCGAGCAGGCCACTGGGAGCCAGGGCACCGGCCGCTTCGCCCACGAGCTTCACCGTGGTGGCCATGCCATTGTCGCCCGAAAAGAGCGCCACCGGTGGTTCCCAGTTACGCACGGATGCAGGTAGTGTGGCGGCCTCTTCAAACGAAATGTACGGCGGATTTGATACCACCGCGCGCAGCCCCCGTTCCGGCACTGGGCCAAGAAGCGATCCCTGTCGCATCTCCACCTCGGCGCACCATCGGCCGGCGCCCTGCTTTGCGTTATTTCGGGCGACGGCGAGCGCATCGAGCGAGACATCCGTACCAATGACCTTCGTGAAGCGGCCCTCGCTGGCAAGCGACAGCGCAATGGCGCCCGAACCAGTGCCGACGTCCACCGCCACGCCACCTCGCTCGGTTCTCGTGCGCTCGAGCACGATGTCCACCAGCTGCTCCGTCTCGGGGCGAGGGATGAGCACGCGCTCGTCCACACAGAGCGTGAGGTGACGGAACGCCGCACGTCCCGCGGCGTATTGCAACGGCGCCCCGTTGGCTCGGCGCCGGGCTGCGCCCACTGCGCGGTCGCAGGCCTCCGCGGACACATCGGTATCGCGGGCGGTTGTGGGCCAATGGCGCGGCATGTCGAATTGCAGGGCGACCAACTCGCGCGCCTCGGCCCTCGCGTCGCTGCCGAGCGCCGACGCAAGGACGGTCGTCATCTCCTCGACGAGGACGCCGATGGTGCGCGGGTTATCCACCCAGCTGTTCCTCCACATCGGCCATCTTGAGCGCGTCGATGATCGGCTCGATGTCGCCGTCCATGACGCCCGAGAGATCGTGTGTGGTAAAGCCGATACGGTGGTCGGTGACTCGGCTCTGTGGGTAGTTGTACGTGCGGATCTTGTCGGAGCGGTCGCCCGAGCCCACCTGCTCCTTCCGCATGCGGGACCGCGCGTCGTCGGCTTCCTTCACGCGGAGTGCCAGCAGTCGCGCGCGCAGCACTTCCATGGCCTTGAGCTTGTTCTGGAGCTGCGACTTCTGGTCCTGCTGCGACACAACCAGGCCGGAGGGAATGTGCGTGATACGCACGGCCGAGTCGGTGGTGTTCACACTCTGCCCGCCGGGCCCACTGGAACGGAAGACGTCGATGCGAAGGTCCTTGTCCTCGATCTTGACGTCCACCTCTTCGGCTTCGGGGAGCACGGCCACGGTGGCGGCCGACGTGTGGATGCGGCCCTGGGTCTCGGTGGCGGGGACGCGTTGCACGCGATGCGTTCCGCTTTCCAGGCGCATGGCGCCGAAGGCGCCGTCGCCGGAAACCTTGAACACGGCTTCCTTCACGCCGCCGAGAGTGCCGTCGGAGAGTGACATGACCTCGCGCTTCCAGCCACCGTGCCGTTCGATGAACCGGCTGTACATGCGGTACAGGTCGGCGGCGAAGAGTGCGGCTTCGTCGCCGCCGGTGCCGGCGCGGATCTC
>JBDUCM010000274.1:0-4919 GCA_040003455.1 bacterium
GCCCTGCGAGCTGCGACCGGACGTCGCATTGACAGGATTTTCCGCGATGACGCGCCGATGGCACGAGCACTTGTGATCGCGGACATGAGCGGCATTCCGGCCGTGCAACGTGATCGCTATGCGACGGCGGGACTCGTGCACATGCTCAGTGTTTCCGGCCTGCACGTTGGCATCGTCGCACTCGCGCTCGAACTCCTCGCGTCCATTCTCCGCCTGCCCGTGACGCCGGCGCGCCTCGCGACCCTTCTGCTGTTGGCGGTCTATGTCGCCGCCATTGGTGCCCCACCGCCTGCGGTACGGGCGGCCGTGATGCTCGGAGCATTGCTACTCTCGCGTGTGGCGCAGCGACCCACGTCGCCATGGGCCATTCTTGCCCTCGGCGCCGTGGCGCCATTATGGAGTGCCAGCACTGCGCTCGATCTGGGGTGGCAACTGAGCGTGGCCGGCACGGCGTCGCTGATTGCCGGCGGAGCGCTGTCCAGGCGCATCGTTCCCGAAAGCTGGGCCGGTTGGCGGGGATCGCTCGCGAAGGGGGGACTCATCAGCGTGGTGGCCACGGCCGTCACCGCGCCGCTGGTGGCGTGGGCGTTTGGGCGTGTCTCGTTGCTGGGGCCTGTCACCAACCTGCTCGCGGATCCGGTCATGGCGTTGCTCCAGCCACTCCTGTTCGTGGCGCTCGCCATTCCGATCCATGCGGTGGAATCCATGGCGGCTGACGCGTCGCACGTGTTGTTGCTCGCATTCGACGGCATCGCGCGGGTTGCGGCGTCTGTACCCGGTGCGGCGCCGAGCGTGCTTCCCAGTGTTTTGGGGGCCGTTGCTGCAGCTGTTGCTTCGGTGGCACTCATTGTCGCGTGCCTTGCCCGTCATCCGTGGCGCGGTCTCGCCGTCGGCGGTGCAGCGCTCGCGGCACTGATCGTTGGGCCACTGGCGCCGCAACTGGAGCGCGCGCCGGAACTGCACATGATCGACGTGGGCCAGGGTGACGCGTTTGCCTTGCGCACGGGCCGAGGGCGGTGGGTGGTTGTGGATGCGGGGCGGAGTTGGGATGGAGGCGACGCGGGGCGAAGTACGGTGGTGCCCTATCTCTCGCGACTCGGCGGCAGTGTCGCATTGTTCGTTATGTCGCATCCCCACGCCGATCATGTGGGCGGCGCGGCGTCGCTCTTTTCGCTGATGCGACCGGCACGGTTTCTCGATCCGGGTTTTGTGGGAACCAGCCCGCCGTATCGGGCCGCCTTGGTTGAGGCACGGGCGGACGCCATTGCATGGCAACGCGTGCGCCCGGGTGATTCGCTCGTTGTGGACGACATCGTCCTGTCCATGCTTGCCCCGGATTCATCGTGGGCCGTACAACTCGCGGACGCCAACCTCGCGAGCTCCGTGTTGCTGGCCCGGGTTGGCGGGTATCGAGTACTCTTCACCGGCGACGCGGAAGGGCCGGAGGAGGAATGGCTCCTCGAACACGCGCGGGAGGCATTGCATGCCGACGTGCTGAAGGTGGCACATCACGGGAGCTCCACGAGCACGACGCCGCGCTTTCTCGATGCCGTCCATCCGAGGGTTGCACTGGTGAGCGTTGGCGCGCACAACAGGTATGGTCATCCCGGTCCCGAGGTGATCCAGGCGCTCCAAGGGTCCGGGGCTGCGACGTTTCGAACCGATCGACTCGGTACCGTGGTGCTCCGGTTCCTTCGGGAGGGGATTGACGTGGATGCGCGGGGAGCGCACTCCTTTCTGCCAAATCAAGTCATAAGATGAATAGGGGCGAGGCGATGTCGCTGCGCAGGCTTCTATACTGGTTGGCCGGGTCGCCACTGGAGCTGCCGGACGCGTTGCGCGAGCGATATCCCGAACTCGACGGCGCCAAATGGCGGCGCGGCGGCCTCGCGCTCAGAGTCGGTGGATGGTGCCTGGGCCGGAGGACCGTATCCGGCATCACGCTGTGGCGTACGGTCTGGATTGCGCAATCGATTGCGCTCGACCCCGAATTGCTCTTGCACGAACTTCGGCACGTCCATCAGTTTCAAGCTGACTCATTCTTCCCGTTGCGATATGCCTGGGGGAGCGTGAGAAACGGATATGTGAACAATCCCTATGAGGCGGACGCTCGCGCGTATGCGGCGCGCCGCTCAACCAGCGCTTACCCCACCGCGTAGAGGGTGCCTGTGGTCCAGCATACTGCGACGTCGGTCGTCACGATCGAGCGGTTCATCATCGAGCAGGAACGAATGCATCCGGAAGCCACCGGCGAGCTTTCGGGCATCCTGTACGATATGGCGCTCGCCGCCAAGATGATCGCGAACAAGGTCCGCCGAGCCGGCCTTGCGGATATTCTCGGCTCAACCGAGAACTCGAATGTGCAGGGCGAAATCCAGCAAAAGCTGGACGTCTTTGCCAACGATACCATCGTGAAGGCGATGGATCACGGCGGTCGTCTCTGTGCCATGGCCTCCGAAGAGGAGCCCGGCATCATCCAGATCCCGGATGGATTCCGGACTGGCAAGTACTGCCTGATGTTCGATCCTCTCGACGGGTCGTCCAACATCGACGTGAATGTCCCGGTGGGTACGATCTTCAGCGTGGTTCAGAAGATCACGCGCGGGCGCCACGGCGAGATGGAAGACCTGCTCCAGCCCGGCCGGCGCCAGGTGGCAGCGGGCTATGTGATCTATGGCTCGAGCACCATGCTGGTGTACACCACAGGGCAGGGGGTCCATGGCTTTACACTCGACCCCTCCATCGGTGAGTTCCTCCTGTCGCACCCGAACATCCGCATTCCAGACGAAGGCCGGTACCTGTCGGTGAACGACTCGTACGAAGCGCAGTGGGACGACGCCACGAAGCAACTGATGCGGAAGTATCGCGGCCTCGAAGGCGGTCGCAAGCCGCTGAATGTGCGCTACGTCGGCTCGCTCGTGGCCGACTTCCATCGCAACCTGCTGGGCGGTGGCGTCTTCTGCTATCCGGCCAACAAGAAGGCGTCGGGCGGCAAGCTGCGCCTGATGTACGAGGCCAATCCCCTGGCCTTCATCTGTGAGCAGGCGGGCGGCGCAGCGAGCGACGGTGTCCAGCGTGTGCTCGACATTCAGCCAACCGAGCTTCACCAGCGCGTCCCGCTGTACATCGGCAGCAAGCGGGACGTCGATCTCGCGAACGCCACCTTCACACATCATTCGGAGTTGGTGGGCGCGTAGGCGACGCCGGCAAGGCAAGACCATGCCGGGCTGATCGCGGCAGTGCGTACGTACTCGCAAACGGTAAACGGACTCGCTGACGCAGCGAGTCCGTTTTCACTATCGAACCACTTAGCTTGCAGCCCATGCCCGACGAAATCCTCTCGCCTTCCGGCCTCCTGATCGCTCCGGTCTATCGTCCGGACGATGCGCCAACTGACTACCAGCGCGATCTCGGCGATCCCGGGACGTATCCGTACACGCGAGGGGTTCAGGCGAGCATGTACCGCGGCCGGCTCTGGACCATGCGGCAGTATGCGGGGTTCGGCACAGCTCAGGAGACGAACACCCGGTTTCGCTTGTTGCTCGACAAGGGGCAGACCGGACTCTCGGTCGCGTTCGACCTTCCCACGCAGATGGGCATCGACTCGGATTCGCCCCGCGCGCTGGGCGAGGTTGGCCGAGTGGGGGTGGCGATCGACACGGTGGAGGACATGCACGCGCTGCTCGCGCAGATTCCGTTGGACAAGGTCTCCACGAGCATGACGATCAACGCGACGGCCTCCACGCTTCTCGCGATGTACATAGTAGTTGCCGAAGAGCGCGGCATCGCCCGCTCGGCACTGAGCGGCACCATCCAGAACGATATCCTGAAGGAGTACATCGCTCGCGGGACGTACATCTACCCGCCCACGCCGTCGCTGGCCCTGATCGCGGAAATCTTCCGCTTTTGCGCGACGGAAGTACCGAGTTGGAATCCGATTTCGATCTCCGGGTACCACATCCGCGAGGCGGGTGCGACCGCCGTGCAGGAGTTGGCGTTCACGTTCGCGAACGCGATGGCGTACGTCTCCGGGGCCATCAGTGCCGGACTCTCGATCGACGAGTTCGCGCCGCGGCTGTCGTTCTTCTTTGCGGCGCACAATGACCTGTTCGAAGAGGTCGCGAAATTTCGCGCCGCACGACGGATGTATGCGAGGCTGATGCGTGACCGCTTCGGCGCGAACGACGCGAGTTGCCGCCTGCGTTTTCACACGCAGACCGGAGGGGTGACGCTTCAGGCGCAGCAGCCGCTCAACAACGTGGTGCGCGTCACGGTCCAGGCGCTTGCCGCGGTCCTCGGCGGCACACAGTCACTGCACACGAACGGGTATGACGAGGCCCTGTCGCTGCCAACGGCCGAGGCGGCCACGCTCGCGTTGCGCACACAGCAGATCATCGGCTACGAGAGTGGCGCCGCGCTGACCGCCGACCCGCTCGCGGGCAGCTACTACGTGGAGGAGCTCACCAACGCGCTCGAGCAATCGGCGGAAGCACTGCTCATTCGCGTGGACGAGATGGGCGGCGCGGCAAAAGCCATCGAAGCGGGATTTTTCCAGGAAGAGATCGCGCGCTCGGCGTACGAGTACCAGCTACGCGTTGAGCGGGGCGCCACGGCGATCGTTGGCGTCAACAAGTTTGCTGACGGCGCCGAGGCACCGGTGATTCCGTCGCCGGACTATTCGGCGCTTGAGCGGGAGCAGGTTGCACGGCTCCGCGCGGTGCGCGACTCGCGGGACGCAGGGGTCGTGGCGCAGGCACTTTTGGTCCTTGGCAAGGCAAGCGTGAGCTACGCTACTGAGCCAGAGGCGGGGCGGGACCACTTGATGCCACTGATCATCGATGCGGTTCGCGCACGGGCGAGTGTGGGGGAGATCAGTGACGTGCTGTCGGCGAAGTGGGGGGCGTATCAGCCGGGCTGAG
>JBDUCM010000114.1:0-16655 GCA_040003455.1 bacterium
ATGTCCTCGAGCCATCGCCAGTTGTCCGACGTATCGGGACGAATGACCTGAGCGGGCGCTGAGCTGGCAACTGCGACGAGCGCAAATGTGACAAGCGAATAGCGTGCGGCGCATTGGCAAAGTCCGTGGAAGGAAGCGCAAGATCCTTACACTGGCACCCCGTGCAACGTCGGCTTCACTCGGGCGGCCGGGGCGCTGGGGCTCATGGCGAAATGAGTGCGCATTGGGGAGACGTGCCGGGCACGAATTTCCAGAGGGGGTTCGTGGCAGCGTTTGCTGAGCATTGGTAGTACTCCCACTTCATCGTGACGAGCCGGTCTCCGGAGCCGGTTAATGTGCACGATGAGCCGCTACCGGCCGAGGCGCATGCGTCCTGGAAACCCTTGAACGCGATCGGCCCCGGGCTGCCTTGGGGCTGCGGGCCGACTGGGGCCACGGCGTCAAACTGCATGGTGGTGTTGTCGGCCGTGCGAAGCGTGTAACAGTGGGTGGGAATGAGCTGGGCGGCGCACTGGTTGGCGAATTGGCCGCCGATCGGCTCCTCGATGATGAACTGCCCGCTGGGTTTGATGTTCGTGGAGATGGCGAGGACGGCAGGGGCCGAAATGGTGAATTGAAAATTTGCTGAGCCGATGAAATTGACTCGTGTCCACGAGAGTCCCTTGTAGTTCACCGTGACCGTCTGGTCCGCATTCGCGACGAGCACACAGACGCCGCGCTCGGGAGTGGTGCACGGCCCGGTGAAGCTTGCGAATTGCGACTGGAGCGATCGCGGATCGACGTTCTGCGCGTTGAAGGCAACGTTGGCGAAGTAGATGTCCGCCTGCTGGTCGTTCGCGGCGATGGAGACGGTCTGGCCGATGGGCACGTCGATCGTGCAGGTCTTGGAGCCCGGGCCGCTGGCGCACTTTCCGTCCTGAAACGTGAATGCGCTGCGCGCAATGGCAGATGTTGCGGCGCGGTAGTAGATGTCACCGGAGTAAAGCGTCCCCGGGGCCACGACCTGCAGGGTGATTCGAGCGGTTGTTGCTGGCGTTGTCGGCGTCGTTGGTGTGGTCGGCGTTGTCGGGGTTGTCGGGGTTGTCGGCGAGCTCGTTTCGCCGCCGCCGCCGCATGCGACGAGCAGCAGCGCGCCCAGCGTGGCGAAGAGCGCTCGTCGCGTGGTAGAAGACATTGGTTGCCAGTCAGGGTGGGTCCAACGGAAGGCATGCCACTCGTTCGACGTGGCAAGTGCACGTTGCGTAGGAGTATGGCTCGGGGCGTTAGAGCACGCAAACATTTGTTGCTGTTCTGTCTGTCAGCACTTCTTGGCGATGCGCGCGCAGGCGGACGGGTCCGTATACAGACCGGCACCCACGTGACCGTGACCCGCGTCATACTCTCCCATCGTATGACAACAGGTGTTTAGTTCGATTGCCGAGCCGAGTAGAAAGCTTGTCGAAATGCGCGCGCTCGAGCGCGGCGCGGCGACTGACGCTCCAGTGCTCATCGGCACGCTGAGCGCGCTTGGCCGGATCCTCATCAACCAAGGCCACTCGACGAAGCCGATGACCTGGTGTCGAGGGCGCTCTCCGTCGGTGACACTGCGGCGGCCGCATCAGACGGCGAACTCCCGATCGTCCTCCTCAAGTTGAGCCGGGCCTACCTCATGCAATCAGCGTTCGAACGGGCTGAACGGCCGCTCGCCCGACAGCTCGCCATCACGGAATCGCAGGGCAGGGACCGGTCGGAAGTGGCGACAGTGCTCGCCAGCCCGCCATGCGATCGGTGACTATGCATCGGCGCACGACCTCTACGCTCGCGCGCTGGACATTCGCGAACGGACGCTCACTCCCAATCACATCACGACCGCGGCCACGATGGAATTGCCGGCGGTGCTCATTCCCTGGGGCGAGGAACTCAGAGCTGGCCGACGGAGCTGCCGCCACCCAACCACGATGTCATGCGGGCCGTGACCGCGTTGTCGGTCCTTGGGGATCAGGCGTCGAGGATTGACGTCGCCCTCAATACCGCACGTCTGCGCCCGTCACTACGCGCCAGGTATCTCGCGCGATCAGGAGTTCCTCGTCGGTCGGGATCACCCACAGTTGCACGCGCGACCCCTCGACATCAATGCGCCCCTCTCCGTTCGGCAGTGATGCATTGCGCGTCGCATCGAGGCTGATGCCGAACCAATCGAGATTTGCACAGATGCGCGCGCGGACATCCGGCGCGTTCTCGCCGATGCCGCCGGTGAACACCACGGCGTCCGCGCCGTTCATCGCCGCCAGGTAGGCGCCGAGGTACTTCCGGATGCGATAGCAGAAGATGTCGATCGCCAACCGCGCGCGGCGGTCCCCATTCTCTGCCTCCTCGGCCAGGAGTTCGCGCATGTCGGCCGTGAGGCCGGAGATGCCGAGCAGCCCCGACTGCTTGTTGAGCATCGAGTCCACCTCCCGCGCGGTCAATCCTTCTTTCACGGCGATGTAGTCGATGATGGCTGGATCCAGGTCGCCGGAGCGCGTGCCCATGGCGAGGCCTTCCAGTGGCGTAAAGCCCATAGACGTATCCAGCGATTGGCCGCCGCTGATGGCGCACGCCGACGCGCCGTTGCCGAGGTGCAGCGTGATGATCTTCGTGTCTTCGCGCGTCTTGCCGGTGAGCTGACGGTACCGGTAGCTGACGTAGCGGTGTGACGTGCCGTGAAAGCCGTAGCGCCGCACGCGATACCGGCGATACCACTGGTACGGAATGGCGTAGACGTATGCCGTCTCGGGGAGACTGTGATGGAACGCCGTATCGAACACCGCCACCTGCGGAACGTCCGGCCCGAGTACCGCGCGTGCCGCAGCGATGCCGCGCAAGTTGTTCGGGTTGTGCAAGGGCGCGAGTTCGATGAGTCCATCGAGCTCACGCCGGACCGCCTCGTCCACGCGGGTGGAATGCGTGAATTGCTCGCCCCCGTGCACCACGCGGTGACCCACCGCCTCGATGGCGCCAACGCTCGAGATGGGAACGCCGGACTCGTCGCTCACAAGCCACGCGATGATGTGCTCGACGGCCGCCGTGTGGTCGCGGAGGGGGGCAGTGCTCGTGGTGGCGTGACCGCCGTTTGCCGAGCAGGTCATGATCGCCTCGCCGCCGATGCGCTCGATCTGGCCCTTGGCCAACCGGCGGTCGCGCGACGCGGTGATGGCGTCCCCATCAGTATCGATGAGTTGGAACTTGATCGACGACGATCCCGCGTTGAGGACGAGAATGTTCACGCTGGCCACTTCCAGTCGCGCACGTCTGGCATGTCGTCGCCGTGCGCACGAATGTACGCGTGATGCTCGGCGAGGCGCGCACGACAGTACGCGCTCGCGCGCATGCCGTGCGCGGAATGCGCGAGGCCGGGCACGCGAGCGATCACGTCAAGCACCAGGTGAAAGCGGTCCAGGTCGTTCATCACCGTCATGTCGAATGGCGTGGTGGTCGTCCCCTCTTCCTTGTAGCCACGCACATGCAGATTGCCGTGATTGGTGCGCCGGTATGTTAGCCGGTGAATCAGCCATGGATAGCCGTGGAAGGCGAACACAATGGGCCGGTCCGTGGTGAACAGCGCGTCGAACGCGCGATCGCTCAGGCCGTGCGGATGCTCCTCCTGCGGCTGAAGGGTCATCAGGTCTACGACATTCACCACGCGAACCCGCAGCGTTGGCAAGTGCTCGCGGATGATCGCCACCGCCGCCATTGCCTCGAGCGTCGGCACATCGCCACAGCAGCCGACGACGACATCGGGATCGCGGCCTCCGTCGGTGCTTGCCCATTCCCAGATGCCCAGACCGTCCTCGCAGTGTGTAGCCGCGGACTCGATGTCCATCCACTGCGGTGCCGGCTGCTTGCCGGCAATGATGACGTTCACGTAGTTGCGGCTCCGCAGGCAATGGTCCGCTACGGACAGCAGCGTGTTCGCGTCCGGCGGCAGGTACACGCGCACGACGTCCGCCTTCTTGTTCACCACATGATCGATGAAGCCGGGGTCCTGGTGGCTGTTGCCGTTGTGATCCTGCCGCCAGACGTGCGACGTGAGCAGGTAGTTGAGCGACGCAATCGGCGCGCGCCACCAGAGTTTGCGCGTGGTGTTCAGCCATTTGGCGTGCTGGTTGAACATCGAGTCGACAATGTGGATGAACGCCTCGTAGCACGAGAAGAGGCCATGCCGCCCGGTGAGCAGGTAGCCTTCGAGCCATCCCTGGCACATGTGCTCACTCAGCACCTCCATGACGCGCCCGCCGTGCGTCACGTGATCATCCGTGTCGAGAATGGTCGCGGCGGATTCGCGCCCGGTCACCTGGAAGAGCGCGTCGAGCCGGTTCGAACTCGTCTCGTCAGGGCCCATCACGCGAAAGTTCGCCGCCTCGGCATTCAGCCGCATCACGTCGCGCAGCATGAGGCCCAGCACGCGCGTCGCTTCGGCGTTTGTCCCGCCTGGCGCGCCGACCGGCACCGCGTAATCGCGGAAATCGGGCATGACGAGGTCCTTCAGCAGCAGACCGCCGTTCGTGTGGGGATTGGCGCTCATGCGTCGCGCACCGCGTGGTGCGAGAGCGGCCAGTTCCGGAACGAGCCCGCCGGCATCGTCGAACAATTCCGCGGGTCGATAGCTGCGCAGCCATTCCTCCAGTTGCGCGAGGTGCGCTGGGTTGTCGGCCAGCCCTGCGAGCGGCACCTGATGCGAGCGCCACGAGCCTTCCGTCGGCTTGCCGTCCACACTCTTCGGTCCCGTCCATCCCTTGGGCGATCGCAGCACGATCATCGGCCAGCGCGGGCGCTCGACGACGCCATCGATGCGCGCGCGCGCCTGGATGGCGCGAAGCTCGATCACGATCGCGTCCATTGTGGCGGCCATCAGTGCGTGCATCGCGTCCGGGTCATCGCCGGCCACGAAGTGCGGCTCGTACCCATAGCCGTGCATCAGCGCCGTGAGTTCGGCGTCGGGAATGCGGGCGAGCACCGTGGGGCCGGCGATCTTGTACCCGTTCAGGTGTAGAATGGGTAGCACGGCGCCGTCGCGCGCCACGTCAACGAACTTGTTCGAGTGCCAGCTCGTGGCGAGCGCGCCCGTTTCCGCCTCGCCGTCTCCGACAACGCAGCAGACTACGAGGTCCGGATTATCGAACGCCGCGCCGTACGCGTGCAGCAGCGAATAGCCCAGCTCTCCGCCTTCGTGGATGGATCCCGGGGTTTCCGGCGCGACGTGGCTCGGAATGCCACCCGGATACGAGAACTGTGTGAAGAGCCGGCCGAGCCCCTCAACGTCGCGCGAGATGGCCGGGTACACTTCCGAGTAGGTGCCCTCGAGGTAGGTGTTGGCCACCACGCCTGGGCCGCCGTGGCCGGGCCCGGCGACGAAAATCGCGTTCACGTCACGCTCGCGAATGACGCGATTCATGTGCACATAAACGAAGTTGAGGCCGGGCGTGGTGCCCCAATGGCCCAGCAGTCGCGGCTTCACATGGGCGATGTCCAGCGGCTCGCGCAGCAGTGGATTGGCGCGGAGGTAGATCTGCCCGACGGACAGGAAGTTCGCCGCGCGCCAATAGGCATCGACGAGGCGGAGGGCTTCACCGGAGAGCGGTACGCTGTCGGGAGATGGTGGGGTTGTCGCGTTCATGCCGGTGGTGGACATGCAAGCGTGGGTCCAGTGACCGGTGTAAATATCAGAGATGGGTCACTGGTGCGTGTCCGATCCTCAGGCAATACGCTACCGATACGACGGGAGAGGTCAATGGGCAGCCGGCAGCAGACACTTGGCGAGGAAGTCGCGAACAGCGTGATCCATGGCGCCGCCCTTGCGGCGAGCGTTGCCGCGCTGCCCGTGCTCGTCATTGCCGCCCTGGGTCGTCGCGACATGTGGGAGATCATCGGCTTCGTGGTGTTCGGCGTGACGTTGGTGCTGCTCTACAGCGCGTCCACGCTTTACCACGCCATCCCCGCGCCGGCAGCCAAGCGCGTGCTACGCGTCATCGATCACGTCGCCATCTATCTGCTCATCGCCGGCACGTACACCCCATTCATGCTCGGCGCGCTGCGCGGCCCTGTCGGCTGGTCGCTGCTCGTCACGATCTGGGCGCTGGCCGTCTTCGGCATCGTCGCCAAAGTCGCGCTGCGCTTCCGCTATCCGCGCCTGTCCACCGCCCTCTACGTCGGCATGGGGTGGCTCATCGTGGTCGCGGTTCGGCCGCTCATGACGCACGTGTCGCCCGCGGGTCTCGCGTGGCTGTTTGCCGGGGGCATGTGCTATACGGCGGGAGTCGCATTCTATGTGACGGACTCGCGCGTGAAATACGGGCACGCCGTGTGGCACGCTTTCGTCGCGGCGGGCAGCGCGTGCCACTTCTTCGCCGTCCTCTGGTACGCGTCCCCGCGCCTGAGCTAGCGACGCGTCCCTGTCCCCACGGGCAACGTGAAGCGGAAGGTTGTGCCTGTGCCAGGTGTACTCTCGATCTCCACCTGCCCGCCGTGCGCGTCCACAATGCCCTTCACGATGAAGAGCCCGAGTCCTGCGCCGGCGCGTGACGCCTGCGTCGCCTGCCAGAAGCGGTCGAACAGATGTGGCAGATGTTCCTCCGCGATACCGGTGCCGCTGTCGGTAATCTCGAACACGACGTAGCCACCCCGGCGTTCACCGTGAAGCGAGACCGTACCTCCGGCAGGCGTGAACTTCACAGCATTGCCGACGAGGTTCGAGAACACCTGGCTGATACGGCTGCGATCCGCGGCGACCGCCACGTCCGCGCCGGTCCACGCGTGCTCGAACACCAGTCCCTTGGCGAGTACCACCGGTTCCTGTTCCAGCACCGCGTCTGTCAGCAGCAACTCCGCGCTCGTTTCCGCGTGCGCCACGGCGAGCGTTCCAGCGTCAATCCGCGAGACGTCGAGCAGGTCCTGGATCAGTGCATTCGCGCGCTTGGTCGCACGCCTGATGATCTCCAATTGCGGGATGATTGGCACATCGGCGCCTGGCTCCGCAAGCACGTCGAGCAGGAAGGAGGCGCTCATCTGGATGGTGTTGAGCGGATTGCGCAGGTCGTGCGACACGATGGCGAGCACGTCGTCGCGCGCGCGTGTGGCACGCTGCGCCTCGCCGTAGAGCAACGCATTGTCGACGGCGAGTGCCGCCCGCCGCGCAAGGTCCTCGAGGAACAGCAGGTCTTCCGGTGCATGTGGGCGCGAGGCCGCAAGCAGGAACTGCAACACGCCGAGGACGCGATCGCGAGCAACGAGCGGCACGACGAGATGCGTATACGGTCCCGTCGCCGACAACTCGGCGGCGAGGGCATCGTCCCTGGCCACGTCGGCGATGCCGCTTGTGTCCGCACGGAAGGCCTCCTGGCTCGACCGATCCTGCATCGCGCGGATCACGGCGGGCGAGGCGGCATCCACGGCGCGCTTCGTTGCGGGGTCGGTGGCAGGTACGATCACGCTGCCCAGCGCATGCGCGATCTCGATGCGTCGCAACGCGCCATCTCCATCCAGCAGGTCAGCCGCACAGACTTCCGCGATGCGCGGTACGGCCAGTTGTGCCAGTTCGCGCAGCACCTCGTGCGCATCCAGCGTCGAGGATAGCAGCTCGCCCGCTTCCGCGAGGAATCGTGCGCGGCGTTCCGCCTCGCGCACCGCTTCGCTCGTCCGCGCCAGGTCAGAATAGCTGGAGACCAGGAGCTCGAGGATCTGCTCCTTGGTCGCACGGATGGTGAATGGTGTGCCGAGCAGGTCGACGGTGATCGGTGCCGGCCGCAATGAGATTGGGACACTTGCGCGATCGAGCACATTGCGAAGCCGGGTGAGCAGCCACTCGGGGGTGTACGGCTTGGTGACGTAGTGATCCGCGCCGGCCGCCAGCCCGCGCACGATTGCGAGCGGATCGCTCAGGCTTGTCAGCAACACGATGGGCAGGTCCGCCCACTCCGGCGACGAGCGGATGCGGCGCGTGAGGTCGTACCCGTCCATGCCGGGCATTACGACATCGCTCAGCACGAGGTCGAACGTGTCCCGCGCGATGATCTCGAGCGCCTGTTCCGCGCTGCGCGCCACGCACGTGGCGAAGCCCGCGGTAGAAAGGAGGTCCGCGAGTGCGGCTGCCTGCGTCGCACTGTCCTCGATGATGAGCACGCGAGCGGCGCCGGTTTCGTCGCTCATGATGCGAGCTCCCTGAGGTGACCGGCAATTTCCGAGAGTGGAAGCGTTTCCGTCGTGACACCGGCGCGCACCGCTTCGCGCGGCATGCCCCAGATCACCGACGATGCCTCATCCTGCGCGATGACGTGTCCTCCCGCCGCATACGCACGGCGAAGGCCGACGACGCCATCATCCCCCATGCCGGTGAGAATGACACTGAGTGCGGCGGCTCCGAGTGCATCGGTCACGGACCGGAAGAGGAAGCTTGCCGATGGACGAAACGACCCCACGGGAGGCGAGGCGTCCAGCAGCAATCGCAGCGAGTGATCGTCCGCGAGGCGGAGTCCGAGGTGCCGGTCATCAGGCGCCACGTAGATCGTACCCGGCACAGGCGTTTCACCGAAGGTGGCGACACGGACGTCCATGCGCGTGCCGCCGCCGAGCCAGTGGACGAGGCCACCGGTGAACCCGGGTGAGATGTGCTGCACCACGAGGATCGGCAGCGGAAACGAGCGAGGAAGGTCGGCGAAGATCGCCTGGAGTGCCGCCGGCCCGCCCGTGGACGCGCCGATGGCCACAATGCGCGGCGCAGACCCGGCCCGCACCCGGCTCACGCCCTGCGCTGGCGTCCGCCGCACGTCGCGCGATGATCCCGCCGTGTGGCGCCGCACGACTTTCACGCTCGCCATGGCGCGCACCATGTTGACGAGGTAGCGCTGGTCGGCGGCGGACGACGTGATGGACGGGCCCTCCGGTTTGGGCAACACGAGCAACGCACCGGCGCGTGTGGCCTCGAGTGACAGCTCGACATCGTCCATCCGCGCGGACGACGAGACGATGATGATCGGCGTCGGCGTGCGCGTCATCAATTCCTGGGTTGCCTGGAATCCGTCCATCACCGGCATCTGGATGTCCATGGTCACCACGTTTGGCGTGAGTCGCTCCGCCATGTCCACAGCTTCGCGGCCATTCCGTGCCTCTCCCACCACGACGATGTCAGCCTCCGCCGAGAGTAGCGCGACGATGAGCGCGCGGGCCGTGGCCGAGTCGTCCGCGACCAGGACGCGAATCATTGGTCGTCTCCCTGGCGTCCGATGAGCATGCGCACGGTGTCCAGCAACTGGTCCTGGTCGAAGCTCGACTTCGCCACGTAGGCATCCGCGCCCGCTTCGAGGCCGCGCGCGCGGTGCGCCGGTTCGTCGAGCGACGTGACGAGGATGACCGGCAGCGACGAGGTTCCCGGGTTGGCGCGAATGCGCTCGCACAGCCCGATCCCGTCGAGGTGTGGCATCTCCACGTCGCTCACCACCAGGGCGAACGACGCTCGCTCGATGGCGCGCCACGCCTCGAGCCCGTCCACCGCGGTCGTCACGTCGTAGCCTGCCGCCGAGAGCACGCTCTGTTCGAGCGTGCGCGACGTGATGGAGTCGTCGACCACGAGGATGCGCGGGCGTGGCGCCGCCTTGCGCTTGGGCAGCGACGACGCTGAAAGGCTGCCCGCGACGCGAGACGCCTCGGCGAGGAGGAACGGGCCGCTGAGGACGAGCACGAGATCGCCCGTACCGATGAGCGCCGCCCCCACGGTGGCGGCGGAGGTCTCCGCACTCACGTGCTCGAGCGGGCGCATGACCAGTTCGCGCTCATCCAGCAAGTCGTCCACTGTCACGGCCACGCGGTGGCCCGAGCCTTCGATGACCACGCCTTGCACGCGATCGCCCCACGCGCCGCTGCGATAGGGCGCGCCGATGAGCGACGCGAGCGGCAATACGGGCAGGGGAGGTCCGTCCACGATCATCACGTCCCGCCCGTCCACGTGCTGGAGCGCCTTGGCCTGCGCCGAGATGACGCGGTTCACGAAGCCGCTCGGGATGGCGAGGATCACACCGCCCACCACCACCAATAGCGCGCGGACGGTCGCGATGCTCACCGGCACGTCGAGCACGAATGTCGTTCCGCGTCCGGCTACCGACTGGACGTCCGCCGAGCCGCCAAGCCGCTCTGCCGTGGCGCGGACGATGCCCAGACCCACGCCACGACCCGAGAGCGTGGTCGCGGATTCCCGCGTGGAGAAGCCGTCGTCAAAGATGGCGTTCGCAAGTGCGGTCTGCTCGGTGGGGACCACGCGCCCGTGTCTCGCCATCGCGCGGGAGATCGCTGCGAGGTCAAGGCCGGCCCCGTCGTCGGCAACGGTAAGGCGGATCCGGTCACCATGCATGCTCACCTCGATACGCAAGTTTCCTTCGGGAGGCTTGCCCGCAGCAACGCGCACCGCCGGCGCCTCGATGCCATGATCCACTGCGTTGCGGATAAGGTGGAGCAGTGGCTCCCGCAACGCCTCGATGACGACGCGATCGGCCTCGACTGCCTCGCCTTCCGTCGTGACGACGATCTGCTTCCCGACATCCCGGGCCACGTCGCGCGCCATGCGTTCGAGCGTGTCGGTGAGGTCACGAACCGGGCGCTGTCGAAGGTGCCGAAGCGGGCCCTCGAGGCGACCGGAGATGGTCGCCAGCGAGCGTGCGTCGTCACCCGACTGCTGCACGAGGCGTGCGAGTTCGCGATCCAATGCCTGCTGCTCGTCCGCATCGCTGCTGCGCATGTGCGCGCGCAATTGCGCCCGGAGCGCGCGCACCGCCGCCGCATGATCGGCGAGCGCTCCGCTCAGCACCGCGATCTCACCCGCGGCTGCCGTGATCGCGTCGGCCTGCATCACCCCAATGCGAACGTGCTCGTCGCGGACAGCACGGTCATCGGCGACCGTTGGAAGAGCCGATGGGGATGGCGTCGTCTCCTGGATGGGTACGGCAATCGGCGCCTCGGGGACCGCGGCAGCCCGCGCCGCGATCGCCGGTGTACTCGTTGGCGTGGGTGCTGACCGTGCCCCGCTGCCGCCGCGACGCACGCGCTGCAACACGCCGGACAAGGCCGCGCTGTCCACAGGCTGGCCGCTGTTCAGGCGCTCGCGCGCTCCACCAAATGCGTCGGCCGCCTCGAGCAGCAGGGCCAGTTGCGCCGCATCCAGTGCCGCCCCCGTATCGCGCGCACGGGCCAGCTCGCCCTCGAGTGCATGACTCACCTGTTCGATGAGCGGAACACCTGCTGCGCGCGATGCGCCCTTCAGGGTGTGCATCACGCGGAAGATCGCGCGCAGCTGCTCACGATCCGCGGGGTCGCGCTGGAGGGAGGCGAGTGCCGCATGCATCTGTGTGAGCTGCTCCTCGAGCTCCTCCGCGAAGATGGCACGCAGCCGGACTGCAAGTGGTTCATGCACGCGCGCGAACACCGAGGAGATCGACGAGTCGCGTCCCGAGCTGGTTGAGGTTGTGCGCCGCGAGTTCCGACTGGTGCGTTGCCGTGAGGCTCTGCTGCGTGGCGTCGTGGATGTTGCTGATCGCCTGGCGGATCTGGTCCATGCCAAGGGCCTGCTGGCCCGCGGACGCGCCGATCTGCGCGGCCGCCTGCGCCGACTCATCCACCACTTCCGCCAACTGCGCGATGATGTCGCCCGCCTGCTTCACCTGCTTCATGGCGGCATCGGTCTGCTTCGTGCCCTGCTCGGTGGCCATCACGGCGGCGCTCGTGGCGCGCTGGATGTCCGCGAGCAGTCGCCGCACCTGTCCCGTCGATTCCTTCGCCTCGCCCGCCAACGACTTGATCTCGGCGGCCACGAGGGCGAAGCCGCGCCCGTGTTCGCCGGCACGCGTACTCTCGACCGCCGCGTTCAGTGCCAGGAGCTTCGTCTGCTCCGCGATATCGCTGACCGCTGTTGTGATCTCTCCGATGCTCTGCGCCTGTTGCGCCAGACTCACCACGCTGCGCGCCATCGCTTCCACCGTATCCTGCACGAGCTGCATTGCATTGATGGAATCCTGCACGGCCTTCCGCCCCGCGCGCCCCGTATCGGATGCGCGCTGGGCCGCGTCGGCTACCGAACGCGCGCGCTGCGCAGATTGCGCCGCGGTCTGCGCGACTTCGTCCACGGTCGCAACGGTCTCGGTCACGGCCGCCATGGACTCGTTCGTGCCGGCCGCCTGCTCGGTGGTGGCCGCGAGAATCTCGGCGCTGCTCGTCGCGATGACGGTGGCGGAATCCCGGAGCGGGCGATTGATGGACCGGCTCAACAGCCACGCGCCCAGCACGCCCACGAGCAGCGCGAACAGTGCGCCACCGAGTACCGAGTTGCGCGCGGCGCCGGATTGCTCGAGGCCCAGCTGCGTGAGCGAATCACCACGTGCCGTCGCCTCGATGATGCCGGTCCTCGCAATCGCGTCGAGCGAATCGCGCAACGGCTGGCTGCGCTCAGTCCGGATGCGAAGCGCGTCGTCGCGCCTGTTGGCGGCCATCGCTGTCGCCGCCGCGTCGAGCGATTCACTCCACTTGGTGAGCAGTGCATTCGCGTCGCTCCACCGCTGGCGCAGCTCTGGCGTGGACGACTTTTGTTGCAGCACGGCGATGAGCTGCCTCGCCAGCGCCCTCACGCTGTCGCGCTGCTTCAGGTAGCGCTCGTTCCCGTCCAGCAGGTATCGCAGCTGCCCGATGTTGGCGCCGCGGAGCTCGGACTCCACGCGAATGGCGGGTGCCACCAGGTCACGGCGAGCGACCATGGCGTCCTCGTACGTTCGTGTCGTTGTTGAAAGGGCGCGCGCGCCCACAACCGCGACGACGGCGACGAGCGCCAGTTCGAGCGCGAGCGCAACGGAAATCCGGCGTGATATCGTGAAGTTCATCATGGCCTCATGCCATTGGGGTGGCGGTCGTCTCGTTCCTTCGGCCGCGAATCAGCGCATCTACATCAAGCACCAGCATGGCATCGTTGGTCACGCCGCTCGCTTGTGCGTGACGTGACGAGCCGTCCGTTCGCGTGATGGACGTGAACGGAATGCGTACCGCGTCTTCCACCGCGTCGACGAGTATCGCCAGCTCCACGCGTCGCGCGTCGCCAAGCACGACGAACCGCGAGTCGTCGCGCAGTTCAGGGGCCACGCCGGCCAGCGTGAGGACGGTCAACGTGCGTCCGCGCCAGGCGATCACGCCGTACACCGGGGCGACGGCGCGCGGCAACGGAACGATCGTGGACGCGCGCGCAATCGCGGCGATCCGCTCCAGCGGAATCGCGAACCGCTGCTGCTCCACCACTACCACGAGCGCATCGATGCCGTCCACCGCGATCCCGTCTCCTGCCTCAATGCGCGGTTTCGCGAGGACACGAGCGCGCGCGCGGAGGACGTCACCCGCCTCAGCGCTCCTCATGGGCTCGGCGCGATGGTGCGCAACCGTTCGACGGCGATCTGTCGCATCCGGACCGTCGACACGCCATCTGCACCGGCGATCGCGGCGCCAGGTGTCAGCCGGTCGATCAGCCGTACCGCATTCTCGAACGCGTGGCGCGATCCTGTCATGTCGGCCAATCGCGACAGGGCATCACCCAGCAACATGTAGCCGATCACGAAACTCCGGTCGAGATAGAGTGCGCGTCGCGCCGCGCGAGCACCTTCGGCCACGCTGCCGCCCTCGAGCAGCAGCATGCCATGCAGGTATTGCAGCTCCGGTTCGAGCCGGTGCCGGTCGATCGCCGCGGCAGCCACCTCACCGGCGCGCGCGAGCTGGCCCGTGTTGGCCAGCGCGCGAATCCACGTCACCCACATGGACGCATCACTGCCATCGCGAGCGAGCGCGAGCTCGGCCGCACGCGACGCCGTCGCATAGTCGCCACCTGCGTACGCCGCCACGGCGTCAGTCGGGACGTCGACAGCGAGTGGCGCCGATTCAGCGTACATTGGCGGCACCGGTTCCAGCGAGCGCTTCGGCAGCGACGGTGCGCGTTCTTCAGCGATCACCGCCTGCGCGATGACATCATGATGCCACGCGGGCGTGAGCGGAGTCCGCGCGACATGTGCGCGTGGTTCGCCGTCGGCCCTCTGGTATACGACGCCGGACGGTGTCATCGACGTACGGCAATCGACGAGGTCGGCGAGCGGCGGATCGGATGCGCCGAGCAAGAGCCACCCGTCGGGACGCAGCGCGCGCAAAAGCTGTGTCGCAATCTGCGCCACGGTCGGCAGGTCGAAATAGATCAGCACATTGCGGCACAGGATCAGATCCTGGCCGGCAGTGCCATTCCGTGAAGAGGGATACTCGTCGGAAACCAGGTTGAGCGACTGGAATTGCACGGCGGCCCGAATGCTCTCGTCCACAATGAAGTGCTTGCCGCGTGCCGAGAACCAGCGCTCGACCCGGCTGGACGAGACACCGCGAAGCGACCATTGCGTGTATCGGCCTCGCCGCGCCGCATCCAGACGCGGTCGCGAAATGTCCGTACCGAGGATGTGCGCGGGCTGCGCCCACCCCAGCTCTCGGAGCAGCATGGCGAGCGTGTATGGCTCTTCCCCAGTGGCGCAGCCCGCGCTCCAGATGCGGAGGGGTTCATCCTGGCGCTCTGGCGAGCGCCGCGCGTCGATGATCTCGCGCTCCAGCACGCTCAACGCACCGGCTTCACGAAAGAAGTAGCTCTCGCCCACCGTGAGTTCCGCGAGCAAGGCGTCGCGCGCTTCACCCGGTTGCCCGACCTCGTGCAACAATGCCGCCGGCGTTTCGAGGCGAAGGGTTGCCATCACGCGTCGCATGGCTGACTCGGCCGACGCCTGGCGATTCGTGGGAAAGACAAGGCCGGCGACCCGGTACGCCACGGTCGCAACGCGTTCGAACTGCTCGTTCGACCATCCGATTGTGCGCGAGTGCTTCATCGCGGCGTGGGTGGATTGTGTCACCCGTGCGCCGCGAGCGCAGCGTCAATTGCGTCGCCTTCCGCCTGCGAGAGGAACGCGGCCGGATCGTAGATGATCACGGCGCCGTCGTCTCGCGTTGCGATACCGGCCAGGCCGGAAAGTGTCGCCATGGTGGGTGACATGGCATCGGGCGCGTGTATGGAAGACGATGCAATCTCTTCCACGTCGTCTACCGATTCCACGCGCACCGCGAGCCGACGAGCGCCGGTTTCGAGGATGATCAGGGTATCGGCCGGGTCGTTCGTGCGCGCGGGCAAGCCCAGCGGCACGCGCAGGTCCAGCACGGGTATGATGGCACCATGGAGGTTCATCGCCCCTTCGAGGATGCGTGGCGCGCCGGGTACGGTGGCAAGCGCAACGGCACGCACAAGTTCCTTCACGCTCGACGCGGGAAGGGCGATGTGAACGCCCGCGAGACGGGCAAGCAGGTAAGTCGCAGAAGAGGGCAGGGTCATCACTATGGCCTCCCATAGTGCATTTCGGGGGCCATGCCTGAATCCGCTTTCCCGTCCGCTTCGCCGCTGACGCCGTTCGAGACGTCCGCGTACCTCCAGTGCGCCGTTCCATGGTCTGCGCGCGCGTCGGGTTGGCTACGGGTTGGCTTGCACCAGTTGGCGAAGCGAGGACTGATAGTATCTGCTCGAGATGATCTTCGTCCCACTCCGGAGCTGCACCACGAACGTCCCTTGCCCGTAGCGCTCGAGCGTGGCAATCGCTCGCACGTTCACCAGTGCCGAGCGCCGCACGCGAACGAACGTGGCACTCTGTTCGGAGACTCGCTTGGCGAGGCGGTCCATCGTCGTGCGCATGTGGTACGCGCGACCTGCGCTGTGAACACAAACGGAGTTGCCCGCGCTCTCGAACCACTCGATCTGTCCGATCTCGAGCAGTGACAACCGCTCACCATCACGTACCACCAGGCGATTGGACGTCGAAGGCGCGACCACCGGAGCGGCATCGGAGGGAGCAGCACCATGGCGCGATAGCAGCTTCTCCAGCCGGTCGGCAAGCGACGTTTCGCGCTTGAGCGCCAGCAATGAGGCCGAGCGATCGAGTGCCTCGCGCAACCGGTTCGGATCCACGGGCTTGAGGACGTAGTCGAGCGCGTGGACCTCGAATGCCTTCAGTGCGTGCCGGTCGTAGGCCGTGACGAATACGACGATGGGCATGTCATCGACGCCGATCTCCTCGATGATCTCAAACCCCGTCGCTCGGCCGAGCTGTACGTCGAGCAACACCACGTCCGGGCGTCGCTCGACGATGGCGGCGACCGCTTCGTCACGCCCGCCACACTCGCCGACGCAGGTAACCCCGACCATCTCGTCGAGCTGTCGTCGCAACCCGCGGCGTGCGACCGGCTCGTCGTCCACGATGAGGACCTTCACGCCGTCCCCGCGCGTGGCACGAGTGCGATGGCATCACGGAAGGGAATGCGGATGTCCACCCGCGCGCCGGACGATTCCGCGCGCGCACCGACGGCGATGAGTTCCACCGAAGCCGTCGGGCCGTAGAGGTGGAGCAGCCGTGCGCGGGTGTTGCCCAGTCCGATGCCTTCGCGCACCGTCATACCGCTACTCACGCCGCTGCCGTCGTCCGCGAGTTCGATATGCAGCATGTCGCCGTCGCGGACTGCGCGGAGCACAATGATCATGCACGCGTCGTCCGCTCGGCCATGCTCGATGGCGTTCTCCAGGAGTGGCTGAAGGAGAAAGACGGGAACGCTCGCGC
>JBDUCM010000275.1:0-4911 GCA_040003455.1 bacterium
GTGTTGAGCGCTTCCTCGATCGGCTTCGAGATGTCGCGCATCATCACTTCCGGCGACGCCCCGGGATACGTGGTCTGCGCGATGACGGTGGGATACGTGATATCCGGATACTCGTCGATCGCGAGCCGTTTGTAGCTGACGATGCCCAGAACCACGAGCGCCACCATCATCATGGTGGCGAACACAGGGCGCTTGATGGAGATGTCCGAGAGGAACATGAGCGTGTCCGTCGTGTGCTGTCGTGTGCCGTCGCTCGATGAAGCGCGAACGTGATGTTCGCGCCAGCGCTTACGGCTTCTTCTTCCCGTTCTCCTCGCCCGCGATGGTCACGGCCATGCCGCGACCCAGGGTTCCCACGTTGCCCACGATCACACGGTCACCGGCCTTGAGCCCATCCAGCACCTGTGCAATGCCAAGGCGCTCATCCACCGCGCCGAGCTGCACTGGCGCCACGCTCACCGTCTTCCCGTCAATCAGGTACACGAACGGCTTGCCATCTTCCACCGCCTGCCGCATCGCACCGGTGGGTACCGCCAGCACGTTCGTGAGCGTGCGATTCACCACTCGCCCTGTGGCAAAGGTACCGCCGCGGATAGCGCCCCCCGGATTGGGAACCTCCACGTACACCGTCACGGCGCGCGTGGCCGGATCGACCGTGGGACTCACCCGCGCGACACGCCCGTCAAACTGCTTCGCATCGGCCACGAAATGGACGATCTGCCCCACGCGCACCGCACCCGCTTGTCGCGATGGCACCGCCGCCGCCAGCTCAAGCGTGCCGTTTCGCACCAGACTGAACAACGTGGCTCCCTTTGCCAGATGCATCCCACCCTGCACCAGCCGCTTGTCCACGATGCCGGACGCCGGCGACAACACGCGTGTGTCGCGCGCCTGGTTATTGATTGACCGCAACCGAGCCTCGGTCGCCGCCAGCCGTGCCTGCGCCGACGTCACCGACTGCTGCGCGTTCTTGTAATCACGCTCGGCAATCGCCCCCGCCTTGAACAGCGACGCATCCTGCTCCAGCGTCCACTGCATGTTCGCGAGATCAGCGCGCGCGGCCTCACGATCGGCCTCCGCACTCTTCTGGCCGCTCTCCTGCTCCGTCGATTCGAACCGCGCGAGCAACTGGCCCTCGGATACCTGCTGCCCTTCGCGAACGAACACTCCCGTGAGATCGCCTTCGATTCGCGCGCGGACATCAATCGTCTCGATCGGCCGCAGGTCGCCAGTGAGCGCGGTGCCATCTTCGATCGTCGAAGGCCCAACCGTCGCCACGTCCGTCTGGGCCAGGGTGATCGACGCTTGTCGTGCCCCCGCCCCGCCGGCGGCTCCCTTGGCGCCCTTCCCATCGCCCGTCTGGCTTGTTTGCCCCGCCTGCGCGACGGATGCCGCTGGCGTGGCGCCAGGCGCCGCCGCGCTGTCCGCTTCCTTGGTACAGGCGGTTGCGGTCGTCGCGAGGAATACCAGGCCACACACCGTCTGCAATGAATTCACGCGCATGGTCTATCTCGGAGTCGCCGGCTGTGCAGCCGACGACGGAATCGGGATGGGACGGCCGAGCGCACGCGCCAGGTCCGCCGAAGCAAGAAACAGATCGTAGGTCGCCCGCGCTTCCGTGCTTTGCGCGGTGAGCAAGGCCAACTGTGCGTCGGACACCTCCAACTGCGTGCTCAACCCGCGCGAAAACCGCAACGTCGCGAGCTTGAACGCCTCGTCAGCCTCGGCCGAATTCTGCTGGCGAGCCGCGAACACGGCGCTCGACCGGCGCAACTCGGCCCGCGCCCGCGCCACGTCCACCGAGACCAACTCGCGTTGCTGGCGGAGCTGAAGTTCAGCCAACCGCGCCTGTGCTTCAGCAAGGTCAACGTTGGATTTCACGCGAAAACCGTCGAACACCGGAAACGAGAGGTTGAGTCCGGCCTGCCGGTCGGAAAAGAATCCTCCGTTCTGGCACGTCTTTCCCGCAGCGGTACCAACAGGACACGCCTCGAACGTGAACCCACCAGAACTGGTGGGCAAGCCGATCCCCGGCGGTGGAAACGCCTGGTATCCCTGCTGGAAGAACACGGACAGCGTGGGAAGGTAGTCGGCCCGCGCCACAGCAATGCCCAGTCGTCGGGCGGACACGTTCAGCTCTGCCGATCGCACCGATGCGCGATCGGGCTGCACCGACGTATCCGCCAGTGCCGCCAGCAGGCCCGCTGCCGCCGCCGAATCCACCCGGGTCACGAGCGCCACCGGCTGGTCCACCGGCACGTTGAGTGTGCGTTTGAGATCCAGCACCGCGAGTTCGCGATCGTTTCGCGCCTGAATGGCAAGCGGCTCGATGTTGGCGCGCTCCACACGAGCGCGCAGCACATCATACCGCGCCGCTCGGCCGCCCTTCTCGAATTGTTCCACCTGCGCCAGACGATCGGCGGCCAGCGCCAGGTTGCGTTCCTGCAATTCGGCAATGCGCGCGCTGTACAACACCTGGAGATACGCGCGCTGCACCGCGATGGTCACCTGCGCGCGCTGTTCGCGTTCATCGTAGCGCGCACCCTGCCGTACCTCGTTCGCCGCACGCGAGGCAGACACCAGTCGTCCGCCCTGAAACAGTGTCTGCGAAAGATTGAGCGTGCCGATGTAGGTGTTCGGCTGGTTGAATACCGCACCCACCGCCTGGCCGCGTGCACTCTCGTACACGTGCAGATACGAGCTGGTGAAGCGGAGTTGCGGCATCACGTTCGCCCGCGCCGAGCCATACAGTGCATCGGCCACGTCCACCTGCGCAGCGGCGATGCCCACTTCGTCACTCTGCCGCATCGCGATGGCCACCGCGTCCCCAAGCGACAAGCGAAGGGTATCACTCGTGCGCGAAGACGGCGCGCTCTGGGCGCGCAGTGCAGACAGGGCGGGACAGACGACAAGGCTGACCGCGCATGCAAGGCGACGCGCGGAAGGGTGGGGGAAGAGCATCAGAAAATATACGGCGGCCAACGTCTCCGCGTTGCTGTTTGTCCTGTTTGCCGCCCCGCGATTTGGTAAAGTTTTCGCGTGCGGGCTTGGTGTTCCTCCACCGAGTGGATACTCTCGATCCACGCGTCACGCAGTTCACTCGCTATGCTCCACGTGTCACCATTTCGCCCGTACATCGATGCCCAAGACGCTCGTGCTTTTCTACAGCCGCCGCGGCGCCACGGCCGCCCTCGCCGAAGCCGTTGCCGAGGGCGCGCGTTCGGTGCGATTCAGCGAAGTCACGATACGACGCTTGGATGATCTTGCGTCGCCCGACACCATCGCGGCGGACCCGGATTGGACCACAAGTCGTGACGCGCTGGCGGCTCGCTATCAGACACTTGGACACATCGACGAGTTGGCAAGTTATGACGGCATCATTCTCGGCTCGCCGGCAATCGACGGCGACGTGTGTGCCGAGGTGAAGCAGGTGCTTGAACAGGCGGCGGCGCTGCGGTCCAACGGTGCGTTTGCAAATACCGTCGGCTCGGCCTTCAGCCCCGGCCAGGCGCAGCAGGCTGCAACGTGGTCACTCCTGTCGTCGCTCGGACAACTCGGGATGATCCTCGTGCCATCTGGCTACGATGACGCAGATCCCGTTGCCGCCGCAGGGCAGGGGAAGCGGGTGGCGGACGTGGTGAGTTGGGTGACGCATGCACGGTCGCACTCGCACGCCGAGTCACCTGCACCAACGCATACCCATTCGCACCCGCACCCGCACAAACATTGAGCCGGTCCTGCGCTATCCCAATCGCTCGTCGATGAACGTGAGCGTCTTGCGTCGCAGCACCACGCGCTTGAGTGCGTTGAACACGACGGGGTCCACAAGCCTGCCTGCAAAGGCCTCGAGATACGCGAGGGTCTCGCGCGGATCCTTTGCGTCCCGGAAGGCTCGGCGCGACGTGATCGCGTCGTAGGCGTCGCAGGCGGCGAGAATCCGCCCGCCAATCGTGATCGTGTCGCCGGACAACCCGCGCGGATAGCCCGTGCCGTCAAAATGCTCGTGGTGGTCGTGCACAAACTCCAGCGCTCGCGGGATGTGGCGCAGTGGCTGGAGGATCTCCATGCCGATGCGGACATGATCCTTCACGTGCGCAAACTCTTCCGCCGTGAGTGGGCCCGGCTTGTTCAGCACCTCTTCGCGAATGCCAATCTTGCCCACGTCGTGCAGCCGGCCCGCCAGTCGCACGTCCTCCACCACGTCGGCATCCAGCCCGAGCGTCTCCGCAACGGATGCGCCCAGCTCGGCAACGCGCTGCGAATGGCCCGCCAGGTACACGTCCTTGGCCTCCATCGCATTGATCAGCGTCTGGGCAATCCCTACCGTCAGCTCCTTGAGGGCCGCCTTCTCCTTTTCCAACTCGTCCGTGCGGAGGGCCACTTCCTCACGGATGAGCCGCTCCACGGCGCGACGCTGGATCTCGAGGTGCCGGCGATGTGATGCCCGCTCGATAGCACGCTCCAGTTCAGCCAATTCGATGGGCTTTACCAGGTAGTCCATCGCGCCCTGTGACAGCGCTTCGGTAGCCGTGGACGCGTCGTTGACCCCGGTCAGCATCAATACCGCGATATCGGGGTTCGCCTGGAGAGCCAATGGCACCATTTCCAGTCCCGTCATCTCGGGCATGCGCACGTCGCACAGCATGATGTCGAACGAGCTCTCCCTCAGGAGGCCCAGCGCCACCGTGCCCGATTCAGCCGTGACCGCCTCGAACCCACGCGACCGGAGGAATCGCGCGAGTGCATCGCGCACGCTCTCCTCGTCATCGACGACCAGCACACGTTGCTGTGCTGGTTCACCGGTAGCGCGAAAGATGGACGTCACGCGAGACACTGTGCGATGGATCGCAGAAGAAGTGGACACGGGACTCTTGAAATGGAACGGCAAGGCAGGCTCGATTGAGTATCGAC
>JBDUCM010000276.1:0-4870 GCA_040003455.1 bacterium
ATGGCCGTTGAGCCCATCCGCGGTTGAACACCGACGCTGGCTCATTGAGCGGCATCTGTAGTTGCTGACGATTCGCAACGCCGCCGCCCTCCTCTCGCTGGCGCCTTGCTCGCGTTGAACAGACGTGCGACACTGTGAAGAATCTTTCCATCATCGCCTGAGGCCTCTCTCGTGACTGCGTACCGCCGTGCCTGTCTGTTCGCGCTGCTTGCTTGCGTGTCCCCCGCCATTGCCGTGAGCGCACAGCAGATCGATCCGCGCATGTATTCTGAAATGCACTGGCGCATGATCGGCCCATTTCGTGCGAGCCGAACCAAGGCTGCAGTGGGCATCCCGGACCAACCGAATGTCTTCTACATCGGCGCGGTGGACGGCGGAGTCTGGAAGACGGACGACTATGGTCGCACGTGGAAGCCGATCTTCGACGCGCAACCGTCGGGCTCCATCGGTGCGATCGCGATTGCACCCAGCAACCCCAACATCATCTACGTCGGCAGCGGGGAAGGATTGCAACGTCCGGATCTCTCCACGGGCGATGGTATCTACAAGTCCACGGACGGCGGGAAGACATGGGCGCACCTCGGCCTGCGCGATGCCCAGCAGATTCCCCAGATCGTCGTGGACCCTCGCGATCCAAACACGCTGTACGTCGCGGCGATGGGCCATCCGTATGGACCGAACCCCGAACGGGGGCTGTTCAAGTCGACGGACGGAGGGCAGTCGTTCCAGAAGGTGCTGTACAAGGATGAGAATACCGGCGCGATCGACGTAGTGATGGATCCCGTCAATTCGAGCGTGCTGTATTGTGCAATGTGGGAAGCCCGACAGGGACCTTGGGAGAACGGAGCGTTTTCCGGTCCGGGCTCCGGGCTGTTCAAGTCCACTGACGGCGGCACAACCTGGAAGCCGCTCGTCAAGGGATTGCCCAACTACGAACAGGATGGACTGGGCCGCATCGGATTGACCATCGCGCCAAGCATGCCGAGTCGCATGTTCGCGACCGTGAATTCAACTCGCGGTGATGGGTTGTTTCGTTCGGACGATGCGGGGGAGTCCTGGTATCGCGCGACCACGGATGTACGTGTTGCGACGCGGGAATCGGACTTTGCGGAAGTGAAAGTTGATCCGAAGAACCCCGACGTCGTGTATACGGCAAGCGTTGTCACCTGGAAGTCCGTGGATGGCGGCAAGACCTTCAATGCGTTTCGCGGCGCGCCCGGCGGCGACGACTACCATCGCATCTGGATCAACCCGATCAACCCACGGACGATGATCATCGCGAGCGATCAAGGCGCGATCGTCACCGTGAACGGCGGCGACAGCTGGAGTTCGTGGCTCAATCAACCCACGGCGGCTTTCTATCACGTCGCCACCGACTTCGATTTTCCGTACCGGGTGTGCAGCGGTCAACAGGAATCCGGCTCCGCGTGTGTGCGCAGTCGCGGTGACGACGGGCGTATCCTGGATTGGGATTGGCATCCCGTTGGGATCGAGGAGTACGGCTACGCCGCTCCAGATCCACTGGACCCCAATATCGTCTTTGGCGGCAAGGTAACGCGCTACGACCGGCGAACCGGTCTTGTCGAACAGGTCGGGCCGCATGCGGGCACGCGTCCACCCGGGTTTCGCTCCCTGCGTACAGCTCCGCTCGTGTTTTCCATGGTGGACAAGCACGCGCTCTATTTCGCGGAGAATGTTGTATGGAAGACCACGAACAGCGGGAAGAGCTGGGCACAGATCAGCCCCGATCTCACGCGTACGGATTCCATCGTGCCGGCCAATGTGGGCAAATACGCCGATTCACCAGCGGCGAAGGCGCGCCATGGCGGCGTGATCTACACCCTCGCCCCGTCGTACGTGGATGCGAAGCGACTATGGGCCGGTACGGACGACGGATTGATACATACGACAGCGGACGGTGGTGCGCACTGGGCAGACGTTACTCCTCCCGAACTGCGCGGGCGGCCATGGGCGAAGGTCTCCATCATGGACGCAAGCCACTTCGACGCGAAGAGCGCCTACGCCGCGGTGAACACGATGCGGCTGGACGACTTCAAGCCGTACATCTATCGCACGCACGATGGCGGCAAGACGTGGACGCTGATCACCAGCGGTATCGCTGACGGATCGATCATCAACGTGGTGCGCGAGGACCCCAAGAAGAAGGGACTGCTGTTCGCGGGGTCCGAGGATGAGGTGTGGGTGTCGTTCGATGACGGCGATCATTGGTCGTCGCTGCGACTCGACATGCCTGCCACTTCCATTCGCGATCTCGTCATCAAGGACGACGACATCGCGATCGGTACGCACGGTCGTTCATTTTACGTTCTCGATGACATCGCCTCGTTGCGCGAGCTGACACCCACCACGTCGTCGTCGGCCGCCGTACTGTTCAAGCCGGCCGCGGCGTATCGGTTCCGGTTCAGCAAGTATCCCGATACCCCTATCCCGCCGGACGAACCGTGGGCGGCCAATCCTCCTGACGGCGCGATGCTGGACTATTTCCTGGGCGCCGGTATCGGTGGCGATGTGAAGCTCGAGATCATCGAGCCCGGCAACCGTGTGGTTCGCACGTTCACGAGTCGAGACACGGCGATGGCCCCTGCCGATGTCGGCAACGTGCCGCGCTACTGGATCCGCCCAACGCAGGTGCTGGCTGCGACTCCCGGATTCCACCGCTTCGTGTGGGACATGCGGTACGAACGCCCTGCCGGCGCCGGCGCGCTCCCTCCGGAGTATCCCATCTCGGCATCACCGGGCAATACGGCGCGCGAACCGCGGGGCCCCTGGGCGCTTCCGGGGCAGTACACGGTACGATTGACTGCCGGCGGGAAGACTTACTCGCAGACCTTCGTCATCAAGATGGACCCGCGCGTGAAAACGCCGCCGGCGGCATTGAAACGGGAGCATGCACTGGCAATGGCACTGTTCGACGCCATCGGGCAGGACTCGTCGATGCTGGCGCAGGCGAAGGTGTTACGCGAGCGGCTCGTTGTGGCGCGTTCCTCGGTGGGCGATGCGGCGTTGACTGCTTCTATTGCCGCCCTCGAGGAAAAGATGACGACAATTGTCGGCGCCGGCGCCGGTGGCGGACGCCGCGGAGGAGGCGGACGTGGTGCGGCCGCAGCCGGGCCAACTCTCTCGTCCATCACCGGCGAGATGATGACCCTGATGCAATCACTCGAAGAAGCAGACGCGGAACCAACCACGACGCTGGCAAGCGCCGTAGCGACGACCCAGGCAAAATTCTCATCCCTCGCGGCGCGGTGGTCCGCATTCAAGTCGGTTGACCTCGCGGCATTGAACGCCAAGCTGACCGCCGCCGCACGACCAGCCGTCCCCGCACCCTAGCTAGTCTGGTTTGTGATGCACGGTGCAGAATTGAGAGGGGAGCCCCGCCAACATTGCGGGGCTTCCCTGCGTTTCCCCACATGGATGCAGCACGTCTCCACAACGTGTTGATCAGCCCGCTTTTTGTGTGTTGCCACGGCAAGTGGCCGATTGTGGCTGCTTGCCCACCCCCACCTCCGGAGTTCACGCCCGCATGCGCGTATCGCCAGCCCTAGTACGCACGACCATCTGCGTCGCCGTTTTGGCGGCGTTTGTCGCTTGTACCGCAAACGACTCTCCCTCCGGACCGAATCCGAGGGGCCGTTCGAGTGCCGACATCTCCGCGGCGGCGGATCCAGTCATCGTCGCCGCTGGTGACATCGTCTGCGGCAACGGCACGCCGGCAGGAACGCCATGCCAGCACGCCGCAACCGCGGCGCTCATCGGATCGATCAATCCAAGTGCGGTTCTCCTCCTCGGCGACAACCAGTACGAGGACGGCACGTTCGCCGAATACAATGCCCTCTACGGGCCGACGTGGGGCCAGTACAAGTCGATCACCTATCCGTCCGTGGGAAATCACGAATACCAGACGGCCAACGCGTCTGGCTACTTCGATTATTTCAACGGCGTGGGTGTGCAGACCGGACGTGCCGGCAACCGGTCGCAGGGTTACTACAGTTTCGACATCGGCGCATGGCATCTCATCGCCCTGAACAGCATTTGCGGATCCGTCGGCGGATGCGGTGTTGGCTCCGCGCAGGAGGTATGGCTGCGCGCTGACCTGGCGGCGCATCCCAACGTGTGCACGCTGGCGTACTGGCACTATCCGCTGTTCAGCTCAGGACCGCACGGCAACAACACGTCCGTTCAGCCACTCTGGAAGGCGCTGTCAGACTACAATGCGGACCTCGTGCTGACAGGCCATGATCACACCTATGAACGATTTGCTCCGATGACCCAGACAGGCGTGCTCGACAATGCACACGGTCTCACGTCCATCGTCGTGGGCACTGGAGGCAAGGAGCACTACGCGTTCGGGACACCGAAGGCGAACAGCGTGTTTCGCAACAACACTGCCTTCGGCGTATTGAAGCTGACGCTGCATCCCACGAGCTTCGACTGGCAATTCGTTCCGGTACCGGGCGCGTCAAACAACGACGCCGGCTCGCGGAACTGCGTGACGGCGGCGGCCAACCAGGCGCCGACCGCTGCGATCACATCGCCGGCGAACAATGCCAGCTACGTGCAAGGGGTGAGTGTGCCGTTCGCCGGAACCGGCTCTGACGCGGAAGATGGCGCGCTCACCGGGGCGTCGCTGGTGTGGAGCAGCAATATCGACGGCCAGATCGGCACGGGTACGTCGTTCTCCAAAACCAACCTGTCCGTCGGCACCCATACCATCACGCTGACGGCGAAGGATGCCCAGAATGCGACTGGTTCGACGCAACGGACGTTGATCATCACCGCCCCCGCGAACAATCAGGCGCCAGTGGCGCGGTATACGATCACGTGTCCCACGCTGCAGTGCACGGCCGAT
>JBDUCM010000277.1:0-4856 GCA_040003455.1 bacterium
CAACTCGCGAGACACGTCATTCGTGGAGACTCGGCACCCATCGCCCGGATGCCGCGGGTGATGCCGCCTGCATGGGTTCCTCTGGACATCGACGACGCGCGCGTGCTGCGAAGCATCCTCGACCTCGCGCCACCGGCCCGGCCGTTGGACGGCGGTGACGGGGGAGCACTGCGGGTGATCGGGTTGGTTCGGGCATGGGCGTCCAGTCGTGCGGCGTTGCAGGCCATGCTCCGTACGCGTCGACGCATGGCTGCTGCTCTCGAGCAGGGTGTGGACGCGGGCCGTCTTCCAACGCGCCAGGAGGCTCGCGCGTGGCATGCCGCGGACGATGTTGTCCAGTTGGGCTTTGCGGAGCTGTTGATGAGCCACTCGCCGTTGGATGCGTCGCTGAATGAGGTTCGCAAGGCGCTGGAGGGCGAACGGGGCTCGATGGAGGGGCTCGTTGCCGTTTTGAAGGAGACGCCGGACCCGGACGTCTCCCGAGTCCGAGCGTTGAGGGCGATGCGCGCGGAATTTCCGTTACAGAGCATCATCGCCTTCAGCGAATACGCGAGTACCGTGACGGCGTTGTTCGGCATGATGCGAGGCGATACCGGCGTCGGTATGCTTACGGCGCGCGAGGCGCGGATTGCGAGTGGACGGCTGACGCGCGAGGAACTGCTCACGCGTTTTGCGCCGGTGGCACATGGCGCGCCGTGTCCGCCCGTGCGCGAGCGTGTGACGCTGCTGCTTGCAACGGATCTGTTGTCGGAAGGGGTGAATCTTCAGGACGCGAATATCGTGGTGCATTTCGATCTGCCGTGGAATCCCGCACGGCTGGCGCAGCGGGTTGGCCGCGTGCGTCGTCCTGGCGGCGCGCATACGGTGCATAGCTTCTTGCTCGCGCCGCCTGCCGAGGCGGCCACCCTTCTCCATGCCGACGCGCGGCTGCGGCGCAAGCTTGCCGAGGCGGAGCGGGCGGTGGGCGTAGGGTTTGACGTGTTGCCGGCGTTGACCCCCTGCTCGGCAACGCCGCCTCCAACACCTCACGACGAACGGCTCGCCAGCGCCTCGGCAGAGGGAGTGTTCGTTGCGCGTCTCGCGTCGTGGCGGCGGTCCGAAAGCGCACACAATCCACGGGGCGTCGACGCGAATGGGCCGAACGCCACGCAGGGTGTGGGCCCGGGCGACGCCGTCATTTTTGCCGGTGTCACCGCTCCTGTGCGTGGATGGCTCGCCGCGTTGGACGATGGTACGCTGGTGGGATCACTCGACGGATGCCCAACGGACACCGGCGCATGTGTCAGACAAGCTGCCGTGTTCGCCGAAGGAATCGCACGCGACGTGCAGGACACTGAGGTCGACACTGTGCTTCACTTGTTGAACCATTGGCTCGAAGAACGCCAGCTCGCCCAGGTCTGTGGAATTGATGCAAGCCAGGGCGGCTCGCTGCGACAGGCTGTGTTCTCGCGACTGGAGCAGATCACGCGCGCTCTCTCCCGACACGAGCGCGCCGCGCACCTTCCGCGCATCATGCACCTGCGGAGCGCGCTCACCAAGCCGATGCCCCTGGGTGCCGAACGAGCGCTGGCGCGTTCGGTCGCCAACGCTCGCACAAGCGACCTCTCGTGGCTCGCGTGCGCCACGGACATCGTCGGCAGACTCCCTGCCCTCGCGCGCAGACCGGCTGCCAGGCGCGCGGTGGCGGTGGTCATCCTTTGTGCACCGGCGCTTTGACCGGAGGCCGCACCGCTCATATCCATGCTCGGCGATGTCCTCCTCATGCTATCACCAATTGAGAACCGGTTCACTAGTATTGCGGATGCGGAAAATACGCCTCGGCGTTTTGGCTGGGCTGTGTGTTGCCCTCGCGGCCTGCTCGGCTGGCGACACCATGGCGCAGAGTTCAGACGTTGCCGTTAGCGCGGCCGACGTGCATCGCTTTGTTGCTGCGTGGGCCCGCCTGGATCCCCGTGACTCCACCTGCGACGCGCTCAAGAGCTACTGGGACAGCGCGAGCCCGGGTCTCATCGCGTACCGCAGTAAATACAGCGTCAGCATGGCCAGCGTGTGCGCCGACATTCGTGTGCATCCGGCTCAATACGCCCAACTTCAACATCGTCTGCCGGAGTTTGATTCCGCCGTCGTGGCTACTCGCCGCATCTACGCGCAGTTTGCGCAGCTTCATCCGATGCGGAACAATCCGGCGGTGTACTTCGTTGTCGGCAACGGCGTGTCGGGCGGTACCACGACCAACGGTTCGCATCCGATCATCTTGATTGGCGCCGAGCGCAACAAGTCGGCCGCGGGAATCCCTGGGGCTATTGCGCACGAGCTTACGCATACCCAGCAGGACTATCCGTATTGGGGGAGCCTGACGGGCGGGCCCGCGTTTTTGCGGGGCTCCGTGTTGCGCAATTCGATCAAGGAAGGAGCCGCCGATTTGCTGAAGGAGATCATCACGGGCGAGTCCATACGAAGCACGTACGGTGAGGCGCACGAGCAGGAACTCTGGACCGCGTTCCAGCGCGACGCGAACTCCAAGGATTATCGCCTGTGGCTCTACAACGGCTGGAATGCCAAGGAACTTGGCGACCGGCCGAATGATCTGGGCTACTGGATGGGGTATCGTATTTCGAAAGCGTACTACGATCACGCGTCCGACAAGCAGCAAGCGATCAGCGATATCCTGTCTATCCGTGACTTTCCTGCATTTCTCCTGAAGAGTGGCTACGCGGGGGTATCGGAGGCGGCGCGCGCTAGTGCCGGCCGGCCGTAGGATAGTTGCCTTGCTCGAATTCGTGAAGCACCGAGTCCATGGTCATTCGCATGTCTGCAAAGCGAAGTCGGGTCAACTCTGGGAGCGTATGATGCTCGGCGAGGCGCCTGGCTACGAGCAGGCCGACGTAGTAGCCGCTTCGCGGCACGGCATTCTTTCGCTGGGGCGCACCGCTCAGGTATTCCTCACGAATGGCGCGCGAGGTCGAGTCCAGGTGCTGGCGAATGTCCGCACTGATTTCGCGCAGGCGGCCGCTCGTGTTGCCAACGAGTGTCGGGCTCAGACTGGCATCGGCCAACGACGCCGATGGATTGAGCTCGAGGCTCGCGTACGTCGCCAACCCTTCGCGCCACACTGACCAGAAGAGCGGCGTGCCATTGTATGTCGGTGGCGGCGTGTTGCTGGTGATCGGAGGCGATGTGCTACTGGCGTCGGATGCGGCAATCGCCCGTCCAACGGCACCGTGATACAGGTGGAACAATTCATGTTGAAAGAGCAGCGCTGGCGCCCGATTGGCCGTGTAGTCTGCGACGAGTGCGTCCACTCCGAACATCAACACGTTTGGACCATTCCGCATGCGGCCACCACCGGCGTTGGTGTTGTAGAACCACGGCGCGAAGTAGATCTGAATACCGTCCCAGTTGGCGTCGGTGAACACCGAATCGAAGCGCGCGTGCTGCTCCGCAAAGTCGCGCTGGATGCGCGAGTGAATGAGGCGCATTGTGCCAGTGTCGCCGACGACGCGCTTGAGATACCGCGTCAGGGCCTTGTCGTCAGGAGGGCCTGACAGCGACTCGTACACCAGGCTGTCGGGACAGATGACCAGGCGCCGGAATTCAGCAACGGCCGCGTCGTTTGTCAGGCCGCGTGCGGTTTCGAAGAACTGCCAGAACCTGGGCATGACATCCACCGTCGAAAACCCGTCGATGACTACCGGAGTCGATCACGGAACGCCGTCGCACGGCCCTGCACTCGCGATTGCTGGAGAAGCGTTACCGAGCAGCATCAGTGCGCCGCAGAGTGGGGGGAGCAGCGCGCGTGGGGCTTTCATATCGGGTTCACGTCAGGGTCGTCGCGCAAGGTAGCGAACGATACGGGAGGAGGCGCGATCGTGCCAGCGGAGCCCGGACTTGCAATCGGACTTCGCTCCGTGAGAGTATTCGCGCATGACGCCGCCTCTCGTTTCCGTGGTGCTGCCCACCTACAACCGTGAGGCGTTGCTTCGCGATTCGATCGCATCCGTGGTTGCACAGACACATGATCATTGGGAGTTGATCATCGTCGACGATGGATCCACCGACGGGACGCGCGCATTCCTCGAGACCGTTGCGGACCCGCGCATCCACATCCTCCTCGAGGAACACACTGGCAATTCCGCGATAGCGCGGAATGTCGGAATTGCCAAGGCGACCGGAGTGTACGTGGCGTTTCAGGACGACGATGATCTCTGGGTGCCGGAAAAACTCGCCATGCAACTCGGCCAACTCGACGCACATCCGGAGTGCGGCTGGAGCTACACGGACGCTGAATTCATTGACGCTGCGGGCCAGCCGAACCTGCTGTTGCGCAGACCGCCCTGGCGAACCTATGACGGATGGATTCTTGAAGACCTGATAGCGATGCGAGCCGCCATCCCCTTGCCATCGGTTATGGTGGAACGACGGGTCCTGGACATCATCGGCGGTTTCAACGAATCACTCCCGCGCAATCACGACCTCGAACTCTGGATGCGAGTTGCCGAGCAGTCGCAGGTCACGGCGTTGGCGGACCGTCTCACGAAGGTGCGGCATCATCCGGGCAACAGGTTTGGCCTTCAGCTCGATGAGGCGCTTCGTATTGATGCGAATCTCGCTGGCCTGCAGGCTCGGACGGCGTCGCCGCGGATTCGGCGATTGTGCCGCGAGCGGCGGACGGTGATGAGTGCGCACTTCGCGAATCGCTTTCGGTATGCCGACAGATATCCCGAAGCGTGGCAGGTACTGCGGACGTCGTTCCCGCACTCGTGGTGGAGTGTGCGGTGGTGGATGAGCGTGGTGAAGACGTGGCTGCGGCCGATGCTGCCGAGTGGATTGTTGTCGCGATATCAGGCGTGGGCGGT
>JBDUCM010000278.1:0-4854 GCA_040003455.1 bacterium
GCGATTCGCACGTCACGGCGGACGGGCGCGCGTGCTGCGCACCATGGTCACGCCGACCCCTGAATTCGCGCGGCGGTAGGCTTTTCCTGCCCTGTCAGGATGCGTCGCGGCGCATCGTTGCCGGCCACCCGCTGGTAATAGTCACCTACCCCCTCGCCAGGATGCCGCTCAGCCGCAAAGCGTTCAAGCAGCGGACGCAACGTCGGGATGAGCTGCTCCACCTTCACATCGGCGGCAAAGAGGTCGGAGAGCCGGTCGCCGCGCAGACCGCCGCCGACAAACACGTGATACACCCCGGGGCGGCGTCCCACAAACCCGATGTCGGCGTTGTACGGACGTGCACAACCGTTCGGACATCCGGTCATTCGCACGGTGAGCGGCACATCGGCCACAGCCAGCCGGGCCAGTTCCTGTTCGATCTGTGCGAGAACGGCCGGGAGTGCCCGTTCACTTTCCGCGAGGGCCAGGCCGCAGGTGGGCATGGCGGGACACGCCATGGAATAGCGGACGGTGTTACTCAACTCGCCTTCGCCGAGCACACCATGGGCCGCAAGAATCCGCTTGATCTTTCCCACATCGGACTCAGTCAGGTCCGTGAACAGCACACTCTGCATCGGCGTGAGCCGTACTCCCGGCTGTACCGTGGAAACGATCTCACGAAACGCGCTGCGCGTACGAACATCGTCATGATCGCCAATGCGGCCGCTCTGCACGAACACACCCGCGAAGAACCGTCCGTCGCCCTGCGGGTGCACTCCGAGAAAGTCATGCTGGATGGGGTCCGCGACCGCCGCCGGCGGGTGCAGGGTGAACGGCACCCGGCCGCGAAGCTCCTCCGTGAACCGATCTGCGCCCCACTGCTCCACCAGATACTTGAGCCGTGCGTGCCGGCGGTCGGAACGGTTGCCCTCGTCGCGATAGAGCTCGCACACGGCGCGCACCGCGGCAACAGCATACTCCGGCTCCACGAACGCGATCGTTGAAGCCACGCGCGCAAATGTACTGGCCTTGTTGTGGGTCATGCCGAATCCACCACCAACGAGCAGGTTGTAGCCCAGCACCGTGCCGTCGCGCGTGACCGCAACCAGGCCGCAATCATAGCTGTACAGATCGACGGAATTGTCTGTATCAATGGCAACGCCAACCTTGAACTTGCGCGGCAGGTAGCTGTCGCCGTACACGGGCTCCTCCTCTTCGCGACTGTCGGTCACGCGCTCACCGTCCAGCCAGATCTCGAAGTAGGCATTGGTGCGTGGTGCGAGTTCCGTGGCCACGCCTCGCGCCACCTCCTGCACGACGCGGTGCACCTCATCATGGATGGGTGCCGGACTGGCCATGACATTGCGCGATACATCGCCGCACGCGGCGACGGTCGTCAGCAGTTCGCCGCTGATCGCCGCCAGGAGCGACTTGAGGTTGCCCTTGAGCACACCATGAAACTGAATGCTCTGGCGAGTGGTCACGCGCAACGTGCCATTGCCAAAACGGTCGGCGAATGCATCGAGCGCGAGATACTGCGCGGCCGACAACACGCCGCCCGGAATGGTAAGGCGCACCATCATCTGCCACGCGCGGTCGCGTGCTTCGCCGCGCTTGACGCGCTTGTCGCGGTCGTCCTGCTGATAGACGCCGTGGAACTTGAGCAACACGGCGTCGTCGTCGTCAAATGTCGGCGCGTCAGACGTGACTGCGTCTGGCAGACCACCGCGCAGGCGATTGCTGGCGAGCTTCACCAGCTCCACCTCGGACGGGGCGACGGCGGCGGCCGGTGTTCTCTCGGCATCGTCGGCCGTCGAATCGATAAGAGTCATGCGAAAGTTCCTCGGGAGACTGGTCTGGCGCGGCGCGTCATGCGTCCTTCGCTTCGATGTGAATGCCGCACTCGAGTTTCTGGCCCTGCCAACGGCCTGAGCGCGCGTTCAATGGGTCGCTTGGCAGCCGCGTACACGGTTCGCAACCGATGCTCGTGTAGCCGCGCGCATACAACGGGAGCAATGGGATGTCGTGGATGTGCGCGTACGCCTCGACATCGCGCATTGTCCAGCTGGCGAGCGGGCTCACCTTCGTGACGGCCTTGCCGGCCGGTAGCTGAAAGGGCGCGATCTCCGCGAGCTGTGCGCGCGATGGCGATTGATCGCGGCGCAGGGCCGTGAACCAGGTATCGTATGCACTGAGGGCATCGAACAACGGGCCCACCTTGTGAAGCGCGCAACAGGCGTCCGTACTGACCTTCCACAACCCCGGTTGAGGCGCGGGCGCCTGCACGTTCACGATGTTCAGCTTCCACTCGGCCGCCAGCCGGTCGCGATAGGCGTACGTTTCGGCAAAGTGGTGGACGGTGTCGATGAACAACACCGGAATGCCGGGCCGAGCGGTATTCAACATGTGCGTAAGCACCACGCACTCGGCCTGGAAGCTCGAGGTGATGCATGGCACGCCCGCTCCGGCCAGTCCGGCGGCAATAATCGGCGCGGCGGCGTTCATCGGAGCAAGTCCTCCAAGGCCACCAACACCGCGGCAGCAGCTTCGGCATCAGTTGCCGCGTCGCGCGCGATGATCGCCAGCCGCTGGGAGTCGGCGTGCCAGTTTCGTGAATGGGCACGTGGTGTCGCCGACCCAACGATCATGCCGGCGCCCGCCGTGAAATTGCTGTCCGGGTCGATGAGCACAAAGCTCCCGGTAGCGCGGCAGCGTGAGTACGCGTCGAAGATGAGCGGACGTGACGTGGCAATGGTCAACGTGCCGATTTCATTGAGGGCCAGCGTGCCATTCACTTCGGCCGCCACAGTGCGCGTGGTGTGCTTGAGCCGATACGCGCGGGCGGGATCGAGTGGACGCTCGTCCATCCACACCACGTGCGCGTCGAAGGTCGCGCCAACGTGTGGCTCCCCAGTGGTGAGCGATTCCCCACGGCTCAGATCGAGTTCGTCCTCCAGCGTCAGCACCACTGACATGGGCGCCTGCGCGGCATCCAGATCGCCGTCTCGCGTAACAATGCGGGCAATCCTGGTGGCAATGCCGGAGGGCCACGCCCGTACTTCGTCGCCGGCCCGGATGCTGCCCGACAGAATCCGGCCCGCATACCCACGAAAACGATCGCTGGGGCGCAGCACCAGCTGCACCGGAAAGCGGAATGGCGCGTCGGCAGCAGCCTGCGTGACCTGAACGGACTCCAGGTACTCCAGCAGCGCCGGCCCGTCGTACCACGACGTGCGCGGGCTTGCCTCAGTGATGTTGTCACCGAGCAACGCACTCACGGGTACCGCTCGCACATTGGCGCCGTCCAGTAGCGCTGAGAAATCGGCGGCGATCGCGTCGAACACGCCGCGATCAAAATCCACGAGATCCATCTTGTTGACGGCCACCACGAATTCGGTAATGCCGAGCAGGCGCGCAATGCGCGCATGGCGCGCCGATTGCGGCCGCACACCGTGGCGCGCGTCGGCCAGCAGGATGGCCACGTCGGCGGTGGATGCGCCCGTGGCCATGTTCCGTGTGTACTGCTCGTGGCCCGGCGTGTCGGCGAGAATGAACGTGCGCTTGGCCGTGGCGAAATACCGGTAGGCCACGTCGATGGTGATCCCCTGCTCGCGTTCGGCCTTGAGGCCGTCGGTGAAGAGGGAAAAGTCGATGGGGCCGAGCCCGCGGTGGGCCGACGCGGCTGTTACCGCACGTACCTGGTCTTCATACACGCCGCGCGAGTCGTACAGCAGCCGCCCAATGAGCGTGCTCTTGCCGTCGTCCACGCTACCGGCGGTGCAAATGCGAAGGAGGCCGCTCATCTAGAAATACCCCTCGCGCTTCTTCATCTCCATGGAGCCATCCTGATCGTGATCGATGACGCGCAACTGGCGCTCCGATTGCCGGGTGCCAATGAGCTCGTCGATGATGCGGGGCACGGTGTCCGCCTCCGAGCGAATGGCGCCGGTGCACGGTGAGCAGCCGAGCGATCGCATGCGGCACCGCACGCGCTGTACGTGTTCGCCAGGGAGCATTGGCACAAACGGCTGCTCGACGACCGTGAGCGAGTCGCCGCGCACGATCACGTCGCGATCGGCGGCGAAGTACAGCGGCACAATCGGAATGTGCTCGGCATCGATGTAGTGCCACACATCCAGCTCGGTCCAGTTGGAGAGCGGAAAGACGCGGACACTCTCGCCCGGCGCGAGCCGGCTGTTGAGCAGGTTCCACGGCTCCGGGCGCTGGCGCTTGGGGTCCCACTGGCCGCCGGCGCCGCGCAGGGAGAACACGCGCTCCTTGGCGCGCGATCGTTCTTCGTCGCGCCGCGCACCGCCAAATGCCGCGTCAAACCGGCCCGCGCCCAGCGCGTCGAGCAGCGCCTGCGTCTTGAGCAGGCCGCAGCACCGCTGCGTGCCAACGGCATAGGGTTGCGTGCCGCTGGCGATTGCCGACTGGTTGGTGTGCACGATGAGCTGCACACCGGCATCGGCCGCGCACCAGTCGCGGAATGTGATCATTTCCCGGAACTTGTACGTGGTGTCCACGTGCAGCAGCGGAAAGGGAATCGGCCCCGGGTGAAACGCCTTCTGCGCAAGGCGGAGCAAAACCGATGAGTCCTTGCCGACGGAGTAGAGCATCACCGGCCGTTCGAACTCGGCCACGACTTCACGAAAAATGTGAATGCTCTCCGACTCCAGAATCCGGAGATGCTCGAGCGTGCTGGCGTTGCCATCGCGTATTGCGGTGGTCATGGCGTTTGCAGTTGCGTGTGCAATGCCGCGCCTGCTGACGACGCCGTCCGGAAATACCGGTAGAGCACGATGGCATCAAAGAGCAGAACTCCGGCGAACAACGCGTACGTTCCGCTGCTGTTTACGACGTGCAGGGAACGCA
>JBDUCM010000025.1:0-46938 GCA_040003455.1 bacterium
AGCGTGAGCGTGAGGGGTGCGGCGGGGGTGAAGCGTGCGGCGTACGGCGTATCCGGACGGCGGCGGGCGTGCAGCGTGAGCGTGAGGGGTGCGGCGGGGGTGCGGCGGGGGTGCGGCGGGGGTGAAGCGTACGGCGTATCCGGACGGCGGCGGGCGTGCGGCGTGGGCGTGAGGGGTGCGGCGGGGGTGAGGCGTGAAGCGTGCGGCGTGTCCGTACGGCGGCGAGCGTGCGGCGGGGTAGGACGTTCCACGCGGACGACTCATGACTCGAGGCGCGGACGGAGAGGAATGTCCCCGCGAGTGGAGCGGATCAGGCCAAGCAACAACGACCGAATGCGTGTCAGCAGGGCGAGGCGGTCGTTGACGATTTCGTCCGCCAAGGTGCCGCGCGCTCCTTGATACCACACGATGCTTTCGCGCGTGGAACCAAGGGAATAGCCGAGGAACCGAAGGCGGTCGGCGCGGGTGGAGCGGCTGTAGCCCTCAGCCAGATTCGCGCTGATCGACCCGACAGCGGTGGCGAGTTGCTCAGTAATCGTTGCCTGCGGGCGGACGGACTTGAGCGCTCCGAGATCGCCGAGCGACAGGTGCTGGAGAAAGAGGGAGGCGCGGTACGCGTCGAGCTTCCAGATCACGTCGGACGTGATCGCCAGCGGGCATTGCCGCTCCCAGTCGAGTTGTTCCGGTGATTCGCGCACGCCGCAATTTCACGCGAAGAGTCGCCAGGGCATCATCGACGGGGCGCAAGGTGTGCCGTTATCGCCCGCTGCCGCATCATCTGCCTGGATACGGCGTACGTGTCCGAGGTATGCCTCTCACCTGCACGGACACGCCGTACGCCTCACCCCCGCCGTACCCCTCACGCCCACGCTGCACGCCCGCCGCTGCACGGACACGCCGTACGCTGCACGCTTCACCCCCGCCGCACCCCTCACGCCCACGCTGCACGCCCGCCGCTGCACGGACACGCCGTACGCCGAACGCCTCACGCCCGCCATACCCCTCACGCTCACGCTGCACGCCCGCCGCTGCACGGACACGCCGTACGCCGAACGTTCCCGTCGACCCCGACGGCTGGCGTGCGGCGTGCGGCGTGCGCCGTGCGCCCAGGTTTGTTGCTTGCGGCGGACCTGCTGGAGTCGGATACTCTCCTGATGCCTAGATGCTTTCTCGCCGTACTGAGCCTCGCGATCACGCCTGTGCTCGCCGCGCAATCCCAACCGTCGCCCAAACCGGCGGCGGTTCCCGCATTCGAGGTTAGCGAAGCCACCATCCCCGCCATCCAGCGCGCCATGGCGGACGGCCGGTTGTCGTCCGCCGCCCTCGTGGACGCCTATCTCGCTCGCATTGCCGCATATGATCACGCGGGGCCGAACATCAACGCCATGATTCGCCTCAATCCTCGCGCGCGCGCCGACGCCCTCGCGCTGGATCGTGAGCGGAAGGCCGGCCACGTGCGCGGCCCGCTGCATGGCATTCCTGTCATCCTCAAGGACAACTACGATACCAAGGACATGATCACCAGTGCGGGTTCTCTCGCCCTGGCAACGCATCATCCGCAGCAGGACGCTTACGTGGTGGCCAAGCTCCGCGCGGCAGGTGCGGTGCTCCTCGGCAAGACGAACATGCACGAACTTGCTGCCGGCGTGACCTCAATCAGCTCGCTCGGCGGACAGACGCGCAATCCGTACGACCTGTCTCGCTGTCCTGGTGGCTCCAGTGGCGGAACGGGCGCCGCCATCGCCGCCAGCTTCGCCGTCATTGGCTGGGGCAGCGACACCTGCGGCTCCATTCGCATCCCCTCGGCCTTCGGCTCGCTGTTCGGACTGCGGCCCACCATGGGGCAATTCAGTCGCGACGGTATCGTTCCCCTCGCGCTGACGCAGGATGTACCTGGCCCACTCGCGCGCACCGTGATGGATCTCGCCATCGGCCTCGACGCCACGCTCGGCACCGATGCGAACGATGCGTCCATGCGCGCACTCGACGGGCGAGCGACCCCGCATTTCGTGGAAGCACTCGACCGCAACGCGCTCAAGGGAACGCGCATCGGCATCTTCACGCCGTACTTCCGCAACGCGGACGCGGACGTTGCCGACAGCGTTCGCGCGGCCGCGCGGTCCTTGCGCGCGCTGGGTGCGGAGGTCGTGGACGTGAACATGCCGGACTTCGACGACATGATCGCCAACAGCAGCGCGATCATCCTCGAAACCAAGTTCGACCTCATCGACTACTTCGCGCGGCCCGGCGGTGCGCCGGTGAAGTCGCTGCGCGAGATCATCGACCGCGGATTGTATGACAAGGCGCTCGAGCTCCGGCACAAGTCCGCGGACACCGCGAGCTCACGCGACAGCGAATCGCATCGCAAGGTGATCGCGAAACAAGCGGTGGTGCGCGCGCGCATGATCGCCTTCATGGACAGCCTCAAGCTCGATGCTATCGCGTATCCCACCAGTGTGAGGAAGCCCGTGCTGGTGGGCGATCCGCAGCTGGGCGCCACCTGCGCTCTCGCGTCGCAGTCTGGCCTGCCGGCCATCAGCATGCCCGCGGGCTTCACATCGGACGGATTGCCCACGGGATTGGAATTGCTGGGGCGTCCGTTCACCGATGCGCGGCTCGTGTCGTTCGCCTACGCCTACGAGCAGGCTGGCCCGCGTCGGCACTCGCCAGCATCCACGCCCGCGCTTCTGCATGGCCATGCACCGGCGCCCGTGACCTTCGCGATGGTGGCCGGCACCGGGGCCAAGGGGCGCTTCACCTTCAATCCGCTCACCAGCGACCTCGCGTTCGACGTGCATGCCGCGCCCGCGGTCAGCGCCAAGGTGCAGGCCATCGTCATTCGTCGCACCGACGCGGGCGGAATTCGCGTCATCCAGCGCATCGCTGGCCCCGACATGGCGAACGGATCGGGGCATGTGGTGCTGTCGGGGTTGGATCTCGATGCCTTCAAGGCGGGCCGCGTGTCCCTCGCGGTATTCACGAGCGATAGCGTCGCACCATTGGCGGAAGCGGCGATCAGGACGCCCTGATCGTTCACGACACTCCGCATGTCACCCACCACTCACGTCGCACGATGAAGAAGGAACTCTGGCTCCGACTGAAGCACTATCACTTTCACGACCTGGTGCCTGCGCACCTGATGGATCATGTGGCGGCGGCATTCGGCGGATCGGATGCCTCCACCAAGGCGTTCGCGAACAAGATCGCGCGGAAGCTCAAATGGAGAACCCCCTTCGCGCTCGCAGCCATTGGCGAATACAAGAAGTTCGTGTACCTCGGCGTCGTGGGAGAATTCAGTGTCACGCCGTCCAGGGTGATCGACCAGGTGTGGCACGAGCACCTGCTCTTCAGCAAGGCATATCGCGACTTCTGTCGCGAGGTGGTCGGCCGCGACTTCGATCACAACCCGGAGTTGATGCCCACGAGCGATCAGACGGCGGTATTCGAGGCACAATACAACGCGACCCTCGCCTTCTATCAACAGGAGTTCAAGATCGAGCCTCCCGGGGCCATTTGGGACACGCCGAAGTTCAAGACCGATGATGCGACGAAGGCCGTCAAGGTGCCGCAGAAGAAGCGTGACGACTTCTCTCCTGGCTTCGATGGCGACGATGATACACCGCTCTATCTGCTCTTCAGCGACTCGAGCAGCAGCGACGGGTCCTATGCCACTATGCCTGAATTCGGAGGAGGCGGTGGCTTCTCCGGCGGCGGTGGCGGGGACTTCTGGGGCGACGCACACCATTCGTCGGATTCCAGTGGACATGACTCAGGCAGCGGCTCCAGCTCGGACAGTGGAGGAAGCTCTGCCAGCGGTGGAAGCTCGGACGCCGGAGGAAGTTCGTGCAGTGCGGGATCCGGCTGTTCATCGAGCTGCGGCGGAGGCGGGTGCGGTAGTAGCTGAAACCGCGACGACGGATGGCGATACCGATACCAGCGATGGTCCCGCCACCAGCTATCCCCTGACGAAGAATGCCCGCGACGGTGTCGCGGGCATTCTTCACGTCTCGTGATTCGTCTCGTGGTTCGTCTCGGGATTCGGCGCAAGGACGGGTTTCAGCGCGCTGTAGAATCGATCATCCACCAGGGCCGACGTGCTGAACGTCAGGTGAATGTCGAGGTTCTCGCGCACGCGATGCGACATCGACTCGTCGAAGATGCGAAGAATCAACCGGAGCTTTGGATCGAAGGAACGCGCGTTGAGGCCCACCTCGAGGTTGGCAAAGTCGTTGTCGATCACCGAATAGAGCGCCTTGGCGCGCGTGACACCGGCGTCCTGGAGCACGCGCGGAATGCGCGCATCGCCGATGTAGACGTCCGCGCCAAGTCGCCGGAAATGGTCAACGTTGAGCGAGTCCTCGTTCTTTTCCACGATCAGCAGACGTTCGCCCTTGGCAAGCAGTCCCTCCCCCACGAAGTAGCCGAGCCGGCCCAGTCCGCAGAGAATCACATGCCCCTTCCCCGGATAGTTGCGGCGGCCGAGGGACAGCTGGACACGACGCTTGATGATGGTGTCCACGGTGAGGGAGAAGATCATCCAGATGAAGGCCGTGGAACTGAGGATGAGCGCGATGCCCGCGAGCTTGCTCATCGCGCCTGCATTCAGGAGCGTGATGTCGCCGTAGCCCACCGTGGCCACGGTGACGATCACGAAATAGGCCGAGTTCAACCAGCTCAGCTTCTCGGCGAAATGGAAGTACACCACCGCAACGGTGAGCACCACGGCGAATGCCGAGACAAGGCGCGTGATCAGGTTGTCCGAGTGCGGCGACTTTGGTTCCGGCGGAATGCGCGCCGGTACGTAGCGAAGCGAATGCGCGAGCGGTGTGGTGAGGGCGTCAACGAATGCCGGCGCCGCGAGCTTGGCCGGATTGAGAATGCGGACATTCGGATTGGCTGCCTGAAGATGCGGCGCAATGTTCTCGTTGTAGAGCGACGCCACGATGGGAAGGCTCTTGTTCAGCGAGATGAGCGCGATGAGGAGTTCAAGATTGTACTCGTCCCGATCGTCCACGAGGTACACCGTGGACACCGCGGACAGATCCATCAGCCGCAACGCGCCGGTGATGGCATCGAATGGTGACGCCTCGGCATCCTTCGCCCTGAGGTCTGCGTGGCAGCACTGAATCACCCCTCGCCCGCGCGTACCGGCCAGGGTGCGAATGCGATGTGCAAGATGCCCCGCGCCAATGACGAGGTGCGGCTTTTGTGCGCTCACTCAGCGGCTCACGGCGTGAGGTCTGACCGGTAGCCCGTCGCGAAGCCCATGAACTTCGAGACATCCACGATGGTGCGGCCGGTGAACCGGATGGTGTGCGCGTCCACGCGCTCCACGCCAGGCATGTATGCCATCATCTCCGCGGGCGTGTAGTTCTTGTACGTCAGTTCGAGTTGAATCGGCCCATGCACGATGAATGGCTTCATCTCGCGGAGGCGCTCCATTGCAACCTTCGCGCGCGCACGGATGAGTGCCTGCGACGCCTCGGGCGGCATGGTTGCGGCGGCGTGAAAGCTGATCGCGCGCTTCACCACGGCGCCTTCCGCCGTCGGCACCAGCCCGCGCAGCTCGGCAACGGCATCGGAGTCGCCGGAGATGAGTGCGATGGGCACCCCGAAGTAGCCGGCGATGGTGGCGTTGAGCCCCGACTCCGCCGTCGCGCGTCCATTGAGCCGCACGGCCGCGAAGGTAGCGCTGGAAATGGTGTGCGCGCGGACGCCGCGCCCATTGGTGGTGGCCGCGTGATACCCGATGAAGAACGCGGCGCTGAAGGTGGAATCGATTCCCTCCATCATGCCGAGTGGCCGAGGCGATCCGCGGATGATGGTGACGTCGGCGGGAAAGCGGTCGATGAGGAGATTCTGTTCGTTGCCGTGCGAATCCGCGACGACAAACTGCGTGGCGCCGGCGGCACGAGCCCCATCAATTGCCGCGATCGCTTCGGCCGTCATGAATTCCCGGAAGCGGGCGTACTCGAAGCCGGTGGGGCTCAGTTGCTCCGCGGTGACGACGCCGCCGATGCCTTCCATGTCCACTGAAATGAACACCTTCACCGGCCGTTGGGCTTCGGCGAGGGCAGGAGTGGCGATCACGAGCAGCGCGAACAGGCGGTTGGAGAATTTCATCGGCGCGGTGGGGGAGGTCCATTGTCGACAACGCGACAAAGAATGCCGCCGCGCGCGAGTTGTCGATAGCGGTGCGGACGCAATCAGATGCCCGCAACTCCTCCGAATGCGTGATAGCTGCTCGGTTCTGTCACCTTGCAAACTTGTTGGCCGCGTTGAGCGCGGCAACCTTGTAGCACTCGGCCAAGGTGGGATAGTTGAACACCGTATCCAGAAAGTAGTCCAGCCCTGCCCCAAGCCCGAACACCGCCTGCCCGATATGCAGCAGCTCCGTCGCGCCGGTGCCCATGATATGCACACCGAGCAGTCGCCGATCGTCGCGGTGGAACAACAATTTGAGGAAGCCGCTCTCGTCACCCAGGATGTTGCCACGCGCAATCTCACGGTAGCGAGCCACACCAACCTCGTACGGAATGCGGTTCTTGGTGAGTTCGTGTTCTGGCGCGCCCACCATGCTCACTTCAGGGATGGCGTAAAGCCCAATGGGAAAGTGCGGTGACATCGGCCGCGCGAATGCGCCGAAAGCGTGGCATGCCGCGAGCCTGCCCTGCTCTCCCGACGTCGCGGCCAGGCTCGGATAGCCGATCACGTCACCCACCGCATAGATGTGCTTCACCGTGGTCCGGTAGCAGTCATCCACGGTAAGCCGGCCGCGATCGTCGGCGACAATGCCCGCGCGCTCGAGACCAAGGCCCATGGTGGCACCCACGCGACCTACCGTGAAGAGCACCATGTCGGACACGATGCGCTTGCCGGATTCGGTGGTGATGGCCACTCGCTTGGTGGGACCATCCAACACTTCGACGCTCGCCACCCCTTCATTCGGACGGTAGGCCACGTTCATCTTCCGCAATTGATGCAGAAGCTCGTCCACGATTTCCGTATCGAGGAACTCCAGCGGACGATCACGGCGGTCGATGAGCGTGACGTTCACGCCGAGTGCGGCGAACATGGATGCATACTCCACGCCGATCACCCCCGCGCCAACGACGGTGAGCGACTGCGGCACCCGCGCGATCTGTCCCACGTCATCGCTGGTGAGGATCAAGTCACCATCCGCCACCGCATTCGGCGGCTGCGTGGGCACCGTTCCAACGGCGATAAGGATGTTGTCAGCTTCGAACAGGTGCTCACCGTGTCCCGTGTCCACGCGCACCGTATGCGCATCCTCGAACGATGCCTTGCCCATCACCACCTCAACGCCATTGCGGCCAAGCTGGTTGCTGATGACGTCGGCTTCCTTGCGCATCACTTGATCCACTCGCGCCAGCAGTTCCGGCGCGCTTGGTCGCGTGTGCCCGCGGGCAACACCGCGCCCCGCGAGCGTAGCTGGCGACGCGAGGGAAATGACTGCCTCACGAAAGGTCTTGCTCGGGATCGTGCCCGTGTCGACGCACACGCCGCCCACGGTACCACGTCGTTCGATGACGAGGGCACGACGGCCGAGCTTTGCCGTCTGGACGGCCGCCCGCTGGCCAGCGGGGCCACTACCAATGCAGATCAGGTCGTATCGCATGATCACAAGTATCGCCCGGCGGCGCTGAAACGGTGAGGCGGCAATGCACTCACATCGCCGTGCGTCGACAGCCATCTGCTCACCGTCGGCAGAAACAAGCGATGATTGTTACGCATTGCCAGATTGGCCGAGACACAACCGTGCACTAGCCTATTGATGACGGCAACCGAGAGCCTGGAGGGTCATGCGCCATCCCCCGTTGCACGAGCCCGCCGGCTGCGCCGCGAGCGATATCGCGCTCTCGCTGCTCGACGACGCATGTGCGGCGGCCCGAGCCGTTGCCGACGCCCGCCGCACGCGGGCACACGACGCAGCCGTCCACGATTTTCGTGTCGCCCTCCGCCGCCTTCGTGTCTGGCAGCGTGTGTTCGCACCATGGCTTGGCCGGGCGTCGTCACGCGGGATGCAGGCGCGCCTGCGCGACGTGGCGCATGCAACCAACGCCAGCCGCGACGCGGCCGTACGCAACCGCTGGTTCCGCCAGCAGAAACGTTCGGCCACGCTGAAGCAGAAGCCGGGCATGGAATGGCTCATCGCACACGGCGGAGCCGTACGCAACAGAAACGAAAAGGAAGCCGCGTCGGGAACGCGGCTCTTTCGTGACCTCGCGCCGGAACTCGCCAAGCGCCTTGAGCATCAGCGTGGCAAGGCCAAAAACACGACCGATCGCTTCGGCGCGGTGGCCGGCGCACTGGTCCACCATGGAGGTGAGACGCTACGCCAACGACTTTCGCTCGTTCGCGGCGACGCCGACGTGCAGGAAGCACACGCCGCGCGCATCGCTGCGAAGCAACTTCGCTACCTGCTCGAGCAAATCGCGCCCACCGACAGCAACGCAACGCCAGTTGTCGCGCGACTCAAGGGGTTACAGGACCTCCTCGGCGAACTGCACGACGCGCACATGTTGGTGCCCGTACTGGAACACGCAGCCAAACATGCAACCGGCCCGCGCGTGCGTGGCATCGACGGGCTCGCGGCGCGACGGGAGCGTCGCCAACGGCGCGCCTTTACCGAGGTCGAACAGAAATGGCTCGGTCGCCGAGCCGAGCCATTCTTCAGAAAGGTGCGCGCGTTTGCCGACGATCTTACACGACACGCGCCGATGGGGGAACGACCAGCAACGACCGTGTCGCGTCGCGCACCAACCCGGAGGTGACACCGCCGAGGACGCGCCGGTCGGCAAAGTGCTGTTGTCGCGCGCCGAGTGCGATGAGGCCTGCGTGTGTACGACGGGCAAAGTCGGCGAGTGCCGATGGCACCGATCCGTCGAGGACGGCCGTCGCCACGCGAAGCGAGCGCGGCGCGGCGAGCATGCGCTGCAATCGCTCGAACGCTTCGCCCACCCCCACATCACCTGATGCGCTGTCGTCGTCCACCGGCCCGCCTGGCCGAACGAACGTCAGCACGAGTGTTCCGCCATCATCCACGAGACTCAGCGCAGCGCGTGCCGCGCGCAATCCGGATTCCCGGAGATCGACACCGACTACGATGCGACGCGGAAGGTCGGCGAGCGCGCCATTTGTGGCGAGCACCGGCACGTCCACCTGTTTCATCACATGCAGTACGGTTTTGTGGTCGGCAGGGGTACCGTCGGCACTTGCACCGCACAGCCCCATGACCACCAATGCCGCGTGGGTGCTCTCCGTGGCAGCCTCGATAGCACGAGCGGCATGGCCCACTGCGACGTGAACGGGCCAGTCGGCGGCGCCTCCCACGTCGCGAGCGAGCTGCACCTGGACGAGGTGGCGAGACAGTTCCATCGGCTCAACCCCGGACGCCATGTCAGCCACCGGCGCGGGGTGCGACGAATCCCAGGGGGCAACGTACCCGAACGCGCGGATGGCAGCGGGGCGCGCCCCCCTGCGCCTGGCGAGAAGCGAGGCAATGGCGCAGGCCGCCCGGGACTCGGCGCTACCATCCGTGGCGAGCAGGACACGTCGCCCGTTCAGTGTGCCGCTTTCGGCGATGCCTGCCGACGGTTGTACGGCCGGTGGGCCGGCCAGGTGCGAGTAGCTCGCGGGGCGAGGAGTGACGGACCGGACGTGCATAAAGCCCTCCGGTGAATGGTGCGTCCATTCCTGCAGTCCCTATACCACGCTCGCCCAACTTGAACACTCGGCATGTACCAGTACGTACCAGCACCGAACCGAAGTCCTCCTGGGCCGCTAGACCAGCACCCGCATGTAATGACACCCCGCGTCCTGCGCCGCGGACACAGCGAAGATTCCATTGGGCATCACGTACACGCCGGGAAGAACATTGCGGCGGATTTCGGCGAGGGCGGTTTCAGGGGTGAACTGCGGCTCTTTCTTTCGGAGCTGGTACGCGACGCCCGTGAGCGCGCGGTTGCAGGTAAGGATGATCGCGCCACGACGCATCAGGGTGTCAATTCCGCTGTTCTCGTCAATGGCGGAGTGCTTGTCGTCCTTGTGGTAGTTGATGAACGGGTTGCGACGTGTGGTCTCGCCGGTGGTCGGGTCCTTGAGCTTGGTCCGTTCGCCAAGCGCCAGCCGGTCCCACATCGCATCATTGAGCGTCATCACGGAGGCCGCGTGTCGCAGGATGATCACCGCTGTGACCTTCGATTCGTCCACCCCAGTCGCCTTGTAGCCCGTCATCATGGCATCGGCAAAGCCAAGCGCGGCGCCATCCTGCACTTCGGGTGAGTCGTAGGCAGTGCGGTGGCGCGCCAGGCGCTGTGTCCAGCTCATGTCCCAGGTCTCCGGTGCCGATGGGGAGGCCGGGCCGCCCGCTGTTGCCGCGCTCGAGGTCGCCATCGCGCAACCACTCAAAAGCCCCGTCCCGGCAATTGCGACACCGGCGCCCATGAGGTGCTGAAGGAACTCGCGCCGCGGTTGTTCGTGTCTGTCGGTCATTCGAGCGTCTCGCATTGGAGCGGGCCATGGCCCGGCGTGGAGGAGGGGCACGCCGGCCGCGCGCGCCATGTCCATTATACGCCCACAGCGGGTCGCCCGTTCGCCGAGTTGGGGGCCACAAGGTTTTAGTGTCGCCTCTACCCCACGCGAACCGATCATTCCATACTGGATGGCGCGCGAGACCGCGCGACGAGCGACCGGCTGCGGTCGCCCGCCGGGTCTCGCACGCTGGCACTCGACGGAGACGCCGGGCGATTCGATGACGACCCGCACCGCGCGCGATCTCTGGCGAGAACAAGGTATGGGCACATCGTCCATCGACGCCGGCCGCGCCGGCAGGAGCCATCATGGCTGCCAGGAAGAAGAAGAGCGCCGCCAAACGCGTGTCCAAGCCCCGCGCCGGGAAGGACCAGGTTGCGCGCAAGACGATGGAGCGGGAGACGGCGCTGCCGCCGCAGCGCAGTTGCGGCACCATGTCCAACCACATGCGCCTGCTCGAGATGTATCCGGGCTTCCGCGACCGCCAGTTCAAACTGGAAGAAGCCACGCGGAAGTACCGCTCCACCGGGCTCAAGATCGCCGCTGTACCGGTGGCCACGATCAAGGTCGTCGTGAACGTGGTCTACAACGATCCATCGCAGAACGTGTCGCTGGCACAGATCAGGTCACAGATCAGCGCGCTGAACAAGGACTTCCGGGCCACCAACACCGACAAGTCGAAAACCCCGGGGCCATTCAAGGGGCTGGTGTGCGACTCGAAGATCCAGTTCAAGCTTGATCGTGTCACCCGCACACAAACCACGAAAACGTCATTCTCCGACGACAACGGCGTGAAGAAAGCGTCGTCTGGCGGCATCGCGCCGGTGGACACGACGAAGTACTTGAACCTCTGGGTATGCGCTCTTGGCGGCGGACTCCTGGGGTATGCGCAATTCCCTGGCGGACCCGCGGCCACCGACGGCGTGGTGATTCACTACCTTGCGCTCGGCTCAAACGGCACTGCGCAGGCACCCTATAACAAGGGCCGGTCGGCAACGCACGAAATCGGACACTACTTCAACCTCCGCCACATCTGGGGCGACACCCCGGACTGTAGCGGCAGTGACATGGTGGCCGACACACCCAACTCGGCAGGACCGAACTTCGGCAAGCCGCCCTTCCCTACCGTCACCTGCAACAATGGACCGAGCGGTGACCTGTTCATGAACTACATGGACTATGTGGACGACGATTCCATGTTCATGTTCACCACGCAGCAGGTAGCGCGCATGCGCGCCACACTGGACGGGCCGCGGCGCAAGCTGTGGTAGCATCGTGAGCGGTGCCGACGACCGACGTGCACTCGTGGGGACGAGGTGGGTGCACGTCGATGGCGACGACGCGGCGGGCGATGCGGTCTTTCATGATGCGGCCGGCGACGTGCCACTCTCGCGCCGTCCAAAGGAATTCCTGGAATTCAGCGACGACGGCACCGTGCGCCTGTTTGCCACCGGTGCCGACGATCGCGCGCAGGAAACGGCGCGCACCAATTGGAGCGAGGACGCCGGCGGGGTGCAATTCCGCCTTAAGGTGCCCGACGCGCGCGGAGCCACCATATACCGGATCGTCGAGCACGGGCCGGGCCGGCTCGTGATTCAACGGCAGTAGTCTCTCGCACGGCGCGTTGGCACTCGCGTCGCGCCTTCTCGATGACTCGACCCAATTTCAGACATGCCCACCAAGCGGAAGGCACCTGCAACCGACGCGCCAACGCCATACGAGATCAGCGCGCGTGTTGCCCGACAGGCTCGCACGTTGCCGGCGCGCCGAGTTGCGGGGGCCCCATCGTGGCGGCCGTTGCGTATCTATTCGCTCGACCCGTCGGTGTCGTATCGGCTGGGCGGCGTGGCCACCGTGAACGTGCAGTATGAAGAACTCGCGTCGGGTCCTGCGGGGCGCTTGTTCGACGTACAGTGTGCCGCGCCGCCGCACCCGTTCGCCGCGCCGCCATTGAACCTCGACGAGCCCGGGCTGCTCATGTCGAGTGGTTTGTCGCCATCGCCGGCCAACAGCCAGTTCCATGCGCAGATGGTATACGCCGTCTGTTCGTTGACGTATGCTGCGTTCCGACGTGCGCTGGGCCGAGATCTCGCGTGGGCGTGCGAGCCCAAGGAAGGCGAAGAGTTCACGCGGTTGCGCGTGCGCCCCTTTGGCATGCTGGAGAAGAACGCATACTACGATCGCGACGAGGGCGGACTGTCGTTCGGATACTTCAGGGCGGAGAGTGCGCCTGCGGGTCACACCGTGCCGAAGGGGTGGGTGTTCACCGCCCTGTCCCACGACGTGGTGGCGCACGAAACCACGCATGCGTTGCTGGATGCCCTGCGGTCGGAGTTCTCATCGCCAATGAATCCCGATGTGCTTGGTTTTCACGAGGGCTTCTCGGATCTCATCGCGCTGCTCCAGCACTTCAGTTTCCCCGAAGTGGTGGCCTCGGGCATTCGCGAAGCACGCGGCTCACTCGGGCAGTCGTCGCTGCTCAGCGGGCTGGCGCGTGAGTTCGGCTACGCCACGTCGCATCGCGGGAGTGTGCTGCCGCTGCGGTCCGCAGTGGACGTCGAGCATATCAATACCTTCGACTCCGACACATTGGCCGCGGCGGGCGCGACGCATGGCCCGCTGGCGTACGCACCGGACATGGAGCCGCACCTCATGGGCACAGTGCTCGTGTCCGCCGTGTTCGAGGCGTTCGCCACGGTGTTTCGCCGCAAGAGCGAACGGTACTTCCGCATTGCCGGCATGGACCCGCGCGACATAGGCACCGCACCCATGAGCGAGGATCTTGTCCAATTGCTTGCCGCCGAGGCGAGCGACATTGCCGGCCATTTCCTCGACATTTGCATCCGCGCCATCGACTACTGTCCGCCGGTGGATATGGACCTTGCCGAATACCTGCGGGCGCTGATCACGGCAGACGCGGACGTCGTGTCCGACGACAAGTGGTGCTACCGCGAATCACTGATGCGCTCCTTTCAGCGCCGCAGGATCTTTCCCACTGGCGTGAACTTCATGTCGGAGGACGCAGTGCGCTGGCAGTCGCCATCGGAGCCCCTCTGCATTCCGGAACTGGCGTTCAGCAAGTTGCACTTCAATGGCGATCCGGGTCACGCCGCGAGCGAGAAGGAGCTCGTGCGGCAGGCCGGGATCCTGGGTCGCTTCGTCACCGATCCGGCGAACGCGCGCGTACTGCATCTCGCTGCGCCGGGCGCAAAGTTGCCGCGCAACGTGACGTACGCTGCACCGCCAATCGTGCAATCCGTGCGCACCACGCGTCGCGTCGCAGCAGACGGCAGTGTGCTCTTCGATCTGGTGGCGGAGGTTACACAGTCGTGTACGGTAACGCTGGGCGGCGAGCCGATGGACTTCATGGGTGGCTGTACGCTGATCCTCGATGCGTTCGGCAACGTGCGATACGCGGTCTACAAGAAGATCGACAGCGCCGACAGGCAGAAGCGGCAGTATGCGGCGATCAAGGGACCGCTACGCAAATACTGGAAGAAGTCGGGGAAGCGGCTGGTTCAGAAGGGCGGGACGTTCCGGATGTTGCACGGCGCCGGTTAAATGCGGTACTGCGCACTGCCGGCAGCGAACTGCCGACAGTGCATCACGTTTCGCGTTGGTCGTTTGGGCCGTTAGTGACTGACCGCAATGAACCATGTTCCGATCATTGGCCCTCGCGGTCCGCGCCCCGCTGGCGGCGCACCAGCCGCAGGCGCCGGCGCCGGACCATACTGCGGGGTGAACGCAAACGCCATGTGCTTCACGTCGTCCACCGTAACCGTCTTTGCGCCCGCGAACGTAGCCACGGTTGCAACCACCGTGTACTTGTCCGGCGAATCCTCGTGCACCACGGTGAAATTTCCGTCGCGGCCAGCCGGGATGTACATCAACTGCTCTGCCTGATCCCAGCCGAGCGCGTCCACGCCTTCACCGTTCTTGATCTTCGCCACCACCTTGCCTGTCGTTGCGTTCACCACCACCGACGTGCCGCCGCAGCCGGAGAAGATGCGCTGTGACGTGCGGTCCATCGCGATGCCCGTGGGGCCGTCGCACGCTTCGATCTTCCAGGTGGCAACGACCTTCCAGGTCTTGCTGTCTACTACATCAATGGAGTTCTTGTCTTCCATGTTGATGAAGATGCGCCCGTTGCCGTCGCTCACTCCACCTTCCGGAGCCATGCCGTTCAGCTTCACCGTCGCCACCACGTCACCCGAGGTCGCATCCACTACCACCGCCGTGCCCGACGGATGGCTGTGATTGATGGACAGGATCTTGTCGGTCGCGTCATCGTACATGATGCCGTCCGCGCCATCGATCCCGATATGGACCTTCTTGATCACCGCCAGGGTGGTCAGGTCGAACATGGTGAGCGTCGAATCGCCGGCATTCGTGGTGAAGCCGTGATTGGCCTTGGGCGCGAAGGCGATGCCATGCACACGCGGCGTATCCATGATGTCGCCGAGCACGTTTCCGGTGGCGCCGTCCACCACCATTACGTGCGTGCCGCGCGAGATGAACACGCGTCCGCTGGCCGGATCCGCCGTGAGGTAGTCTGTGCCACCTTCACCGCCAATGGTGTACTTCTCCATCTTGAACGTCTGCGCACCGGCACTGCCGGGAAGCGCCATCACGACGGCGGCCAGGGCGGCCGCAATGCCGACGGAGGGGCGGATCATATGAACCTCATAGTAGGATTGGTAGCGTAGCAACGAGCAGCCCGAAGAATACGAACAGAACCTGTCGGGGCGATGACAGTATGCGTATCATCCAACCCGCAGCCGCCAGCCGGACTATACACCTGAGACATGCCCGACACTCCGCAATTCGACGCCGACATCCGCGCCGCCCTGGAATCATCGTACGCACTGGAGCGCGAACTCCTCGGCGGCGGGATGAGTCGCGTATTCCTCGCGACGGAGCGCTCGCTCAACCGGCGTGTCGTCATCAAAGTGTTACCACCGGAATTGGCCGCCGGCGTCAACCGCGAGCGCTTCCGGCGGGAAATCCAGTTGGCCGCGCAGCTCCAGCACCCGCACATCGTGCCGCTGTACGCAGCCGGTGAGCATGGCGAGCTGCTCTACTACACCATGCCCTTCATCGAAGGGGAATCGCTCCGCCACGCACTGCTGAGCGACAAGCCGGTCCGCTTTTCCATTCGCGAGGTGGTGCACATCCTCCACGACGTGGTGGACGCGCTCGCCTATGCGCACGCGCGCGGGGTGATTCATCGCGATATCAAGCCCGGAAACGTGCTGCGGAGCGGAAGTCACGCCGTGGTCACGGATTTCGGTGTCGCCAAGGCAATCTCCGTTTCCCTGCCCCTGTCCGGCGTGACCACTACGGGGATGGCCGTGGGCACGCCGGCCTATATGGCTCCCGAACAACTTGCGGGCGACCCCGCCGCTGACCACCGCATGGACATCTACGCCGTAGGCCTGCTCGGCTACGAGCTGCTCACTGGCGTGGCGCCATTTTCATCGCCTTCGCCGCAACAGACGCTGGCGGCGCAGTTGACGCGCGATCCTGCTCCGATCGACAAGGTCCGCAATGACGTTCCGCCGGGGATGTCTGCGCTGATCATGCGCTGCCTGGCAAAGATGCCGGAAAAGCGCCCGCAGACGGCCGCCGACCTGCTTGCCGAACTGGATGGGATCGCTCCACAGTCCGGCGATTTCGCCGCGGCGCGCCGTGCGGGTTCGCAACGCATCGTCGGCATCGCCGTGGCCGCCGGCCTCCTGCTGGCCGCCACATACGCCTGGTCCCGTCGCGCACCTGCGGATCCTGCAGTGCTGACTGGTCGCGATACCACCGCTGCCGCTCCGGTTGCGCCGGCGCCACCCCCGGCGGCGCGGGTGGCCGCACAGGTGCCGCTGCTCAGCAGAGCGGAATCGCTGGCCATCGCGACGGCCGTTGATCGGAAGATGAAGCAGTCGGCGGCGGCGCCGGCTGTCGCGTCCCCCGTCCCGGGGATGACAGCTGCACAGATCCTCCAGATGACTGACTCGCTGCGCGCTTCGATCCAGACCGCGGTACTCGACTCGTTCGCCCGCCTCCAGAGGAGCACCCAGGCGACGTTCGGCACCTCGATTGATCGCAACGGCAACACGAGAACCAACGTGCAGCCGGACGCTCGCTTCATGCCGCCGGGACTGGACGACCCCGGGCGCGTGGGGCGCGACCTGATGCAGCGCTTTCAGCCGCTCCAGGCGTCCGACAAGGAAGCCTTTATGCAGCGCGCAGCCAATCCTGGACCTCCGCGGCGCGTCTTCGTCTCCGTTCCGCCAAGGACTCGCTCTCGCCCCGACGTGGACGTCGCTGCGCAGGCGATGATGGACACCCTGCGTCACCGGCTCGCACAGTCCAAGCGATTCCTGCCGGTGGAGCACGACTCGGTAGTGCTGGCACTGTCGCAATCCCGCGTGTCGGATTCGCTCGCGAAGCTCCTGAAGGTGGAATTGTTCGCGTCGCTCTATCCTATCATCGGCCGCGATAGCTCCGTCACCTGGCAGTTGACGGTGCGTGACCTCACCGCGCATCCGAAGTACAGCCTTCGCAATGTCATTGCAAAAGTCCCGCACGATTCACTGCTTGCGCCACTCGACTCGCTGGTGCGGGGAGCGGCGCGGGCGCTGGATGAGATGGACCGGGCGCCGCGACGGGTCGTGAAACCATAGCCTGACGTGCTTGTCCCGCCACCGAGAACTGCTCAGCTATAGGTGAAACAGGTAGCTGAGCTTGAAGAACAGATGATCCGCATCACGAATCAACGGCGCCGACACGAACCTGCTCCGCGGATCCGTCAGCCCGTCCGCCTGGCCACCGTACCCCAGGAACATCACCGTTCCGGGCGTTGGCTGATACGAGAACAGAACATCGCCGCGGAACGTCTGCGTTTTTGAGGCCAGCGCCTTGGAACCATTGATGATCAGCGGAAAACCGGTGCGTGTCTCGTCTCGCAGGTCGTCCTGTTCGGTGACGTCCAATTCACCCACGGCCCGGAAGAAGATCGACCGCGTCAACTGATACTCCATCTTCACGCGCGGAATCACCGTGCGGCCCGCCTGCGTTCCATCCGTCCGGCGGCGATAGGCCGAATAATCGTAGGTGCCGTCCACCCGTATCTGGTCGGTGGGACGGAAGCTCAGCGCGGCCGACACGTAGTAGATGTCCGCCTGCGCCCACTCGAAGAAGTTCTCGTCCTGGCCGAAGATGTACACCAGGCTGCCGCTGAAGCTCGAGAACTTGGGCGTGTTGAGCGTGATCACGTAGTCGCGATTCGGCACGCGTGGCGTACCCACGAAGGGGATGGTGTCCACCGTCGTGCCGAGGGTACGCTCGATGCGATATCCGGAGTAGAGCTTGTCGTCGTAGCCGAACGATTCCCAATACACAGCCGCGCCAACCCCCCAGCCGCCCTGGAGTGAACTGCTCAAGCTGAAATGCAGTTTCTTGTCCTGCGCGTCGCCGTGGCGCGCGAAGTTGGCGGACTGCCACGCATCGGAACCCTGGACATCAAGGGTGATGTTGTCGAAGGCCCCGCCGCGCTCCTGAAACCACGTGTAGTGATTGTCCACCACGGCGTTGGTCACTCCCGTGCGCGTGATGAAGCCACTCTGGGTGCGAAAGTCCGGGGACGTTCCCGAGAACGTGTACCGCAGCCCGAAATTCTTTCCGGTGCGATTGAGGATGGCCGTCCACAGCTCTCCGTCCAGCGAGTTCGCACCGGTACGCGTCCAGCTCTGGGCGTACTGCATCGTCGCACTGTACAACCCGCCGAACACCACGCGACTGTCGATGTCGGCCACGCGATTCATGTCACCCGCCAACTCACGATCCGTGTACGCGGCGCCCAGGCGCGACTGCCCCCCAAGGTCGCGCTGCAACCGCACGATGCCGTAGCGCGCCTCATCGTGGCCTGTGGCCGAGAGGGACGCGTCGTCCAACGCTGTGAGGAAGCCGATAGTGGTGCCCATCGCCTTGCCGCTCAACTTCACCGCGCCCGCTGGTTCCACGATCCTGCGCGTATAGATCAATCCACTCGGCACGGCGAACTGCTCCGCCCCGTCCAGGAAGAACGGCCTCTTCTCGGGGAACGAAAGCGCGTTCCGCGGATCGAGCACGATCTTGCCGGCGTCGGACTCCACTTCCGCGAAATCGGGGTGGGCCGTGCCACTCAGCGTGAGGTTGTTGGTGATCCCCCACCGCGCACTCACGCCGAGTTGCGGAGTGGATTGGCCGTAGCCCCAGCCGGAGGGACCGGGCGCACCGATCAGCTTCTGGGTCACCACCGGATTCGCGTCGACCACGAGAAGGCCGCGGCTCATGCCGCGCAGTCCCGTCAGTGCGCCCGCCTGCGCAAGGAACGACGGATTGGCACGCTTGGCCGGTGCCCATGAGTCCTCATAGCCGGAGTGCTGCACGTCGCGCACGATGTTCAGGTCCCAGTCCTGGTCGTCCGCGGACTGGTACTTGATGCTGCGAAACGGAATACGGATCTCCACTTCATAGCCGTAGTCGGTGAGCCGCCCCTTCGACGAGAAGACGAAATCCTGGTTGAGGTTGGGACTCAGACGCGCCGCCTGGGCGCCACTCCACGCGGCGGTGAGCGTCTGCCCATTCTCCACCAGCGTGCCGTCCATCTGCACGCCGAAGGGATTCACGCCGAACACCATCGCCTGCCGTTTGTCGTGAAACGTGCCAAGGAAGATCTGGACGTTGTCGTCCGAGGAGATCTTGTCGCGGTCGGCGAGCGTGGCATGCACCGCCCCGTGGCTCTCGAAGGCGCGGATGCCGAAGTGAATGGCCGTGGCCGAATACCACACCAACACCTGCGTGGAATCGGCCGCCGGCACGCCATCCTGCGGCGAAAATTGTGAGAACCCCGTGAGGATGGCCGCCTGCTGCCAGGCCGGTTCGTCGAGCTTGCCGTCGATGGTGACCTCGAGCTCCAGACGCGGCGGCTTCACACGAAGACCGCCATCGCGACCGATGTACGTCTCGGGAGGCCGGGCGGGAGTCGCATGGAGCGTGGCGGCCATGAGAACCGCGGCAAGCAAGGGCACGGGGTGGGTCCGGTGGGAGACGCAGGAGCTTTCTGGACGCCTGGAGCTGCGTCAGGCGCGAACAATCTCGCGAGAGTGGCTTGTAGAGGAAACGTCCGCGAGCGCAATGACGTTGGATGCGTCGGCGGCATTGACGCGCAGCGCAAACGATCCGCCGCCCGGACGCGCTGCTCCAACAAGGGACAGTCCGCCGTCGGGATCGCGCACGACGTCGAGAACCACTTCGCGTGCGAGGGACGAGGAAATCACGTCGCGGCTCACGGCAATCAACTGCGTGGGCGACACGCGCAAGCCGGGCGCTCCCGCACGCGGGGGCACGAGCAGCGGCGACGTGCCGTACGCCACCGCACGGAGAGTGAGCACCGCACGCAACGCGTCGAGCGCGCCGTTGATGTCCACGTCGGATTGGTCGGTGGAGCGGAGGAGCAGTCGCAGTGCGTCAGCCAGGGTGAGCACCGACTCCTCGGCGCGCACGGGATCCATCTCCATTTCCGACGCCACCGTCTCCAGTGCGGCAGCGATCAATGCCGGCTGCGCTTCGGCAGACAACGCATCCCATTGCGCCTGGGCCAACTCGGCCTCGAGACGACGCTCTGCCGTCTGCCGTTCGCGAAGCCACTCGAAGGCGGCGCGCAAGTGCATCGTCGTCACGAGCAGCGCGTACACCAGGCAGTTGAGCAGCAACTGGTTCAACAGGCTCATTGCAAGCACCGAGGTCTCCATCACCGCGCCGAAGCGAATGAGGATCCACAGGTGCAGCACCGAGAACCCCACGGCAAAGCCTGCGTGCGCCAGGGCGCGGATGGGCCACGCACTCCCCTGCACCGGCAGCATGCGGCCGAGCGCGAGCACAACGGGGGTGAGACCGATCCACACCAGCGCCGAATAGAAGTCAGCCGTTCCGCCGTCGATGGCGGAGATGGTGTAGTCGCCCAGCGTGTGCCGGAAGTAGTACATCTGGTACGACCAGAACAGCCACGCCGTGAGCCAGAACCCAACGATGCCAATACCAAGGTAGGCCGCCGTGACGCCGGGTCGTAGTCCGGAGAATGCGTGCGCCATCGCCGCGCCGACTGTTGCCGGTGCGCGCGCGTCGCCGGCGTCCGTGGTTTCGGTATCGTTCGCGCGCAGCGATCCGATGGTCCGGAATGGAAGCTCGAGCGAAAGCGTGGCGCACTCACTCGCCGTATCGAGCGCCAGGGTGAACGTCTCCTGATAGAGGCGTGCAAGTCGCTCGCGCGTGTTGCGCATGCCGATCCCGAATCCGCTGCGCGGCGCGGCGCTGTCCAGCAATGAGTTGGTGATGACGATGTGCAGGCGCCCGTCGCGCACGCCGGCATCGAGACGCACGAAGCACGCGACGTCCGATGCTGCCAGCGCATGGCGAACAGCATTCTCCAACAACGGCTGAAGCGCCAGGGGCGGAATGCAGGCGTCCAGCGCCGCTTGACTTACGTTCAGTGTGACCGCGAGCACCTCCGCATGTCGCGCGGTGACGATGGCCAGATACGCCTCCAACACCGCCAGCTCGTCACGCAGCGAAACCCATGGTTGTGACGACTGCCGAGCGGTGGCGTCGAGCAGCGTGCGCAGGTTGCGTAGCATCTGTGCCGCCGCCTGCGCCGACTCCTCGGTGAGCGCCGCCACCAGGTTGAGCGCGTTGAAGAGGAAGTGCGGCTGCAACTGGAACGCCAGGAACCGGCAGCGCGCATCGGACAGCCGCGCGTCGAGCGTGAGCAGCGACCGTTCTCGACGCACGCGCGCGAGTTGCTGCTGGCGCAGATACATCAACGCTGACACCAGTCCCACCGCGGCCAGGTTGATATCCAGGAAGTAGAACACCCCGGTCATCAGCGGCAGCGTGGACATGTGGTTCAGCATCCGCGACAGGCGGAGCTGGACCAGCCCAAGGCTCGCGGCCAACGTGAAGGCCGTGATGCCGGCAATCAGGAGCTGCCGCCATGGCGAACGGCCGCCTGCACGCATTGCCGCCGCCATCACCACGGGAGTGACGACGAACCACAGCAGCGCGTTCACAACCGTGCGCGCCAGGCCGTAGCGAAACGGCATGAAGCCGCTGGCCGTGATGACGAGCGCGTGCAACACGATGTACATGAGCGCCACCGCCACCACCGACCAGTACGCGCGCGCCGGCGTGCTGGAACTGTTCCGTACTGGCGACGGTATGCTGGCGAGCGATTCGCGAGCGATGGACGCGGTCATTTGTCGAATTAGTTGCCTCACGCGTCTGCACGCAACCCGGCAGATATTGCGGCCCGTCACCGCCGTGCAGGCAGACGGCTGGAGGCGGAGAAATCGCGGCTCGTGACGTGGAAATCACGTATGGAGGCGAGGGTGCGACCTTCCACCCGTGAAGGGTGTCCAAATGTGGCTAGCAAGGTCACATCTCTCCCCACTCAGCACGGTGCCACATGCGGTGCAACCTCGAATCCGCCCGGGTCACGCTCGTCCACTGCGACACGCCGTTCGAGATCCTTCGCGGCACCTACGTGCAGCAGCGCTTCGCGCCGCATATGCACGAGACGTACGCCATCGGCGTCATTGAGCGCGGCGCGGCCAAGTGCCGCTATCGTGGCGAAGACGTCATACACCGCGAAGGCGACGTCGTCACCATCGAGCCGGACGAAGTGCACACCGGCGAAGCCGCGGATGAATTTGGCTGGAGCTATCGCATGATGTACCTGCCCCGAGAACTGATGGCGCGCTACGGCACGCTGGACGGCAGCCAGCCACACTTCGCCCGGTCCGGCTATACGGACCCCGAACTCGCGAAGGATGTTGCTCGGCTGCATGACTTCCTGGAAACGGAATCCGACGTGCTGCGACAGGCCAGCATGATGACGGCCGTGCTGCACACGGTCTGCGAACGATACGCGCAGAGGCCCCTTCCCGCCGACACGCGTGTGCCGTCAGCCGCATTGTCGCAGGTCCGCGACTATCTCGAAGCACACTTCGCACAATCGGTGTCGCTGGCGGAGCTGGCCACCCTCGCGCGCGTGAGCCCGTTTCACCTCATCCGTCAGTTCCGTCGCCGGTACGGCCTCCCGCCATACATGTTCCTTGAGCTCATCCGCGTGCAGCGGGCGAAGGCGATGCTCCAGCAGGGGGCGCGCGTATCCGACGTCGCCTTCGCCACGGGTTTCAGTGATCAGAGCCATCTTACGCGCCGCTTCAAGCGCGTGGTTGGCGTGCCTCCGGGCCGGTACGCCAAGAGCTACGCCGGAGCGTAGCGCTCAGATCCAACGCTGTTCAGTCAACGCGAATAGAGCGCAATCCCTGAACCACAGAGTTGGTTTTGCCCGTCGCGCTGGATTGGCGAAGGCCGCAAGTGAACGGTATTGCGCCTGGATCAAATACTGTTCAGTCAATGCGAATTGAGGCGCATTGCTTGAACCACGGAGGACACAGATGGCATGGAGGGTTGGTCGAAGCCCGTTACTTGCTCTCCTCTGTGTTCCTCAGTGGCCTCTGTGGTAATGGCGGTTTGTGCTGCCCGTCATTCCGGCCTGATGAAGGCTGTACATGAACAGTATCCCGCCTAGATGGCGTTCAGCCGTTCCTTGAGCTGTCCGCGATAGGTCCGTGACACCTTCAGTTTCTGTCCACCGGTCAGTACGAGAATGGCATCACCGCCAAACCAGGGCTGCAACTCGCTCACGCGTGCGATGTTGACGATGAACGACCGGTGGATGCGCACGAATTGCTTCGCGTTGAGCGACGACTCCATGTGCGCGAGCGTCTCCCGGATCTTGAACTGTCCGCGCGATGAATGGATCTTCACCAATGGCCCGTCCGCTTCGATGTAGTCCACGTCGCGTGTGGCGATAAACACCACCTTGTCACCGTCCTGGACCTCGATACGATCGGCGCCGGCGCGCGTCGCCGCGGCTTCCGCCAACGCCGACGGCGCCTCGCCGCCGAACTCTACGAGCATCCGTTGGAGCCGCTTGCCCACCGCCGCCGACTCACGCGATTCGAGCACGGCGCGCACGCGATCCAGTGCCGCCGCCAGCCGCTCCTTCCGCACGGGCTTCACCAGGTAGTCCACCGCCGCGACCTCGAAGGCGCGGATGGCGTGCGAATCGAAGGCGGTCACGAACACCACAAGCGGGGCTTCCTCCGGCGCCAGCGCACGCAGGACGCCAAAGCCATCCATGCCGGACATCTGGACGTCGAGCAGCATCAGGTCAACCCGATGCGTCCGCACCGCGTCGATCGCCGTGCGTCCCGAATTGCATTCACCCACGATGGTCACGTCGGTGTGATCGGCGAGCAACCGACGAATGCGCTTGCGCGCCAGCATTTCGTCGTCCACCAACAGGGTGTTCATCGGCGCAGCAGAAGGAGTGCAGGCATTGATGAAATGTGCGTAGGTGCACAGCGCACGCGGAATGCCGCACAGGATCGTTCAAAAGATGGCAAGGTCCTTCGACGACACGACGCGGCCCGAGAACGTTGAACGCACTTCACTGAGCAGCCGCTCATCAGAGGCGCCGAACCACAGTTGGTGATACAACACGAGCAGCCCTGGGCGTGCGGCGGTGGCAATGGTCCCGAGTTGGGTGGCGCTTGTGTGAGCCTGGCCATGATAGGCCTGGCGTATGGCAGGAACGGTCGAGAAGCCGGAGTCCGAATACACTTCGTGGATGAGGATGTCGCATCCGTGGCACTCCCGCGCGATCGCGGGATTGGCGCGCGCGTCACCACTGATCACGATGCTGCGGTCCGGGGTGTCCACCCGATATCCGAAGGCGAACTTCCACACGGTATGCGGCACGGCAAACGCCCGCACTGTTACCCGCTCATCCTTGTATACGACCCCCTCGGAGATCTCGTGCACGTTGGCGGCGTACCCGTCGTGCGACGGCCCTCCTGACGCGGCGGTCCGCACCGCGATGTCCTCCGCGTTGCCCTCCGCGATGCTGCGCGCCAACCGGTCGGTTCCCGGAGGGCCGTAGAGTTCGAGGGGCTGCGCCCTGCCCTGGATCCATGGCGTGAACATCACGTCGTTCAGGCCGAGAGTGTGGTCCGAGTGCAGGTGCGTGAGAAACAGGCGATTGATGCGTGCCGACTGCAGTCCCGCCACGCCCAGACGCAACGCCCCCGCTACGCGACGCATCACCCCGCTGCCCGCGTCAAACAGGTACGGCACGCTATCCACCACCACGACCACCGCCGGCCCAAAACGATCCGGATCGGGAATGGGAGTGCCGGTGCCGAGGATCACCACGCGTGTCCGCCCTGATTGCGCGGACAGGGACAGCGCGAGCGCGACCATCAATGCCGACACCATGCACACCATGCGGGGAATCTTCCGCGCGCCCGCCGCACGCCAGGGGTTGCTCGCCATGATGCCCTCCATGTTCCGTGAATCCATTCTGCCGGATGCACCCTCTAACAAGAACGTCCATCGGGAAATCGCAACGACAGCCTTCCACCATATGCACTGCCTTCGACCACGTCTTTATATGCCGCGCCACCTTGCAATGTCGGTGATCGCATTGGCCACCCTCGGCCTCGCAACACCCGCTCCCTCCCAAACTGTCGTCATGACCCCCGCAATGCGAGACGGGACGCGCGCTTTGCGCGAGCTCGCGCACGCGTGCGCCGCAGACAGTGCTCGACTCTGGGGCCACACCCTCTGTGGCCCTGTGCTGCTGATTGATCCCCGTACGCGCGCCGCGGTGGCAAACGTGGCGCCGGCGCCGGCCAGCGACGGTGGCGACTCGACGTTTGCATCCGACGACGGCGTCTTCGTCGGACGAATACCATCGTCGATCCTCGTTGCCAACACCAGTATTACATGGCGTGGCACGGACTGGGCGACTGTTCCGCTGCCCTTGCCGTCCAGTCCGTTCAGCCGACTCAGCCTGTTGACGCACGAATCGTTTCACCGCCTGCAGCCAGTGCTCCACCTGCGCGCTACCGATCCGTCGAGCGCACACCTCGAGACCGAAGCCGGTCGGACCTGGATGCGACTCGAGGTACGCGCCCTGGCAAGGGCGCTACGCTCCTCCGGCGCGTCGATGCGGACGAGCATCCACGACGCGCTGCTCTTCCGTGCGTTCCGCAACTCGCTCACTCCTGGGAGCGACACCCTCGAGCGCGCCCTGGAAATCCAGGAGGGGCTGCCCGAATACACCGGGACGGTCATTGCCCTCGCAGCAACGTCGGAGTCCATGGACCGCGTCGCGCGCGATGTGGAGGGACTGGAAGACCGGGCCAGTTTCGCTCGTTCCTTTGCCTACACGACAGGCCCTGCGCTTGGGATTCTGCTCGATCGCACCGCGCCCGGGTGGCGCAAGACGGTCATCCAGGACGGCGGCATGGCCAGGCAACTCGCCACTGCAACGCATTTCACGCGGCCCGCCAATCTTGCCGCGGCGGCAAGCGCACGGGCCTCAGTCTATGGAGGCACGGCCGTGTTCGCGGGGGAACATGAACGGAATGATCTTCGGCTTGCGCGCACCGCCGACTACGTCCGTGCGCTCGTGAGTGGCCCCGTGTTGCGCATCAACGCGGACAAGACACAGCGTTCCTTCGATCCCAACACCCTGTTTCCACTCGATACGGCCGGAACGGTCTATCCGACAGGTACCTTCGCCGCCGCTTGGGGCAAGCTGGAAGTAACCAATGGCGCGCTGCTCTCGGCCGACTATGGATTGCTCACGGTGGCGGCGCCCAGCGACACGAGCGCGCGTCCCCTGAAGGGAAACGGCTGGGCCCTCGAGCTGGCGAAGAACTGGATCATTCGGCCGGCGCAACGTGCCGGCGACTTCGAACTGGTGCCGGCGCCCCATTTGTAGTGGCTACTTCTCGCGACTTCGCCGCGTGCGCCACTCTCCGCTCCAACGCGCCCAGTCGCCGGCAGATGACGGGGCATGTCCATCAATGCGGACACGCTCGCGTATCAATTTGACCACGAACACGAGGGTGCCGGCGGCGATGCTGGCCCAGAAGAACCCCCAGCCGTCCGGATTGCGCGGAAGCAGCCACACGGCCGAGAGCAACACCACCCACCGGCTGTTCAACAGAAATTCGTCCACTTCGTCATCGAACAAGACGCATGCGTCTCGCAAGGCATACGGAAGCAGCACCCATCCAGCGGCTGCGGAGAGTCCCCACCACGCCACTGTGGCAATGCGTCGCTTTGCGGGGAAATCCATCCCGCCCGGCAGCCGTGCCAGCAGGAGCGCCACGACCACGGCGACCACCGCCACCAGGAGCGTACGCCGCGCCACGTGCCGTGCCGGTGCACTGGCGTCCACCCGCGGGCCAGTAGCCACTTCGTCGTGTGACATTGGGCGCTCGTTCCTCGAAGTCAACGCCGGCCCTTCTTGTCGCGACGGCGGTCGGACGGAATCAATATCGTGATCGGTTTCTCTACCCAGAGGTTCCGCTCGCGTTCCGCGTCCGAGGTAACGCGCGGGTGCGGGCTCGCCGGCGGTGACACTCGTTCGCTTGTTGCGGGGGGTGCTGCGCTGTCGCGCACTTCTGGTTCGCGTGTAGTCACGACGGTGGTTGGGGTGTCGTAGAGCGAAGGGGTGCGCCGCTGTTCATACCGGAAGTGCACTTCAGCCATGTGCCGCACCATCGCGTCAAAATCGCTGGCGTCCATGTAGGCACACGCCTCCCTCAGACGCCGGTGGATATCCGCCCGAATTTCCTCCAGGCGCGTGACATGCGAGTCTGGCATGGTACGGACTAGTGCAGAAAGCGCGCCCAGCCGCGACCGCCAATTCCGGAACAGGGGCTATCGCTGTTCTCGGTCTCGGACAAGGTCGAGAAATGCCCGAAGGACGGGACGCGTGTTGCCAACGTGCCAGGCCATGTCGATGCGCGTTTCCGCCATGTCCGACCTGATGGGCAGATAGCGCACCCCCTTCCAGCCCAGCTTGCGGATGGAGGCGGGAATGATCGTGACCCCCACCCCAGCCTCCACAAGGCTCACCGTGGTATAGAGCTCTCGGCTCACCTGCACCACGCGTGGCGTAAACCCCGCTTCGCGGCACAATGCAAACACCTGCGCGTGGAGCCCCGGGGCGACATCGCGCGGAAAGAGGACGAAATCGTCCCGCGCGAAATCGGCCAGTGCTACGCGCGCGCGGCCACCCAGGGGGTGCCCCTTGGCAACCGCGAGCAGCAACGGCTCCCGGAGCACGGTTTCTGACCGCAACGCGTCGTCCGGCGCGGGTTCACGAACGAAGCCGATGTCGAGGTCCCCGTTCTTGAGGCCAAGGAGCTGTGGCGCCGTGGGCATCTCACGCAGATCCAGCCGCACATCGGGATACCTGGCGCGAAAGCGATGGATGATGGCAGGAAGTGTGAGGAACATCACCGAGGCGGCGAACGCGACAGTAAGGCTGCCCGACTCCCCTCGGCCGGCTCGTCGCGTGGCCTCCACCGCACCATTTACATCGCCCAGCAGGCGCCGGCTCTCCTCCAACAGCACGCGCCCCGCATCCGTAAGCGCCACGCTCCGGTTGGTGCGCTGGAACAGCAGGACACCGAGTTCTGCCTCCAGTCGCTGGATCTGCTGGCTGAGCGGCGGTTGTGCGATGCCGAGCCTCGCGGCGGCGCGACCGAAGTGGAGTTCTTCGGCAACGGCAACGAAGTAGCGCAGGTGCTTGAGATCCACGGCAGCGGTCCGGGGCATCATATCGGAATCATATCGGATTCATATCATTGCGGCAGTTCAAACATATTGGTCATATCATTCGACGGATGCTAGCGTAGTTTCGGTATGGCGCGTGCAGTCAGCTGACACCACGTCCAGTCTTCCCTCGAGACACCGATCCCATGGCCACTTCCACGCTCGACGTTGCGGCGCCCTCGCACGACACCTTTCCCATCAACGGGACCGACTACATCGAGTTCTACGTGGGCAACGCGAAGCAGGCATCGCACTACTATCGTGCGGCGTTCGGCTTCCAGCTCGTGGCGTATCGTGGTCCCGAAACCGGCTGTCGCGATCGCGCGAGCTACCTGCTCCAGCAGGACAAGATCCGCTTCGTCCTTACAACGGCCATCCGACCCGACCTGAGCGACGACTCGCGCCGCATCGCCGACCATGTGCACCGTCACGGCGATGGCGTGCGCGATATCGCACTCTGGGTTGATGATGCGCGCGAAGCCTTCGCCAAGGCCGTCGAGCGGGGCGCCGTTCCCGTCCAGTCGCCCACCGTCATCAGTGACGACGACGGCGAGATCGTGACTGCCGCGTTCCAGATCTACGGTGAGACCATTCATTCACTGGTTGAGCGCCGGAACTATCACGGACTGTTCATGCCGGGCTATCGCGCTGTCGCGCCGTACTTCGCACCCGCCGGGACCGGCTTGAAGTACGTGGACCACTGCGTGGGCAACGTGGAACTGGGCAAGATGAACTCCTGGGTGGAGTTCTACTCCCACGTCCTCGGCTTCCGGAATCTGCTCACGTTCGACGACAAGACCATCAGCACCGAATACTCGTCGCTGATGTCCAAGGTGATGGCCAACGGCAACGACCGAATCAAGTTTCCGATCAACGAACCGGCCAGCGGCAAACGGAAGTCGCAGATCGACGAATATCTCGATTTCTATCAGGGGCCCGGCGTGCAACACATGGCGCTGGCAACGGATGACATCATCCGCACCGTAACCGCCCTGCGCAATCGGGGCGTGGAGTTCCTCTCCATCCCCACCACGTACTACGACGAACTACAGTCACGCATTGGAAAGATCGACGAACCTGTGGACGAACTGGCGAGGCTCGGCATCCTGATCGATCGCGACCCGGACGGCTACTTGCTCCAGATCTTCACCAAGCCCGTGGAAGACCGCCCCACGGTGTTCTTCGAGATCATCCAGCGAAAGGGTGCGAAGAGCTTCGGCGCAGGTAACTTCAAGGCACTCTTCGAAGCCATCGAGCGCGAGCAGGGTCTGCGAGGGAATCTCTAGCCTCACCATGCCATACTATCACACGTTGGGCACAATCCCGCGCAAGCGGCACATCGCGTTCCGGAAGCCGGACGGTGGGCTCTACGCGGAGCAGTTGGTTGGCCACGAGGGCTTCACGGGAACCTCTGCCCTCCTCTACCACGTCTATCCGCCCACCACGGTGAAATCCGTGAAGCGGCTGATGGAGACCAGCCTCGAGGCCGACTCCGACCGGACGTTGCATCATCGCCACTTCCGCACGTCGCGCATTGTGTCGGGCGGAAGCCCCACGTTGAACCGCATTCCGCTGCTGTTCAACCAGGACGTGGCAATGCTCTACGTGGAGCCAAGCACCGCTGACGAGCATTTCTATCGAAATGCGCAGGCGGACGAGTTGGTCTACGTCGCCAAGGGCGCGGGCACCCTCGAGACACAGTATGGCCTCCTCCCATTCGGAGAGGGCGATTACCTGGTGATTCACCGCGGCATCCTGCATCGCTACCGCTTCACCGAGGGAAGCGAACAGGCCAAGCTCCTCATCATGGAAAGTCGAGGACACGTTCGGCCTCCCACCCGATACCGGAATGAATTCGGGCAGCTCGTGGAGGGCGCGCCATACTCGGAGCGCGACATCCGCGTACCGCGCGATCTCGTGACGCATGACGAGAAGGGTGACTTTCGCCTCCTCGTGAAGCAGTACGATGGCATCAACGAGATCATTCTCGATCATCACCCGCTCGACGTCATCGGCTGGGATGGCCAATTCTATCCATGGGCCTTCAACATCCGTGACTTCGAGCCCATTGTCGGCCGCGTTCACCAGCCGCCACCGGTGCACCAGACCTTTCAGGGCGACGGTTTCGTGGTGTGCTCCTTCTGTCCTCGCCCGTACGATTTCCATCCCGAAGCCATTCCCGCGCCGTACAATCACAGCAACGTCGATTCCGACGAAGTGTTGTACTACGCGTCGAGCGAATTCATGAGCCGCAAGGGCATCGAGTTCGGCTCCATCACGCATCATCCGGATGGCATTCCGCACGGGCCGCATCCTGGTCGGGCGGAGGCGTCCATCGGCGCGAAGTACACCGAGGAGCTCGCCGTGATGATGGATACGTTCCGGCCACTTCAGGTCGCGAAGCAGGCCATCACCATCGAGGACCCCGCGTACCACCGTAGCTGGATCGACGCGCAACACGACGCCTTCAGCCCACCCACCAGCTGACACAGCCCGCGCTACACAAGTGGGGATGACGCTTCTGGCATTCAGCGCACTTGTTGCGCTCGGATCGCTCGGCGCCGGGCTGCTTGGATCGCTCACGGGGCTGGGTGGCGGCATCGTCGTGGTGCCCATGCTCACCGTCCTCTTTCATGTCGACATGCGCTACGCCATCGGCGCGTCACTTGTCTCCGTGATCGCCACCTCGTCCGGCGCGGCGGCGGCATACGTGCGTGAAGGCTACACCAATGTCCGCATCGGCATCTTCCTTGAAGTTGCCACGACAGTCGGCGCCCTCTCCGGCGCCGCCTTGTCGGGGTTCATTCCCACTCGGGCTCTGGCCGTGCTCTTCGGAGTCGTGCTGTTGTACACCGCGTTCCGCTCTGTTCAAGCCATCGAAGAGCACTCCGCCGCGCGGCCGTCGCATCCATGGGCGATCCGCCTGCGCCTCGACGGTACCTATCCGGGCCCCTCCGGCCCGCAGGCGTATTCGGTACAACGCGTTCCCGCAGGCTTTGCACTGATGTTCCTCGCCGGCATCCTCTCCGCGCTCCTCGGCATCGGGTCCGGTGCGATCAAGGTGCTGGCAATGGACCAGCTGATGCAGTTGCCGTTCAAGGTCTCCACCACCACGAGCAACTTCATGATCGGCGTGACGGCGGCGGCCAGCGCCGGCGTCTTCCTCCATCGCGGGTACATCAATCCGGCTATCGCCTTCCCCGTGATGATCGGCGTGTTGGCCGGAGCCCTCATCGGGGCCCGCGTCCTGGCAAATGCCGCCGTTGCCCGGCTTCGCACGCTATTCACTATTGTTGTCCTGATCCTTGCAGCGGAAATGCTGTACAAGGGCTTCACAGGGGGCCTGTGAGCGTGTCGGACCTGAACGACGAGGACGTCGAACAATCCGTCGGCCGGCTGCTCCAGTTGGGCGTCGGCATCTCCGCACTCGTGGTACTCGCGGGCGGAATCGCCCTGTTGTCGCGCCACGGCTTCCAGCCGGTAGCCTTTCACGACCAGGCCCAAATTGCATCGCCGCTGTGGTCGGTTCACGGCATTCTTCGCGGCGCGGTCGCGCTGGACAGCAGCGCCGTGATCCAGCTTGGCCTGGTGTTGCTCATCCTCACTCCCGTGGCGCGCGTCGCATTTTCCCTGATTGCGTTCGCCCGCCAGCGCGACGGGCTTTACGTCGCCATCACCTCCGTGGTGCTCGCCCTGCTGCTGTTCGGATTCGCGTGGGGCCGCGCGTAGAGCGCTACCGTCGCGGCATTGCACGGCACCTAAACGCCGCCGCGGCATCATTCACGCAATAGCGCACTGACAAGATCGCCACCGCGACCGTCAGGAGCCCAGATGACCGACACGACGCAGCCGCTCGACCTCTCCGTCATGGACAACGACTACGAGATCATTGGCGAGCTGAGCCTGCGTGGCGACGCACGCGCATTCATCGCCACTCGAAAGGACTCGACCGGAAAGCGGCGCGACGATAACTCACGCGTGATCATCACCGTCAGCTCGGCACCGGCAGGGGACGAGGGCAACGCGCTCGCGCACTTCGCCGCCGATACGCAATTGCTCACTCGGCTCAAGCACCGCCGTCTGCTACCAATCATGGAAGGACGGTGGATCGGAACCGATGCCTTTGCCGTGGTCTCGGAACGCACGAACGACACATCACTCGCGGAGCTCATCGCCCACGGCGACAGGTTCTCCAATCCGCGCGCTGCAGCCATCCTCCGTGAAGCGAACGGGCTGCTGGAGTGGGCCCGCGACCAGAAGATCGTGCATCGCAGCATTACCGCCGACTCACTCTTTCTGGAACCCGGCACCGATCGCGTTCGCATCTCGTTTGTGGTGTCGCCAATCGCGCGCGCGCACCATCTAGGCGATGACGTGGATGCGGACGCCCGCACCATCGTCAAGCTCGCCGTCGTCATGCTCACGGGCTCGGATGATCCGTCGCTGCTCACCATGGAAGCGTTGGCCGACGCCAGACGCGACCTGCCCGAGCGCGTGATCGAGGCCGGCACCGCCCTGCTTGATGAAAAGAAGTCAGGGAAGGGTGAGAAGGTCACCGCCTTTCTCGCGCTTGTCGGCATGGCCGACCCCATCGCCGCCGGTGAGTCGGAAGTGGAGAAGATCCGCGCAGAAATTCTCGAGGTACAGCGGGCCGAGCACGAGAAGCTCGTCGCCGAACGGGCGCACTTTGAACGCACCATGGCCGACGATCGCGGCCGGTTCATCACCGAGCGCGCGGATCTCCAACGCGCCATTGAAGAGGAGCGCGCCGCCCTGCTCCGCGCCGCCGAGGAAGAACGAGCGGACCTGATGACGAAGCGGTTGGAGCTCGAGCGCGAACTGGAGGAGCGGCGCACGGAACTCGAAGCCGCAGCTCTGCATGACCGGAAGGTCCTTGAGGAGCTGCGTGAGAAACTCCGTGTGGCTGGCGAGCTCGAGATCGAGGCGAAGCGCCAGGCGTCGCTCGACGACATTTCATTCTCCGACACCGACGCGACGTCCGTGCTCGACGAGAACGAGTTGGCGCCGCCAGGCTTCGTGCTTCCGCCCATGCGACCCCTGAAGGAGCTGGTGTTCGACGACATGTCACCGCGCCTGCTTGGCGACGACGACACGGAGGTCCCATCCACGCGTGACTACGAAAGTACGCCGTCCAATCCGGCGTTCACCCAACCGGCGGCAGAGGCCAAGGGTCCCCCCCGGAACAGGGTGCGCGCGCTGCCGCTTGCTCTCATTGGCGCCGTGACCCTCACCGCGGTTGTCGCCGTCGTCGTCAACTCACGCCGGGCGTCAGTGGCGACCGATCAGTCATCGAGTGTGGCACGCGCCGCCACACCCAGCACTGGCATGCCGTTGAAACGTCTGCACTTGATGACGGACAGCGCCAACGGCGCCACCAGTGTCAGCAGCGTCACCGCGGACAGCACGCCGGAGGCGCGCCGAATGGCTGCCGAGGCTGATTCCAGCGGCGAATCCGACAGCACATTTGTACGAGACAGTATTGCCGCCGCGCGCGCCCGCCGAGCGGCCAGAATCCGGCGCGACAGTATTCGACGCGACAGCTTACGCCTCGATTCCCTCGCCCGTCCGGATACAGAGACCACGCGATAGACTCGCGATTGCCGGCACTGGGGCCGACAGCGCGCGGCGCTACAGGTCAGCTAGTTGGTTCCGCCCGTCACATTGGCGAAGCCAATCTCCCACTCCGATCCATAGCTGGCGAGCGTGAAAGGCGTCGGCTTCTTCGGGGTCTTCTGCGTACCTGGCTTGCGCATTGTGGGCTGCTTCGACGTGAGGGACACCCGAAGCGCGGTGGAGGTACGGTGTTGCATGGACGGCAGCGCCCTTCGGCGAGGTGCGTGAGCGTCTGTATCCCCGGCCCCCGACCCGTTGTCGCGGGCACTCGGCACGGCGTCGGCCCCCTGAGTGGTACGAGGACGGGCGACCTGCGCCGAATCCCGAACGTCGCGCACAACGGGCGGAGCAACCTTCTCGCGAGCAGGTGACGTTCCACCGGACGGAATCATTGGCGGTATCGTGGGCACCGCGTCCAATGGCAGGATCCTGCGCTGCCGCGGCCGCACGTTGATCTCGATGTTGGACGTCGCACCTGCCGCGAGATCAACAATTCGGACGCTGTCCCCCTCCACAAAGTGCTGCGCGGGGAGCTCCGAGGTGGGCACGACCACGCGCCATGTCCCCGGCCGTGCGTCGCGCAGCTCAAACCAGCCGCCACTGTCCGACACCACGCGCCGCTCTTCCGTGCCATTGATGAGCGTCACCACGATCCCGCTCAGGCCGCCCTTCTTCTGTTGACGCACGCTGTCGCCGAGCAGCCGCGGCACGTCGATCAACTCGAACAGCTGGAGGTGACCCCGCAGGCGGCCCATCCGCACCACGCCCATGAGCATCTCGCTGGTATAGCCCGCGCGCGTCGAGATCTGCATGGAGGGCTCCTGAAATCCGAGCCCGCTGGCCTGTCGCGAACCGAGGTCCACGTAGACCGGGTATTGGCTCGGCGCCACCCCTCCAATGACGATACGCCCATCGTCGTCAGTCAATGCCGAGTGCTCGCCCACCCGCACGAGTGCGTTCGCGATGCCCATACCGGTCTCCGCATCGTACACGCGGCCCACCACACGCCCGGTGCTCTTTGAGCGTCCAACGGGCATGCGCAACGGCATGCTGTACGAAATGCGCGCCGACGTGTTGTTGGGCATGCGGATGCCCGCGGCCATCGATCGAACGCGGAACGTGAGCGTGCGTCCGGGAGACGACTGGTAGGCCAGCGTCGCATCCAGCCAGGCAAGTTCCGGCTGGAGGGTATCGGACGGTTGTCGCCGAAGAAATGCCGGCTTGCCCGCGGCCGACATTGACGCGGTCAGGCTGCCCATCTGGATCTGCGCGCTCCCTCCGACCGTGAGGAGTTCATCGGCAACGGACGCGCTCCGTCGGAGGCCGGTGGAGTGGTCCACGAACCCGGCGAAGGACGCGCGACCGAAGAGTGGGACTTCTGCCTGGACGGTGGTGGCAGAAAAGGAGCGTCTTGGCCCACCGAACGGGTCGTCAGAGATGCCACGTTCCGCCGCCGATGTGATCATGACGCCTGGCAACCGCATTCGGAAGCGGCCCCAGACGGAGCGTTCGGCATCCACCATGGCCACGACATTGGAGGCCGAATTTTCCTCGTGCCCTTCAAATGAGCGCACACCAGCGGACAAGTTGGACCCGATATCGACGCCCATCGTGGCGAGCAGGCCCGAACGCCGAGAGGACGGTAGAAACCCGGAGCTGTACGGAATTGGCGCCCCTGTAGACATGCGATCATCGATGCGTCCGCTGAAGCGAAGCAGCCGATGGGGCCGGTACATCAGCGTTGCCCAGTCCTGGCGTGAGGCTCCAAGAAGGTTCTGGTATCCGGAGTCTGCCGCTTCGTGGTGAACATCGAATGTCAGCTGCCCGCGCTGGCCAGATGCACGCAGTAGTGTGGCGGCGCTGTTCACTCCGCCAAGTCGCGCACCGCGTTCGATTTCGAAGATTTCGTGTTGCGTGGGGGTGAACCGAGCGTAAAGGGTTCCGAGCGTCGCTCCGCCAAATTGGCTGCTATGGACGACGTTTGTGCTGAGATTCCATCGTTCGTTCGGCTCCATACCGAGAAAGGCGGCGCGCTCGACGCCGGCGCCCGGGGTGAACCGGTCCGATCCAGAGGCAAAGCCTGTCGTCCAGCGGCCAAGGCTCACCTTCGCGCTGGCGCCGCTGCCGATCATCCCGTTCAGGCTGAGCGGTGACTGGGCGAAAATCTGGTCGCCAAGGCGGACGGTGTATTTGCGGTTGGTGATTCCGAGGCGGTACTCGTCCCGTTGTGCGAACAGTGACCGGTCCATCCGCGGCGCACGGGCGACCAGGTCAACGACCGAAGCCCCACCTTCCGTGAGCGGGGCCGAGCCATGTATTTCGAATGAACTTGATGTAAATCCACTAAGTTGTTTGTATTGACTTGTTTGGGAGCTTAATATCAAGTGAAGTGGCATGCTGTACCAGTTACTCCCCGGTTCACTTTTGGGGATCACTTGTGTGCCGGCCATGGCGTGCGATATCACATTTCCGTCGCCAGATATTCCGCCGTCAGCTTCAGCAAGAAGCGTCACGTGGTGTGAGGTCGCGTCGGTTCGGAGAATATTCTCCGTGTTCACCGTCACCCCAACCTCTCGACTCTCACCGGGGTCGAGCTCGGTGAGGGTATCAACCGTAGCCGGTAGATTGCGCTCACTATTCGCGTCCAAGCGGATGCGCGTGCGGACGTTGCCGCGATTCGCAACGAGGAAGGTCGCTCGGTATGACGACCCGCTCGATACGAATAGCGGCTCGTGGAGTAGAACAACCGAAACGATACGACGGGCCCGGACTGCCACTGTGGCTTGCACGCGAAGGTCCTGCTCCAATCCATGGGCGCGTACCGTCTGGACGATCTTGTACTCCCCTGCGGCCGCGTCGTGGGCGATGGCAATCTGGAGGAAGCGCAGGATCCTGCCGCCCGGCGCGATTACCTCCTCCCCTACCCCAGACAATTGCCGCCAGCCCTCCGGCAGTCCTGTCTTGATCTCGACGGTCCGCGGCGATGATCCGCCGTTTGAGATTACGAGGCGAACCGTGAGGGAGGTGCCGGGATCGTTCTGGTGAACGACGCTGTCCGTGCTGACCCTCAGGCGGTCGCTCGAGACTGAGGCACCGAGCGAATCGGGTTTGCCGGCCTGGGCGTACGCGGCGTGCGAGAGTACTCCGAGGAGAACGAGGCCGCCAAGGCCACAGGACGTACGAGACATTGGCGGATGTCGTCAACTTCTAGTATGCGACTTTGAACTGGCCGCCGAACACCTGATCTCCGCCAGCATCTGCCACGAGCACGGCCGTGTAGGTCCCATGGGCGAGCGCGCCTACCTCGAATTTCTGGCGGGCCGAGGATCCCGGGTACAGCAGCCCGCGTAACTGGGACGCCTTCTTCACCAGTTCGCCGGCCTCGTTATAGAGCTCCACGGACATCGTGTACCGCTGGGCCCGGTCGCCTGTGTTGATGAAGTCGTACCGCAGTCCCCGCTGCCCCGTGGAATCGGTTGTCGCGGCCAGGCTGTCGAACGCCAGTCGCGAGGTGCCGGGATTGCCGAGATGGGTGGCGATCTGGGTTCCATATCGCGTGACTACAGAGAGACCCACCTGCACACGCGCATTGGGCGGACGACGTGAGTTGATGGAGCCGTCCGTGATGGCTTCCACCATGAGCATGCTCCAGTACGTGCCCTTCAGGGATGAGTCCGATGGTACCATGATGTCGTACGACACGGGCACGGTTTCCCCGGGCGGAATGACCAGGTAGCCGGTGGAAAGTTTGATCCACTTTGCATTGGATCGCGGCGTTGCTCCCGGCGTCCCATACGCCGCGCGGCCATCGGCCGAAAAAGCGTAGTCTGTCTGGTAAATGCGGGCTTCCTGCGGCTCTGCGCTCATGTTCTTCAGCATGAGCCTTCCCTGCGCGTTCTGTCCCGGAACGGCGCTGTTCTCCATCACCGGGTCACTGAGCACGGCGATCTGGGCGGATGCCTCCGCCAATGGGATCATCGCAGCCAACGCTGCTGCCGCGAGTACAAAAATCTTCCTCATGAAAATCTCCTACCGTGACGTCAAGGATCATCAACGAGCGTAAGGACGACATGGCTTGCGGCATAGCTCACGATTCCGGCAGTGACCGTCGCCGTGAGTATGAGTGTGACGGGCAATCCGGTGCGCTGCCCCGGAGGGATAAACCGGACGAGGTCCTGAGGCGTATCGGTCAGGACGACACTGCCCATGCTGGTCGCGCCCGAGGGCGCGGCGAGCTGGATCTTGATGGTGACGCCGCTTGGCAGCGGAGTATCGAGCTGCCCGGCGATTTTCATGCGGCCGCTGGCCACCGTCACCGAATAGCGGGCCGTCTGGTCCGTCAGCGCCGACGGCTGCGCGCCGGGAACTGCGTCCATGACGGTCAACGAGCCCGGCAGTACCGTGAGCGCGATGGAACTGCTTTGCGCCGGCAATCTCCCAGGGGAGATCGCCAAGGCCACGCAGAGGCATCCGGACACGAACCGCATTTAGTGCACTGAGGACGAGAGGACGTGGCCAACTGCGTCCCGGATTCCGCATTGCGCGGTTACCGTACCCACATTGGCCACGCCTGTCTCGTGTCTCATCACGGCGTGGTGACAATCGTCAGCGTTACCGTGCGCGAGGCGGACGAAACAACACCGGCCGCTACCGTCGCATCGAGCGTATAGGCGACTGCCAAGCCACCTTCCGCCGTCTTGGTGATACCACTCACGGCCGTCACCGGCGTGGTGGACAGCGTCACCGCACCAGCGGACGTTCCAGACGCGGTCGGCGCTGTGAGCGTCGCACCGAGGGTCAGGCCGGCCGGCATGTTCGAGTTGATCTCGATGGTGATATCCTGCGAGACTCCCGAGCCGGATCCAGCGTTGGTTGTCACGGCGTACGTGGTAGCGCCGACACCACTTGCCTGCGTCGGATTTGAACCAGGGGTGGCCGTGTTCACGGTCAACACCGAGCTTCCGGTGGCCGAGATCACGTTGATCGCGGAAACTGCGAAGGTGATGCCCTGGGTCGCCGTCGTCTGGGCTTCTACCGCAACGCTGGCCGTGAGGCACAGAACGCCCGCTGCGATGAACTTGGTAAAGCGTTTCATCTCTAGAGCTCCATCAAAGGTGATAAGTAAGCCGTCTCTCTGGGCGTTCTTGCCGTAGTGTGTAACGCCGAGCGGGGCTATGACATAGTCGATTATCGGCGGGTCAACCAACGCACTTGAGGGAAACTCCCCACAGCACATATTTGTGATGACGTAAGTCAATATTTGTGACATAGTTAGCGCCCTTAACCGACGTGCCTCGCAGCAACGTTCAAGCGCGACGTGATCGCCAATTGCATCCTCCTCCATGCCCCTCGATCCTGACGCTCCGCCACTGCACTCCACTCTCACTCGCCGTGGGTGGATGCTCGCCGTTGCCGCTGCCACGCTTGGCGGATCCGGCCTGGCCGCCGGCATGCTGACGCCCGGGCAGAGCCGCCGCGACGGCGACGCGCGACTGCGCTCCAGGCCCGGCGGCTCCGCGACCCCTTCTGCCCCGCTTCCTCCGGGACTCCACCCCTTAGGCCTCGACAAGGGGCGAGACGGAGAGCTGTACATTCCCGCGAGCTATCGAGCTGACGGCACCGCGCGCCTCTGCCTCGCCCTGCACGGCGCCGGCGGATCGGGCGCACGAATCGGCGCCAGGCTCCGGGAAACTCCCGACACGCGCAACCTCGTCACCGTCGCACCGGATTCTCGCGGGTCTACCTGGGACGCAATTCAGGGCGGCTTCGGGGAAGACATCGCCTTCATCGACCGCGCGCTCGCCGCTGCCTTTCGCCACTGCGCCATCGCGCCGAACGGCGTGTTCGTCGCGGGAATGAGCGACGGCGCGAGCTACGCCCTCTCCATCGGCCTCGCCAACGGCGACCTGTTCGGTCAGGTGGTTGCGTATTCGCCGGGGTTCATCGTCCCGGCGGAGCACGTGGCAAAACCGCGCTTCTTCGTCTCGCACGGCACCCGCGACACCATCCTGAACATCGATCGCACCAGCCGTCGCATCGTGCCGGCGCTCCGCGCCCAGGGCTACGACGTGGAATACAAGGAGTTCGACGGCGGGCACGAAATCACCCCCGACGTGCGCGACGCGTCCGTTCGCTGGCTGTACGGAGGGCGCTGACCTACTCGGGACCCGGCTCCTGCACTCCTCGCGGCGCCGGTCCTTCCGCGGCCAGCCGCGTGTACTCATCGTCGGTGAACAGGCGCGACCGAACCAGGAAGCGCATGCCCTCCGGTGTCTCCAGGGAAAAACCGCCGCCCCGCCCGGGAACCACATCGATGGTGAGGTGCGTGTGCTGCCAGTACTCGAACTGAAGCTCACCGATGTAGAACGGCGTCTCGACAATCATGCCGAGGTAAACGTCGCGTTGCCCGATTCGAAATTCGGACCGCGGATAGCACATCGGCGAACTGCCGTCGCAGCAGCCGCCGGACTGGTGGAATACGAGCGCACCATGATCATCCGCCAACTTCCGGATCAGGCGCTCGGCATCCACAGTGGCGGCGACGCGCGAGACGCGCGCCGCCGCTGGATCGGCAATCACCGGAGCGCCGGTGTGATTGCTCAGAAGAAACCGAGCTTGTTCGGGCTGTAGCTCACCAGCAGGTTCTTTGTCTGCTGGTAGTGATCCAGCATCATCTTGTGGTTTTCACGACCGATACCCGACTGCTTGTAGCCGCCGAACGCCGCGTGCGCGGGATAGAGGTGATAGCAGTTGGTCCACACGCGGCCGGCCTTGATGCCACGGCCCATGCGGTAGCAGACGTTGGCGTCGCGCGACCATACGCCAGCGCCAAGTCCGTACAGCGTGTCGTTGGCCAGCGCCAGCGCTTCCTCTTCCGTCTTGAATTTCGTCACCGACACTACCGGTCCGAAGATCTCTTCCTGGAACACGCGCATCCTGTTGTGTCCCTCGAGGATGGTAGGCTGCACATAGTAGCCGTCCTTCAGCTCACCATCGAGAATGGCGCGGGCACCGCCGATGCGCGCCGTGGCGCCCTCCTGCTTCCCGATATCGAAGTAGCTGAGGATCTTCTCGAGCTGGTCGTTTGACGCCTGGGCGCCGATCATCGTGGACGGATCCAGCGGATGCCCCTGCTTTACGGCCTTCACCCGGTCGGTGGCGCGCTCCATGAAGGCATCATAGATCGACTCGTGGACGAGGGCGCGCGAGGGACAGGTGCAGACTTCGCCGGAGTTGAGCGCGAACATGGTGAACCCTTCCAGCGCCTTGTCGAAGAAGGCGTCGTCGGCGTCCAGCACGTCGGCGAAGAAGATGTTGGGCGACTTGCCGCCCAGTTCCAGCGTGACGGGAATGATGTTCTCAGACGCATACTGCATGATGAGACGGCCCGTGGTGGTTTCGCCGGTGAACGCCACCTTGGCCACGCGATTGCTCGATGCGAGAGGCTTGCCCGCCTCCACCCCAAAACCCTGCACCACGTTCAACACACCGGGCGGCAGCAGGTCGGCAATCAGCTCCACGAACGCCATGATGGACACCGGCGTCTGCTCTGCGGGCTTGAGGACAACGGCGTTTCCGGCCGCGAGCGCGGGGGCGAGCTTCCACACGGCCATGAGCAGCGGGAAGTTCCAGGGAATGATCTGCGCCACCACGCCGAGTGGCTCGTGGAAGTGATAGGCAACGGTATCGCTGTCAATTTCGCCTGCGCTCCCTTCCTGCGCGCGAATACATCCCGCGAAATAGCGGAAGTGATCGATGGCCAGCGGCATGTCCGCGGCCATGCTCTCGCGAATGGGCTTGCCGTTGTCAATCGTCTCGATCACCGCAATGGCCTCGAGATTCTGCTCCAGCCGGTCGGCGATGCGGTTGAGGATGAGTGATCGCGCGGCCGCCGACGTCTTGCCCCACGCGGGGGCCGCGGCATGTGCCGCATCCAGCGCCAACTCCACATCCTCAGCACTCGATCGCGCTACATCGCACAAGTGCTGTCCGGTGATGGGCGTGGGATTGGAGAAGTAGCGCCCCTTCACAGGCGCCCGGTACTCTCCCCCAATCCAGTTGTCGTATCGCGCCTTGATGGGAATGGTGATCGCATAGTTGCGAGCCGCTTCCGGCAGCGTGGCATGAACACCGGTGTTCGGCTCAATCGTGGCTGACATACGCGGGGCCCCCGAGCAAAAATCTGTAAGAGACTGCGGCGCGCCGGTCCGCGCGTCGCCGAGGATACATGTTCCCGCAAACGTACAGTGTGCGCACGATTTGGCATCTACTGGCCATGAAGCGATCCTGTCTCGGGAGTGTCTCCGCCTGCCTGACCTGCCTGGGTGGTCAGTGTGCGGTTGACGGCACGGGCAGTCGCAAGGTGAAAGTGGCGCCCTCTGCCGTAGCGCCCGCCACGTCAATGTCGCCGCCGAGTGCGTTTGCGAACCGGCGGCTGATGGCGAGGCCCATTCCGTTCCCCGCCGTGTTCTGTTCCACAGCAGGCGAGCGATAGAACTCGTCGAAGATTCGGTCGCGAATCTCCGGGGGGACTCCAGGTCCATCGTCGCGCACGGCTATCAGCAGATGACGCTTGCGGGCCAGCGCATGATCGTGATTGGCATTCGCTTCATTGGCGACCTGTGCCGATACGGACACGTTGCCGCCGCTTGGCGTGTACTTGATCGCGTTGGAAAGCAGGTTGCCCACAATCCGCCGCACGCGCACCGCATCTGTACTCACCACCAGCGCCGATTCGTCCTGGGCCACGCGCAACGTGATCTGCTTTTCACGAGCGGTGGCGCCGTAGTCGTCCACGAGTTCGGTGATGAGGGATCGCACATTTGTCTCGGTCATCGCCACGGGCAGCTTGCCGGAATCCGCGCGCGCCACGTCGAGCAGTTCCGCGATGGTCTGCAATGCGACATCCACCAGATGCCGAATGCGCTGCACCGCCCCCGACTGCTCACCGGTCATCGCGCCAAGCACGCCGTCCTCGAGCAACTGCGCGTATCCGATAGCGGCGCCCAACGGGTTCTTCACGTCGTGAGTGACGCCATGAATGAGTGCCGTTCGCGCGTGAATCGAACGTGCGAGCGCGAGTCGTTCGCGCTCGATGGCGTGCGCCATGGTGAGAATGCGCCATCCGGTCCACACCACCATGCACATCGCCAGCAGTGCCAGTGGAGTGAGCACGGCCGTGGCCACGAGTTCCATGCGCGCGTAGTAGCGGGCCTTGTCGCGGGCCCGCGTCGACACTCGCAACAAGTCGTGATCAAGGGCCTCCGCAGCCGCCAGAAGGTCCAAGCCAAGTTGCGTGACGGTCGCGTCACCGGCGATCTGCGCGGTGGTGCCGTCGCGCGACATCAGGAGCCGATGCCACTGGTGGCTGCGGGCGATGAGCAACTCCAGGTCGCGCACCGCCGGTTGGCCGATAGTGCGCACGAGTGAGTCCAGCCCCCGTTCATCCTTCTGTTGTTCTGCAAGGCTCGCGGCACCGACGCTGTCGGCGCTGGTGGCCGCCGCGGCGGCGCGGGCATCGTGCGCGTACAACTGTGCGACGTACGCCGCCTCCAGATCGTTAACGAGCACCCGGGCCTGATCGGCCACGTCGAGTGAATCGCGGCGCAGGGCGGCCACGCGATTGTTCACGAACAGTGGCACACATAGCAGGATCAGCAGCACCGCAACCACGAACGCAACGGGCATCCACCAGATGCGCGTCAGTACATCATCTAGCAGTGCCATGGCCGACGGCACCGTCCGGTCGCTACCTGTCTCGTGCTGCCCCATAGTTGAAGCACGCATCACACAACGCTTTCGTTGACGTCACGGCCGCGGTCTCTTAGCGCGCCTGCTCGATGAGTTGCGCTGGCGTCAACAACCACCGCAGTGTGCCGGCACCACGCTCGGGTTTCCCTTCGAAGCCGAGCAGGCAAGCGCCGCCTTTCTTCAAGGACACGCGAGACTCGTCCACTCCTGTCATGAACCAGGTGACGAGTTGGCTCAAGTTCGGTTCGTGCCCGACGATTGCGCAGACGTTGCCCACGGTCTCCTCACTCATCCACGCGGCTACGTTTGCCGAACTGTTCTCCGGGCGCAGCACATCGATCGCTCGCGCCGACACCATTCCATATGCCTCGGCGACGATCTGCGCCGTCTGCACAGCCCGCGTGAGCGGGCTCGACGCGAGTACGTCCACACCATTTATCAAGGCACGGAGGCCCGCCGCCACGCGGCGCATCTTCTTCGCGCCGGGCTCCGTGAGCGGACGATCGTCATCGTCCTGGCCGACGAGGGCGAAGTCGCTGCGTTCCATGGCTATGCCATGCCGAATCACGAGTAAATCCATGAATCACTCACTCCACGGTGAAAAACCGCTCCCTGCGTTCCTCATCTTCCTATCGGGTTCGGAATGTCGCAAGCTGTGACAGCTCTTCCGCCGCGTTCGGCACCTCGCACAACATCATCCCCCACGCACCACATGCCCGGCGCTCCCACACTCCTCGGCCTTCCGTACGACGGCGCGTCATCGTTCCTCCACGGCGCGGCATCCGCCCCGCCACTCATACGACTTGCCCTCGCCTCGGCATCCTCCAACGCGTGGACGGAGGCGCTGCGCGATCTCGGCGCGCCCGGCGTACTGGTGGATGCCGGGGATCTCGCAATGGACGGCGACGACCCGCGCAGCACTATCGAGGGCGGCGTCCGTGCGATCATGGACGGAGGTGGACGCCCCATCCTCCTGGGCGGCGACCACTCCGTCACCTATCCAGTGTTACGCGCGATTCGTGCCTCGTACCCGCGGCTCACCGTGCTCCACATCGATGCGCACGCAGACCTGTATGACGAATTCGAGGGAAATCGCTACTCGCACGCTTGTCCGTTTGCGCGCGTGATGGAGGAGCACCTGGCAGATCGTCTGGTTCAGGTGGGCATCCGGACGCTCAGCGCGCATCAGCGTAGCCAGGCGGAACGCTACGGTGTTGAGATCGTGAGCATGCGTGACTGGTCGGCGGGCACACGGCCGTCAATTGACGGTCCCACCTACCTGTCGCTCGACCTCGACGGGCTCGATCCCGCATTTGCGCCCGGCGTGTCGCACTGGGAGCCCGGCGGCCTGAGCGTGCGCGACGTGCTCACGCTCATTCAGAACATGCGCGGCACGCTCGTGGGCGCAGATATCGTGGAGTACAATCCCGAGCGCGACCCCACGGGCGTTACCGCGTACGTCGCCGCCAAGTTCGTCAAGGAACTTGCGGATCGCATGCTGGCGGACGACTGAGTATCAGCGACCTGCCTGGGGTAGCAGCCGCTCCAAATGGTCTCGTCTCGCTCGCGTGACCTTGAGACGTTTGCCTGTCACGAGCACGACGGATGGATCGCCCTTTTGCGTCTGCGTAACCTCGGCAACGCGCCGCAGATTCACGATCGCCGAGCGGTGCACGCGATAGAAGTGTCGCGGGTCCAATCGCTGTTCCAGCGACGCCATGGTTTGGCGCAGCAGATGGACTTTTGTTCCCACATGAATGCCCGTGTAGTAGTCCGCGCCTTCTATCCAGTCGATCTGGTCCACGGCGACGACGACATCCGATGTGCGTCCGCGAATCGTGACCGAGGTGAGCGGGCCCTCGTTGTCGGCCTCCCGCATCACCTTGAGCGGCAACTGGCGTGGCAGCGCCACCTCACGACGAGCGTGCTCGCGCGCCTGTCGCACGCGTGTCACCGCGGCATCAATACTCGTGCGCCCGAAGGGATGCAGGAGATGCGCCTGCGCTCCAAGGGCCGATGCCTGCGCCGCCGCGCTCGGGGTGCGACTCACAAAGACCATGTGCGACGCGCTCTCCTGCGCGAGCCGCTGCATCATCTGGAGGCCGCTCATGTCGGACAATTCGACGTCGGCGAAGACGAGGTCCGGCTTGTGCGCGCGGATGGCGCACAGGCCCTGGAAGCCCGACGCGCAGCGTACAACCACGTGAATGGATTCATTCTCGGCGGCGTAAGCGTCGATAGCTTCCCTGGTACTACCTCGCACGTCGGCGACGACAACGGTTCGTACGCTGGTGCGGTCGGATGGCTGGGGGGTCCACATGAGCCTAGAGTACAATCCGTCACCGCAATGAAAAAGCAATCTGGGTTGAACCGAACTGGGATGGGGCGAGCCGAAACCGGGCTTGTGGGTGGGTCGACGGGAAGGAAAGATTCAGGACCGGCAGCGAACATCGTTGGTGTACGGGCCGTCCTGCCCTTGCACGCTTCATGCGCTCGGGCGCGCGCCTCGCACCAAAACCGTTGCGTTCGGCTGCGTCAGGGCCAAGGTTGGTGGTCATGCTGAAGGCGTGGAATGCCCGGAACCCGTCGTCAGTCCCGCTGACAACTGCGGGTGCGTTGAGCGTGACGCTCCATTGCCTCGTCATCGCGGTCACGGTCGTTGGCACCAAGCCGCCGGCCGGCCTGCCGCCCGACGGCCTCTCGAATCGGGCCATCTACATCCCGCCGCCCAATCATCCACCGATCATATCGGGCTCGCGCGAGAGCATTCATTTCTTCACGCTCGCCCCGGGGGTCGGCATCGGGCCCGGACCCACAGTGGTAGACGCGAGCCGCGGCGTGCGTGTGCCTGAGGAATCACCCGTCGCAGGGGATCGCGCGGCAGATTCGGTCACGTCGGCTCCGCCAGCCGAAGTCGTATCCGCAGATTCGGTATATACCACGCTCGAGGTGGATACCGCCGTGGTGCGCTCGGCGTCGAGCGCCTCGCCCATCTACCCTGCCGAGTTGATCGAGAAACGCGTGGAAGGATACGTGCTCGCACGGTTCATCGTGGACACCACCGGCTTTGCGGACACGGCCTCGTTCATCGTCGTACGATCAACCGACGCGCGTTTCGTGCGCTCCCTCCATGACGTGCTGCCGCGCATGCGATTCTCGCCAGCAAAGATCGGCCCCCAAAAAGTGAAGCAGCTCGTGGAGCAGATGTTCTCGTTCAAGATCACCACGCCAGCGCCAACGGTGAAAAAGGACAAGCCAGACTAG
>JBDUCM010000115.1:0-16362 GCA_040003455.1 bacterium
GTAGGAGAGAGCTCTCTCTCCTACTCCCTATCCCGATCGCCCGACAGGTTCAGCGTACGTTAGATGGCTGGCGATCAGTCGGGAGGCTCCTCCGCCGCACCGTGGACTTTCGGCGCGATGCCCGTGACGACCAGCACGTACCCTCGCGTAGGAAAGCCCTCGCGCGCCGCTGCGGCTTCCGCATCCCTCCGGGCGTCTGGATCCGGGAGTGCCGAAAAGAGATTCCACTCGGATACCTGAACCCACGCGTGCGGGACGGCGCTTCCCGCACCGTCGCGCAACTCCAGCGGGAGTGCGGACGCGGCTGCCGCTGCGCCCTCGAGTGCCGCGACGGCAGGCTGCGGCATGGTTGCGCGAAGTACCTCTCGGAATTGCTCTGGAGCAGCGTCCGCGCTCCGTTGGGCCGCCGCGACGATTGGGATCCCCGCTCGATTCCACTCGTCGAAGATGGGCCAAACGCGCGAAAAGCCTGCACCGGGTAGAAAAGGACCGCTCAGCGCTCGGCCACGTAGTGGTAATCCTGTCACGGAGGACAGGTTCGCTTCCCCGAGCAGCTCCCCGGCGCACCACAGGCTGACCTGCATCACTTCACTCATGTGAGGGGCTTGTAGCCATCGCCTATTCTGCGGCGACGCATTGAACGAAACTCACGGCGTACTCCGCCGCAATCGCCAACACACCTACAAACAAGCCAACCTCGGGCGAGACCTCAACGTGGCACAATCGTAGCACCTGAAAAACGCGCGCATTAGCATGCAGGCGATGCAGCGAAGGGCGCATGGAATTCAACCCGTCGCACTCTATCAGTCGGGACCCGGAGCCGTACTGAATGTCGGCCGCACCGACACTTCCAAAATCACCGACCTCCGCACCCTCCGCCTCTCACCGCGACGGCGCAACAACGAACGAGAACGTTCCCTTGGCTGGATGGCCGTCCTTCGCCGCCGTGCTCCAGCTCACGCGGTAACTACCTGCGACCAACGGTCCGACGACGCCGACGATCACCGGCGCACTCTCCGCGCTATCCGGCCGCGCGGCCAGAGACAGTCGAATCGCCGCTCCGGTTGCATCCGTGAGCTTCACAGACGTCACCGGCAACTCGACCTTCTCGGAAAACCACAACTTGAGGGCCCGCGGTGCGGCCTTCACGGTGTCATTGGCCAACGGCTCGCTCTTGAGCAACCGCGTGTGAAAGTATTCGTCCGCCATGTGCGCGCGCGGAGTTGCAGCGACCGCACTGCCAAGCCCGGCGACGAGAAGCAGCGAACGACCAAACACGCGCATGTATGACATTGATGAAAGGTCCAGAGGATCAGAAAGCATGCGAACGCCGCGCATCATGTCGCGCTCATTCGAGCCGTTGACGCCCGTTCGAGGATAGTGCCGCCCTACTTGGGCCGCTTCCGCCAATCCCGCGCATACGAACTCTGCGCACTGTCGCGCTCCGCATAGCTGCGCACGAACATGCCGAAGCCACCGCCCGCAAGCGAGATCACGCCAAACACCACGAGCATGAACAGGATCTCGAGACCAAGCAGGTTGTGGCCGGTGGGATCCTTCAGGCTGTCGAGCCACACACGTATGAAGTACGAAACGATGAGGCCCACCGTGATCGACGGCGCCCACGCAAGGACGCCACGGCGGAGCACGAACATCCCGGCCGCACTGCCGAAGAACAGCACTACGTACACCAGCCGCAGGTACGCGAGCGCTGCCTCCGTGGCAGTGGGCGGCTGGAGCATGGGTGCAAAGACAAAGAGCACCACTCCGATGACGAAACCCGCGCCCGCGCCGAACCATGCAGGCCACCACGCCCGCAACGCCGCCGGTGGTGCAGGTGTTGCCGCGCCACTTTGCTCGGCCAGGCCCGAGCCCTGTCCGCCGTCGGAAACCATGAGCACCTCGTCGTGGTTGTGTCCGTCTTCAATGTAAGCGCAAACCCTGAACGAAACCCGCCCCTCCCCACAAAATTCGCCACCAGCCTCGAGCGCAGTGATTGTCACGGCGCAATGTCGCAAGGCGGCTTGTGCACCCGAGATGCGATTGTCCTGAAGCAATACCAGCGCATCGGCGACGCAGCCGCACGCTCGGCACCAGGCATCGTTGTTTCAACATGGCGTCGCATTCGCGACGCACGGCGGCACCTCATGACATCTTCATTGCTCCTCTTCCTGGCCAGCGCGCTTCAAGCCACGGCACCCGCAACACCCGCGCAGCCGGGAAAGGAAGCGCTCGCGAAACTTCCACGCACGTACATCAACACCAACGCGCCAGCCGCGCCGGCTAAAGGCGGACAGGAGATCACCGTCGGCCACAACGACAATCTCCAGGCAGCGCTCGATCGCGCACAACCGGGCGACGTGATCACCCTGGCCACCGGCACCACCTTCACGGGCAACTTCATCCTGCGCAACAAGCGCACGACGAGCACAAAGTGGATCACCATTCGCCCACAGGAATGGAGCCGGTTGCCCGCCGCCGGCGTGCGCATGACGCCGGACATCGCTGCGGCCGACAGCCTCCCGAGAATCCTGAACGCCAGCAGCGCCGGCGTCATCACCACGGAGGCCGGTGCGCACCACTATCGCATCACCGGCGTGGAGATCTCCATCACCGACGGCAGCCCGCCCAACACAGGCGGCCTCGTGCAATTCGGCGCCTCGTCGAGCATCCAGCGGACACCCGGCGACGTGCCGCATCATCTCGTGCTGGATCGCCTGTACATCCACGGCTCCGCGTCGGCGACGGTCCGTCGTTGCGTCGCGCTGAACGCCGCGACGGCAGCCGTGATTGACTCGTGGTTGAGCGACTGCCATGAACTGGGCGCCGATTCACAGGCGATCATGGGATGGAATGGGCCCGGCCCGTTCAAGATCGTGAACAACTATCTCGAGGGCGCCGGCGAGAACGTGATGTTCGGTGGCGGTGATCCAGGCATTCCGAATCTTACGCCGAGCGACATCGAGATTCGCCACAACCACTTCTTCAAGCCGACGAGCTGGAAAGGGAAGTGGTCGGTGAAGAATCTCCTCGAATTCAAGAACGCCCAACGCGTGTTCATCGAAGGCAATGTGTTCGAGAGCACCTGGCAGGACGGGCAGGTCGGCTTCGCCATCATCATGAAGTCGTCCAATCAGGACAAGACGGCACCATGGAGCGTTGCGCAGGACATCACCGTGCGCAACAACCTGATCCGGAACGTGGGTGCCGGTATAAGCCTCGCCGGGTCCCCGGACGCGCAAGGCGGACCAACGAACACCGATGGCCGCCGCTTCACCATCGTGAACAACCTGATCACCGGTATCAACACGGGCGCGTATCCCGGCCAGGGCGACGGTGTGCTCATCATTGGCGACGTGACCGACGCGGTGGTGGCGCACAACACGATCATCCAACCCACGCGAGCCGCAGTATACTTCGCACTCCAGGGCCGCGCACCAAGCGGCCCGACAGTGCGCACGACGCTGCGCGACAATGTGTTCGTCGGCGGTGCCTACGGCGTGAAGGGCGACGGCCGGAATGCCGACGCGGCATTCGCGAGCTTTGCGCCGGACGGCGTCTTTGCCAGGAATGTTTTCGTGCTGCCGAGCAGCGGCTACGGCGCGGCAAACGCATTCGTCGCGAGCGTCGACAGCATTCACTTCATGAACATCACCTCCGGCGACTATCGGCTGGCCAAGACGAGCGCCTTCAAGGGCCACGCCGGCGATGGCCGAGATCCCGGCGCGAACATCGCCACGGTCATGTCACTCACGGCGTCGGCAGTGGTGACGGCCGCTCCGCACGCGGCACAGGCAAGCCAGAACTGACCACGCATTACGTCACTCGACGCGGCATCGGCCGATCCTTGCGATACGTCAGCATGGATCGGTTGTAGCGAGTGCCGTACTCGACGACGACACGATGGAGCCGAGCGACGTCTGCGTTCATCTCGGGAGCATCCGCCCCGCTGATCGTTCGCACGTCCGCTCGGCTCATGGTGCCGCAGCCACGGAGCAGACACACGCTGTCTCGCGTGATGCCGATGGGGACGCACTCTTCGCGACAGGTCGCGATGTAGCGCAGGTCGCCGCGCTGAGCCGCCGCAAGAGCCTCGCGCTCCGGATCAAGCGCCGCCAGGGAATCCGCACGCCCGCGGTAGTCGGGTGAGTCCTTCCTCACGATCCAACCGGTCTGTTGTCCGCCACGCGCGTCGCCATACCGCTGGGTATCGGACGACGGTCCTCGGCACGCCAGCACGCCGAGCATCGCGATGACCAGGCGAGTATGGCGCATGATCCTGGAGGCTGGAATCAGATCGGGGTACTACCGGACACACGTTGAATTGACATGCAACGACTGCTCAACGGGAGTGCCCGGTACGTTACGTGTTCATTAAGCGTCGCCCTTTGCCGGTTGATGCCTTACGCGGGTGCATCCTCACCGGCGGCGAGGATCGTGACGGCCGCGAGATGTCCGGTCACATTCAGCAGTGTCTTGAATTCGTCGGGCAACAGGTCGATGGCGATGAGCACACCGATGGCTTCCGGTGGAATGCCGACCGTCGTGAGAAAGGGCGCGATCATGAACAGTGATGCACTGGGTATTCCCGGCACGCTGAAGCTCATCAACACGGAGGTCGCGGCGATGGTAGCCACTGCACCGGATCCGATCGCGATGCCATAGAGCTTCGCGGCAAAGAGCATCACCACCACCCACGTGACTGCCTGGTTGAGACGGAAGGTGGTTGTCGCCAGCGGCAGCGCGGCCATCGATGAGCGTGTCGTCACCGCGACCACCTGACCTGGCAATGCAGCGCGCGCGAAGCGGGACACCGAGACACGCGCGAAGAGCAGCACCGCCACGTACATATAGAAGAGATGGTGAGCACGAGCGTGAGAGGGAGCCACCAGCGGGAGCATGAGCGTGAGCGTGGAGCTGCCAGCATTGAGCCGCTCAGGGCCCGAGCTCGAGCTCGGAGCTCCAGCTCGAGCTCTGACATGCTCAGTGCTGGAGGCTCACGCTCCCGCTCCCGCTCTTGCTGATGGCTCAGACTCGGGCTCATGCTCAAGCAGGTGCCTGATGTGATGTTGATCACACCCGTAAAGCGACATCCCGACACCACTGACGAACTGATGTACGCGTCCGTGCTCTAAACAATATTCGCGACTGTTTTTCGCAGTTGCACGCGGCGCAGCAACCGAATAGTCTGAGCCGAACGAGCATCCCCGCGACACGTTGCAAACACGCAGTGCGTCCGCAAATCAGACCGTGGGACACGAGCAGGGGCATCAGATGTCGGACGCGCGCGGTGAGTACGAACGGCGTATTGAAGAGTCACGCAGTGCCATCGGACGCGGCGATCCCTTAGGCGCCGAAGCAGCGCTCGTTGCTGCCATTCATATCGCCGATACAGAAGGTGGCAACGACGCGGCGCATGCCGACGCACTCTTCCGGTTAGGCGCGCTTCAGCATGACGAAGGCAATGCGGAGGAGGCCGAGCGGTTGCTGCGGGAGGCGCTCGCGACCGTTGAGCACACATGGGACACCGACGACCGGTTGCGCATTGCCATCCTGACGGCACTCGGCCAGGTGCTCGCGGAGCGTGGCAAGCCGGACGACGCCCGTGTGGTTCTCGCCGAAGCATTGGCACTCCGCGACACCGATGCGGACACAACCGACATTGATCTCGTCTTCCTGCTCAATGAGCTGAGCCGCCTCTGCCTCAAGCAGGGCGCGTATGCGGAGGCGGAGCCGTTGTTGCAGCGGCTGCTGGCGGTGAAGCGGGTGAAGGGCGAAGAACACCCTGAAGTGGCAACGGTACTCGCCAGCCTCGCCGCAGTGCGCGAAGGGTCCGGCGATCTGGTACACGCCGAAGAGATGTACCGGCGCGCACTCCAGATCCGGCAGCAGACGCTTGCGGCGAATCACTTCTCCATTGCCGCGACGCTCGAGCAGCTCGCGCGCGTTTGCGCTGCACGCGGCGTGCTGGGCGACGCGGTGTCGTACTACCAGCAGGCACTGGGTATTCGCGAACTGACGGTGGGCAACAACCACGCGAGCATTCGCGCGGCGCGGGAACGCATTGCCGACCTGCAACTCCAGGCTCAATTCGGCGCGGCACCGGCGATGTCTGTACCTCACGCCCCCGCAACACAGCGCCCGCCCGTGGTGCTCGTTCCCGGAGCAGGCGAACTGCACGCGCTTCACCGTGAGATGGACGGCGCGGAAGATCCGTCCACGAGCCGGCGCTCGGCGGCATTCCAACCGGACTCACGCGGCCGGCAGGCCGCGAAGACGTTCGCGATGGTGGCGGGGTTTGCCGTGCTATTGGCCTCTGTGTTCGGCCTCAAGGCATTCCTCGCGCGGAAGAACACACCGCCCGCGCTGGTCGAAGCGCAAGCCGTTGGTGCACCAACGAGCGCCATCGCACCAACCATCGCACCAACCGTCACACCGCCAGTGAAGGCGGTGCCCGTGTCATCCCCGCCATCCACCCCGGCGCCCACGCGCGGAGTCGAACGCGCATCGGGAAATGTTGCCCTGGGCGACGACAAGGCACCCCGCGGCCCCACCGAACCACGACTCATCGGCAGCGGGCCGACGCCCCGGTATCCCGACGAACTCCGCTCCCTCAACATTCAGGGTTCGGTGCTTGTCCAATTCACCGTGGACGAGAAGGGGCGAGTGGATATGTCGTCCATGGAAGTCCTCGACTCGCCACACGCACTGTTCACAGAGGCGGTGCGGAAAGTCCTTCCCAAATACCGCTTCGAGCCGGCGCGCACCGCGCCACCGGAATCCAGGCCCCACGCCGACACGGTTGCGTACGCGTTCAATTTTCACGCGAAGCGCAAGTAGAACGACATAGCAACGCGGCATGCTCGTGGTCCGTGCTTGCCGTCAGCGCTTGCATTGCGCTGGCGGTTCGGCGATTGTCACAAGCCGTGGACACGTCATCGACACATCGCGCGCGCGAAATGCGCCTCTCGCCCTGGAGCCTGATTGCGCTCTGGAGTGTGCCCGCGCTGCTCTCCACACTGGAGACGGTGATGTTCTCGCGAGCCGCCGGTCACCCGATGACGCCGCTGCTGGCATTCATTGCCGAAGCCCCGCAGTGGTACGCATGGGCCCTGCTCACGCCGCTGATCGCGCACCTCGGCCAACGCGTTCCCCTGCGACAGCCACTCCGCGGGCGAAACATCGCGATGCACGTGCTGGGCAGCCTCTGCGCCAGCGCCGCCGTGGCATTTCTGGACGCAGGGGTCAATGCGTTGGCCCGTCCGTCGCCCGTGTCGCTGCTCAAGTCCACCACCAACTGGTTCCTGGGCACACTGCCCGCCACGACGCTCGCGTACTTCGCCATCGTCGGGGTGAGTTACGCGCTGCGCAGTGGTGCCGAGTTGCGGGAGCGCGATCGCCAGGCGGCGCTGCTGGAGGCGCAGTTGCGCGAGGCGCAGCTATCCGCGCTTCGCATGCAACTCCAGCCACACTTCCTGTTCAACAGCCTCAACGCGATCATGGCGCTGGTGCGCGATCAGGACACGGCGCAGGCGGTGCGCGCGCTGTCGCTCCTCAGCGACGTACTGCGCGCCGCGGTGAACGCGGGCGACGCCCACGAAACGACGCTGGCCCAGGAGCTGGACTTCGTGCAGCGCTACCTGGAAATCGAGCGCGTGCGCTTCGGCGACCGGCTGCGCGTGTCGCTGGACGTGCCCGACAACCTGCTCGACGCGCGCGTGCCGACGTTCGTGCTCCAGCCATTCGTGGAGAACGCGCTCAAGCACGGCATCCTGCGCGACCGCGGCGGCAACGAGATCGCCATTGGCGCCAGTACGTCCAACGGCACGCTCATCCTCAGCGTGCGCGACGACGGCCGCGGCATGAACGGTTCCGCAACGACTGAACCCGGCGTGGGCATCGCCAACGCGCGCGCTCGGCTCGCGCGGATGTACGGTGCGGCGGCCTCGTTGTCTGTTCAAAACGCGCCTGATGCCGCCGGCGTGATGGTGCGGATCGCACTGCCGCGCACCACAGCGCCATGACGATCATCCGTGCGCTCATCGCCGATGACGAAGCACTCTCTCGGCGACTGGTGCACCAACTCCTCGCCCGTCATGCGGATGTGGTGATCGTGGGTGAATGCACAGACGGGGCGGAAGCGCGCGAGGCGATGGCGTTGCTCAATCCTGACGTCATGTTCCTGGACGTGCGCATGCCCGTGGAGTCGGGGCTGGACGTCGCTCGAAACCGGGAGGCGCGCACCGGGCCCCTGGTGGTGTTCGTGACCGCGTACGACAAGTTCGCGTTGCCCGCCTTCGAGACGGACGCGGTGGACTATCTCACCAAGCCACTCACCGAAGGCCGCTTTGATGCCGCGCTGGATCGTGTGCGTGAGCGGCTGCGACTACGCCATCTCGCGGCCAACGCGCCCGATGCGGAGCCCCAGCCAGCGTATCTCACACACCTCGTGTCCCGCGTGGGCACACGCGACGTGATCGTACCGCTGGAGACCATCGACTACATCGAGGCCGACGACGTGTACGCCGCCGTGTTCTCCGCGGGCAAACGGTATCTCGTGCGCACGGCGCTGGACGCACTGGAGCGCACACTCGACCCCGCCCAGTTCGCACGCGTGCACCGCTCGTTCATCGTGCGCCTGCGGAAGGTGCGCGAAGTCCGGCGCACCAGCGCGGCAGAGTTGGTACTCGAGGGCGGCATGGTCATTCCGGTGAGCCGGCGACGACGGGCGCAGGTAGAGGCGATGCTCAAAGGTTGATCAAGGGCTGACCAAGGGCTGACGCCGTTCACGACACGGCCACCACCGTTCCCGACAGGAGACAGGACCTCGCGCGTTGTAAGGACCTACTGTGATCACGGTAGACCCATCATCCGCCCCTGCCCTCTTCGGAAAACGTACCGTGCTTCTTGCCGTTCTGGTTGCCAGCCTCCTCGTAGCGCCATCCGCCACGTCAACAAGGGCCACCGATCCACACGCCCTGGTGGACCGCGCCATCGCCGCGATGCAACGCACCACGTCGCTGCGCGACACGCGCGCGCTGCGTCTCACCGGTATCCAGCACGAATTCATGTTCGGCAATGCCGAGCGTGCCGAGGGACCGTGGCGTGTGTTCTATTCGCAGTTCACCGAACTACGCGACCCAGCGTCGGACGCCTTCCGTCGTACCGATCGCACGATCACGCCAACTGGGACGATGAGCCCCGAGCGCGTGACCGTGTTGGCCGATTCGGTCATCGCCAACCGCAGCGGCACGCGTGAGGTTGGGTCGTCGCATGCGGCGTACGAGGATGCCATCGATCGCGTGGATGCGTCACCCGATCGCGCGCTGCTGCTCGCGGCCGCGTCGAAAGCGCTCGCGCTCGACGGCAAGGTGACGCGCTTCAGCATCACCTTCGACGTGGTGTCCTTCCCGTGGCGCAACGGTCGCATGAAGATCGAGATCAGCCGCGAGTCGCACCTGCCGAATGCCGTTGAGATCGTGCGCGAGTACCCGGACAACTTCCGCTGGGCGCCGTTTGGCCTGGTGACCATGCGCGCCGACTACGTGGATTGGACCGTGCAGCCGAGCGGTGCGTACTGGCCGATGCAGCAGAAGATCAGCCTCAACGGCGAACCCATTCGCGACATCACGCTCGCGAGCGTGAGCGCCGAGTCAGCGGCGGCGGCACCGGATTCGTTTGCCGTGTCCGATTCGGCGCGCGCACAATACGTCGCCAACTCGAAGCTGAACTTCTCGAAATTCAGGTTCGGCGCGCGCGGGCAACCCACGGAGTTGAAACCCGGCATCGTGCGCGTGCCCGACCAATGGGTAATGACATTGGTCAAGCAGGCGGACGGCGTGGTGATCTTCGAGTCGCACATCAGTGGCCAGTATCTGCACGAGGTGATTGACGAAGCGCACCGTCGCTGGCCCGGCGCGCCCATCAAGGCAATGGTGCTGTCGTCCGATCCCTGGGCGCACCTGGGCGGCTTCGGCGAAGCGGTGAAGCTCGGCATCCCGATCTACGTGAACGCGCGGAGTGTACCGTTCCTGGCGAAGCTGGCAAGAAACGCAAACCCGAAGTTCGTGCCGGTAAGTGGCAAGACGGTGATCGGCACTGGCGACAATGCGATCGAGCTCTATCCCGTGGGCGGCCCATACGCAGAACGGATGACGATGGCGTACTTCCCGCACTATCGGTTGTTGTACGGGGCCGACCTGGTCTTCCAGAACCGCGGGCCCGATGGGAAGCCGACGACCGGATTCCTGACCACCGAGGTGACGGACCTGCGCGCGGCGGTGGAGCGCGAGAAACTCGCGGTGGATTCCCTGTTCTGCGTGCAGAACTACGGGCCGTTCATCTGGAGCGACTTCATCGCGAAGTAGCGCGGCGAGGCGTCAGCAAACGGCTGTTTTGGCGTACATCTAGCAGGGTTGGTATCCCCCCGTCTGGCGGGCACGGTACTTCCCGGACATTCGGACGAGAGGTCAATTGCGGCACGTCCAGGTGCGGCAATTACGCCAGCCTAAGACGAGCCCGCTACCTGCTGACGCCATGACTGCCATTGATCAGCGTTCTCACGTCCTGTGCGTCGATGATGACGCGCCCGTGCTCCAGGCAGTCGCACGCATCCTGGCGACGCGCTTTCGCGTGACGTGCACAACCTGCGCAGCCGATGCGCTTGCGGCCATGCAGTACGGTGATCCGTTCGCCGTCGTCGTGTCCGACCTCAAGCTGCCGGACATGGATGGGATCGCACTCCTGACGCAGGCGCAGACCATGGCGCCGACCACCGTGCGCCTCCTGATGACCGGGCACGCTGACCTGGACAGTGTCATCGACGCAATCAATCGTGGCCACGTGTTCAGCTTTCTGCGCAAGCCGTTCCAGGCGCCACTGCTGGTGAGCCAGGTAGAGTTGGCGGCCGCGCAGCATCGCCTGCTCACCTCCGAGCGCACCCTTCTCGAGGACACGCTGCACGGTGCCGTGCGGGCACTGAGTGAGCTGCTGTCATTGAGCTGCCCGGCAGCCTTTGGCCGAGGTACGCGGCTGGCGCGCCATGCGGCGGATCTCGCGGCGGCGCTGAAGGTACCGAACCGATGGGAAGTCGAAGTCGCGGCGATGCTGTCGCAGATGGGCTACGTGATCCTGCCAACGGCCATTCTCGATCGTTCATTGCGCGGCGACGAGCTGGACCGAAGCGAACAAGCGATGATCGACCGGTTGCCTGTAATTGAGGAGTCACTGCTGGCGCCGATCCCTCGCCTCGAGGGTGTACGAAACATCCTCCGACATCAACGGGTCCGGTTCGACGGTGTTGGCAGCCCCGGCGGCCCGCGCAGCCACGAACTTCCCGTCGGATCTCGCATCCTCAAGCTCGTTGCCGACTTTGACCAACTCGAATACCAGGGCCGAGACGCGATGGACGCGCTCGAAGTGATGATGGGCCGCCACGGCTGGTACGACATGGACATGCTGAACACCTTCGCCCAGACATCGGGGTTCATGGGCGCGGGCATCAGCACGATGGATGTCCGGCTGTGCGACGTTGCCACCAACATGATCTTTGCCGAGGACGTGCTCACGTCGGCGGGTGTCACCCTCATTGCCCGTGGTCAGGATGTCACCCCCGCGCTCCTCGGGCGCATTCATAGCAACTGGGAGCAGTTCGCTCGTTCGCACTGGGTGCGAATGATTCGCAGCGATGCCTGACCACGCGATCACGAAAGAGCTCCGTACCTGCACGTGTAACGCCATTCTGCTGTGTACTTCGCAACACGCGTTGCCCAGGTCCGGAGCCACTCCAATACAACAAGCCCTCCCGCGATGAGCTCCACGACGGAATCGTGGAGCCCACCGCCGACTAGTGCGTGACCACCCCAGTCATGCGCACCACCTCGAAGTCGCTCCCCTTGAGCCCCTTGAGCGTGTTGATCTCCGTATCGTTCCAGCGTGAATCTGCGACGCCGGAGAGAAACCAGTTGCTGCCGTTGTCGGCGACGATCATGCCGTACGTCTTGAGCGCGCGGAGAATGACCTGCGCGCTGGCCGGATATCCGCTGATGTTCACTCCGGCCTTGAGTCGCACGCGCATGCCCATGGGCGGCTTGAGTGACGACGTATCACTGCTCGCCCAGTGCCTCGCCGGCGAGATGTACGCCCGACGCGAGCGTGACACGGTAAACCGCAGCGCGTGGGAAATGGCGCCGGCGCTCACTTCATCGAAGCGCACCAATCCGGGAAGGATGGGAAGACCCGCCGCATCGGCAGACGTCCAGCCAGCAGGGCGGAGTGCGTTGGATGAGAGATCGAAGATGGCACCGGAGCCCGCGTGCCAACTGCCGTCGGCAAGATGCTGTGCCGCGAACAGTTCGTACAACTTCCAGTTGTCCTTGTCCACAATGAGAATGTGTGCATCGCCGCCTGCTTCGATCGGCGGATTCACCGGAATCGGATATGGTCCGGCATCGCTTTCGTCGCTGAAATCGAACGTCACGTTCACCCGGGCCTGCGTGCCCTTGACCACAACATATGGAATCCCGAACGGACTTCCGCCGAGATTCGCGCCGAAGTCTGGATGGAGCGACGTCGTCAATCCGATGTTCGCGACAATGGCCGCCGAGTTGGGGTCGACCGTTGCGGTATCGATGCGTGTATTCCACGGGTTGTTGGCCGGGAACACGGCACGCGCGAGCGCGGCGTTGACACCAACGGCCCCGCTATCGGGCGGTGGTGTCGTCGCGCCGATCGTTACGGGAATGGTGCTGCTCACGATGTTGCCCGTTGTGCCAGCCGTCACCACAACCGAGGTGCTTCCGGTAGTCACGCCCAACACCATACCCGCAGCAGACACGGTGGCCACTGCGCTGTTGAGGCTTTGATAGGAAACAGGGCGTCCGGTGATTGCGGTGCCGTCAGACGCCTTGAGTGCGACGCTCAAGAGCACGGTGGCCCCGGCGGCAACGCTCACCGGATTGGGGGTCACTGTTATCGATGCGATGCGTTTCGCTACCGAGAATGTCCAGCGCTCCGTGCCGTTCGAGTTCGACGCAGTAATTGTGGCAGAGCCAACCGCGAGCGCCGTTGCCAGCCCTTTACCTGTGACGTGCACCACTGACGAGCTCGACGACGACCAGGTGATTGTGCGACCGTGTTTTGTCGACAGTTGCGACGCAAGCTGGACGGAGTCGCGGACAAAAATGGAGGTGCTGCTTCCAGCGGGAGGACTCGGCAGGATGAGGGCGGACGGACCTGCCGGGCCGTCGGCAAAAGATGATGGCGGAGCCACGGCAACCGTCTTGTCGCCCTGACAAGCGGTGACACTGATGGCCAGTACAACGCCAATGCGTTGTGCGAATGAAGGCATGGGGGGATCTCCTGCGCCAAGGGCATTCGGCGGCCTGGCAGGCGTGGCCGGGACTGGTAGTCCGGCGTTAGCTCCATGGCTTTGCGTCGCCGGCTTTCGCCGGGTTTGCCGGTGTCGTGGTTCTCGGCTCGAGTCGCAGGAACCGCTTGATCAGGTTCTCGTGTGTCGACGCGTCGCTGGAATGTGGGAACCACAAATGTTGTGGATCATCGACGATCCTCTACAAGGTAATGTGACAGCGAGAGGCTGCGCAGTGATGTGCGTCGCATCCCATACGGTCGGTCGCCACCAGCGTCTGCACGAAGCACCCAGTCCACGTACCATGTACGCGCGGGTACGCCTTGGCACGCTGGGGTTCGCGCGTGTTCCGCCCGGATACTTGATATGTAGCGCAAATACCAATGGCAGCGCGCAATCCTCGCCCCGCGTACATCTGTTGAGATTGATCGCCTCCGCACCGAATATTGGCGGAGCGCGCGCATCAGGAAACCCACCACTCACTCAGGAGTTGCACCGTGTCACGGGGCATCCGCATGTATTTCGTGGCGAGCACACTGCTGCTCGTCGGCAGCCAGCCGATGTGGGCGCAGGGTCGAGGTGGTGGCCTGCCCGACAGCGTGAAGGCCAAGCGCTGGGAAGTCGAAAATGAACTACAGTCGCTCGCCGTCGTGGATCGCAAGGTGATGCTCACCATGCGCGATGGCATCCGCATTCCGGCGGACATCTATCGTCCGAAGGACACGTCGAAGAAGTACCCCATCATTTGGTCGCGCACGCCGTACAACTTCAATTTCTGGGACGTCCAGAATGGCGTGCCGCGCGACATGACCACGGCGGTCACCGCCATCAAGCGCGGCTACGCGTACGTGGACATGCAGGAGCGCGGGCATTTCTTCGCCGAAGGCAACTACGACATCCTCGGCGCGCCGGTAAGTGATGGCGAGGACGAAGTGAAGTGGATGACCAGGCAGCCCTGGTCCAACGGCAAGGCCGGCACCACTGGGTGTTCGTCCACGGCGGAGTGGCAGGGCGCAGTGGTGGCCACCAACACACCCGGCTACGCGGCGTTCAATGTGCAGGGCTTCGGCGCCGGCGTGGGCCGCGTGGGGCCGTACTATGAGCAGGGCAATTGGTATCGCGGCGGCGCAGTGCAGATGCTGTTCATCGACTGGTTGTACGGTGAGCAGAATCAGGTGCGCCCGATGATGCCGAAGAACGCCACGCAGGCGGAGTTGATCCGCGCGTCGATGTCGTTCGATCTTGCCGAGCATGCGCCGCCGGTGGACTGGTCAAAGGCGTTCTGGACGCTGCCGGAGCAGGACATCGTCAAGGAAGCGAATGGCCCAAAGGGCATCTTTGCCGACAAGATGCCGGTGCCAACGGGTGGCGCGATGATCAAGCGCGCGCCGAATGATCCGGCCTGGTACAAGGGCGGGCTCTATCACGACAACATGAGCATCAACGTGCCGGGCCTGTGGTTCATGTCGTGGTATGACGTGTCCGTCGGCCCCAACCTCGAGATGTTCAACCATGTGCGGAAGACGGCCAAGGGCAACGCGAAGAACCAGCAGTGGGCGATCATCGCGCCGGTGGGGCATTGCTCCTACACGCGCGCGACCGAGCACACCGTTGTTGGTGAACGCGACATGGGCGATGCGCGCCTGGGCTATCAGGAGATCATGTATCAGTTCTTCGATCGCTTCCTGAAGGGCACCGGCGGCGAAGTGCTGGATACCATGCCCAAGGTGCGCTACTACACGATGGGGCTGAACAAGTGGCAGAGCAGCGACCAGTGGCCGCCACGTGGCGCCGAGCCGGTCACGTTCTATCTCAACAGCGGTGGCAATGCGAACACGCTGAGTGGCGACGGCACGCTGAGCAAGACCAAGCCGGCGGCAGACAAGCCCGACAGGTTCACCTACGATCCGATGAAGCCGGTGATGTCGCACGGCGGCAACGTCTGCTGCCAGGGCAATGCCGTGGGCGCCGGTTCATTGGACCAGCGCGAAGTAGAAGCTCGCCCGGACGTGCTGGTGTTCACGAGCGACGCGTTCACTGAGGGAACGGAGTTGAGCGGACCGATTATTCCTACGCTCTACGTGGATTCGGATGCGAAGGACACGGACTTCACCGTGAAGATCCTGGATGTCTATCCGGATGGAAAGGCGTACAACCTCGATGAGTCCATTCAGCGCATGCGCTATCGCAACGGCTACGACAAGCCGCTGGTGTGGATGGAGAAGGGCAAGGTGGCGAAGGTCACGCTCCAGCCGCTCAACACCAGCAACTACTTCGAGAAGGGCCACAAGCTCCGCATCGAAGTGTCGAGCAGCAACTTCCCGCGGTTCGATCGCAACCTGAACACGGGCGGCAACAACTACGACGAGAAGACCGGCGTGGTGGCACACAACGTCGTGCACCACTCGGCCGACTATCCGTCGGCGCTGACGGTGACCTTCGTCAAGAAGCCGCAGCCGTAGCGCGCGTGAAGGCAGACAAAGGGCCGGCACGAGTGCATCGTGCCGGCCCTTTGTCTTGCCAGCAGGTGATGAGGGCGGAACCAGCATGCAACAATGCCGAACTGAGGGCGGCCAATGTCAGCCTGACAGTGATCAATGCGGACCGCACACCGGTGAAAGCCTGACTCCACGCGCGCGGCCTCCGTCAGGAGGAGATCGGAGTGGACCAACGTCCGATCAATGCTTGACGTGCGATTGCCAATGTCTATCCGGACACGATCGAGGTGAACCGATTGGCGAGCCAACCCTGCCTTCGATCGGCCAATGTCTGATGGTGACTGGCCGAAGCGGACCTGCCAGCGATCAAAGCATGATTTCTGGCGGAGAAAGTCTGCCGCGGAGTGGTCAAGGCGGACCAGGCAAAGATCGAAGCGAACCTCAGAGCAATCGAAGTGGGCCGGGCCGCGATCAAAGTGGACCGCACAGCGATCAATGTTTGACTTGGACTGGCGAATGTCTGCCTTGGACTGGCGAATGTCTGCCTTGGACTGGCGA
>JBDUCM010000116.1:0-16302 GCA_040003455.1 bacterium
GATCGGCTCAATGCTGGCAGCTCCACGCTCACGCTCATGCTCCCGCTGGTGGCTCAATCTCCGTGCTCGAGCTCATGCTCCAGTCGTTGGCTCGCTCCAACCACACGAACGCTCTACGCGACCCCTCGGTTTCGCCCAACCGTCCCGTAGTACACCGGAATTCCGAGCAGGATGATTCCCATCACGGCGAGCGTAGGCCAACGGCTGCTTGGATCGATGATCGCGTTGCCGAGCAGAAAGCACGTCGCGATGATGAACATCACCGGCGCGATGGGATAGAGCGGCGTGCGGAACGGCGGATTGTAGTCCTTGCGTTTGCGCACCACGAAGATCGACGCGACGGCCAGCGCATAGAAGGGCACGATGGCCGTGACGAAGGTGTCGGCGAGCTGCTCGAATGTGCGGAGCAGCACGAACATGATGCCGAGAATCGTCACGAGCACGATGGAAACGTACGGCGTGTTGTACTTCGGGTGGACGGACGCGACCTTCTTGAAGAAGAGACCGTCGTCAGCCATGGCAAAGAACACGCGGGGCGACGTGAGCAGCGTTCCGTTCAGCGTGCCGAACGTGGACAGCATGACCGTAGCGGCCACGAACACCACGCCGACCGGTCCAATGAGAATCTGTGCGACGTCCGCCGCGACAAGCTTGGAATGGCGGATCTGCTCCACGGGCATGACCGCCAGATACGCAATATTGGCGAGCAAATAAATGGCGATGACGGCGCACGTGCCGATGATGATCGCCTTCGGCAGTGTCTGGCGGGGATCCTTCACTTCGCCGGCGACGAAACTCAGGTCCGCCCAGCCGTCGAACGCCCAGAGCACCGAGACGAGCGCCAGGCCGAAGGCTGCGATGTGGAACGAGCCTTCGGGCACCGCCGGGGTAAAGTTGCCGCCAGTGCGCGGCAGGCCCAGCGAAATGGCGAGGACGATGATGAACAGAAGTCCGCCGTACTTGGCCAGCGTAGTCAGGTTCTGGACGAGCGAACCCCAGCGCAGCCCCACGTAGTTGAACGTCGCCGTCAGTCCGATGGCTATCGCCGCCACGTAGTGCACGTAGTCGGAATAGGGTGCCACCGAAGGGTCGTGTCCGAGCACGCGGAGCAGGTATTCCGCGAACGTGGTGCTGATGGCGCCAAGGGACGCGGCGCGAATGAGCACCAGTTCAGACCAGCCGAACAGGAACGCCGGGAGGCGTCCCCATCCCTCGCGGATGAACACGTACGCCCCGCCCGTCTCAGGGAACGCCCCCGTGAGTTCGGCCAGCGTCAGTGCGCCGCAGATGGCAAAGAGGCCGCCAGCAACCCACACCGCCATGAGCGGAAGCGGTCCGGGCAGCTTGTCCGTGACCCCCGCAGGCGAGCGAAAGATGCCGGAGCCGATCGTGGAACCGATGAGTACCGCGACAGCGCTCCAGAGGCCGAGCTGCCGTTGCAGCGAGGGAGGAGTCGCGCTGGATGGAGAAGAGGTCGCCATTTGCGAATGGTACGCCGGGGATGGGCTGGCGGCGAGTGGCAAGTGTCCTGGATCGTGCGCTGGATCGCGTGCTGGATCGCGCGCTGGATCGCATGCTGGCAGTTGACCCGTGCTCGGCGGATGATGAGCTTTCGTGTTCCCATCGAGAGTTGCCCGCCCCAACGCTGCACATGCGCCTATTCTTCGCCAACGGACTCTTCTGGCTGTCCGTGGCGTGCTGTGTGATCGCCCAGGTCTATATCGTCCAATCGGTACGCGGCAATCGCTACGTTCCCGAGCCGACGGCCGGTACGCCGCGCTCGCGTGACGCCATGGAAATGATCTGGGCCCTCCTTCCGGCGGTTGCGCTGGGACTGCTGTTGTTCTTCACATGGCGCGCGGTACAGGCGCAGCCCCCGACCGCATCGGTGCCAACCGCCACTGCCGTGGGAGTCAGGTAGTGCCCACAATTCGGCGGTTCTCGTACGCTGCCTTCCTCGTGGCCTGCACCCATCTGGTGTTCGGCGCGATCGTTCGGATTTCGGGCTCGGGGATGGGCTGTGGCGATCACTGGCCAAAGTGCTACGGGTATTGGTTTCCCCCGCTCAGCCGTCCCGATCTGATCATTGAGGTTTCGCATCGCTATCTCGCGTCAATCCTCCTCCTCACGCTGATCGCGCTACTGGTTGCGGCGTGGCGACGGAAGGACGAAGCGGGGGTTGGTGGGCGTGGCGGCGTCCTGCGCAGCGCAGGCCTGGCGGTGACGCTCGGGTTTTCCGCGGCGATACTTGGCGCCGTGACGGTGAAGCTCGGCAACGCTCCGTTCGCGACGGTTGCGCATTGGACCGTGGCGATGAGCCTCGTGGCAACCGCCGCCGCCAGTGTGATTCGCGCTGGTGGCCTTGGTGGCCTTGCCGCGCGCGGTGGCGGAGCGACCGCGAGGACTCGGCGCGCGACGTTTGCCGCCGCCGCGATGGCGTTGATCGCGGTGGTGATGGGTGGGTTAACGGCAAAGTTTCCGGGCGCGGCAGTGGCGTGCCAGAAGTTTCCCCTCTGCGGCCCCAATCCGGATGTGCTGCCCGGGGCGGTGTACGTGCAGCTCACTCATCGCACGATTGCCCTGCTGTTGATTCTCCACCTCTTCGGCCTCCTGATGGCGCAGCGCAAGCGCCAGGAGGCGGCAGTAGTTCGGCGTGCGCTGCTCGTCGCATTTTCGCTCGGCATCACCCAGCTTCTCATTGCCGGTGCGATGATCGGCATGCACCTGCCCCCCGTCCTGCGCTCGTTGCACGAAGCTGCCGGGGTGAGCATCTGGATCACGACGTTCGTGCTTGCATATCTCGCACGTATCGCCAGTGATGGTGCCGCCGTGTCGCTTGTCGCGGTGTCGCCCACCGTGCCCGCAGCGAGAGTGGATGACGCAGTCGAAGGGGTGATTCGCGTTCCGGCATCGCAGAAGCACGCGTTCGCGAGCGCGGTGGAAGAGCGTGTGTTGTTGGCAGCCACTGAACCAGCGGCGGCGTGGCAGGGTGACGCAGAGCGTGGCGCTGGCATCGATCAGCTGCTCGCGGAAGCCTCACCTGTTTTCGTGGCGGCGAGTGAGGAATTGAGCGTCACCGAGGCGGTGGTTGTTGCCGACGTCGAGGTCGTGGAAGTGGTGGAGGTCGCCGCTGTCATCGCTCCGACTGCCACTGTGCCGGCGGTCGTGGACGTCGCCATTCGCGTCACGCCGGCTGCCGTTGAGCCGGCGGTTGTGGATGTCGCGATTGCGGCGCTGGTCGCTCCCGACATCGCCGTTCATGACGCGATGGTCTCGGAGGTTGCTGCCATCCATGCGCCCGATTCGATCGTCGTCGAGGCGCCGGCGGAGGGTGCCGGCCCTGCGACTACTGCACACATCGACGAAGCGATCGAGAAGCTCGCCGAGCTGACATCAACCCGATCCACGATGACTCATAGTGTCGCGGTTATCGTTGCGCGGGGAGCGGACCTGTGAGTGACGTGATTGCCGGCACCCCCGCGCAGCCAAGTTTCGCCCGCGACCTTGTTGCGCTCACCAAGCCGCGCATCATCTCGCTGCTGCTCGTCACGACCATCGCGCCAATGTATGTGGCCGGCTCACCCAGTTGGCAGTTGGTGTTGGCGGTGTTCATCGGCGGATACCTGATGGCCGGCGGTGCGAACGCGGTGAACATGTACATCGACCGCGATATCGACCACCGGATGTCGCGAACGAAGCTGCGGCCAATTCCCAGTGGGCGCATGCGCGCCGAGGTGGTGCTTGCCTTTGGCATCCTGTGCGCCACAACGGCGACCTACCTGCTCGCACATGTCGCCAACGTCCTGACGGCCGCGCTCGCGCTCGGTGGGTTTTATACCTACGTCTACGTGTACACGCGGTGGCTCAAGCGAAGCTCGCCGCAGAACATCGTGATCGGCGGTGCCGCTGGCGCCTTTCCACCCCTCGTGGGCTGGGCGGCCGTGACGGGACGGGTGGATCTCATGGCCGTCTACCTCTTTCTGATCATTTTCTACTGGACGCCGCCGCACTTCTGGGCGCTCGCGCTGAACAAGCAGAAGGACTACAATCGCGCCGGGGTGCCGATGGCACCCCTCATCTGGGGCGAGCGCGAGACGATGCGCAACATGCTCTGGTACACCTTGATCCTGCTGCCCCTCAGTCTGTTGCCCGTGACTTTCGGGGCGCTGGGGCTGCCGTATTTCGTCATGGCGGCCGCGTTGGGGGGGTGGCTTCTGATCGGTGTCATCCGGGTGATGCGGGCGGCCGACTTCGTGAAGCCCGCGTGGTCTGTCTACAAGTATTCGCTGCTCTACCTTGCGCTGCTGTTCGCGGCGATGGTCGTTGATCGCGTCATGTATCGGAGCGGCGTTATCAGTGCCGTGTTTGGCGCCAATGGGTGACCCGACATCGGCGGCCGCCCGCGAGTTGCCGCTTCTTCTCGGCGCCACCGGCGCCGCAAGTGAGACACTGATGCTCGTCAGTGTGCCGGACAGCGCAGGGGTGGTGCACGTACGGTCCTGGAGCGCAGATAATTGGAGCGCGGCACCCACAGTGCGCGCAGAACGGGCGAGTGTGTTGCTCGACTGGCTTGAAGGGCAAGCCAAGCATGGACGCACGATGAACCAGGCGATGTACGGCGTGCGGCTCTGGTTACGTGGTGAGGGGAGCCTGCCGCGCTGACGTGACGATGCCGTCCGGCGGTCCCGCTCGACGCTCCCGCGTGCCTACTTGCCCGTCAAGCTCAGTTCAACGTTCACGGCGTTCCCGCCAGCCACCTGCACCTTCTGCGAGATCGTGCCGCCTCGCTCGTGCCACGCACGAAGCGTGTACGTCCCAGGGGGCACTCCCTCAATCTTGAAGGTACCTGTTGCCGACGTGACGGCGAAATACGGGTGGTCGAACACCGCGACGTACGCGCTGACCCATGCGTGATCCGCATCGCGAATGCGCACGAGCCCGGGTGAGGTAAACGGGAGTTCGGTGGGGATTACCTGCTCGCCGCCGCCCAGCAGGATGGACGCGCGAACTCGCGATTCACCCGCCGCAACAAAGCGAAGGTGTTGTCGAAGGTAGTCGTGGCCGATGATGTTTACCGCACTGCCGATGACAGTTGCCTGCACTCGCGGTATGAACTTGCAGTGATCGCTTTCGAGTTCAATGCGCCGATCGAACGGAATGGCCCGCCCACTGTGGACGCCCTCCAACCAGACCACCACTCCTTCGAGCGCACCAGCCTTCTCGCGAACCGATTCGTCGGGAATGCTCACCCCACACAGCACGCTATCGACCCCGGTTGCGGATGGCGCCATTGGCGCGATCGGTGACGCGAGGTGCACGATGCCGCCAACACTTCCTGCGATGACGACATCGGTGCCAACGTACGACGACGCTGCGAATGGAATGACTGCCGCATCGGCCAACGGCGCGCGCACGGCACTCGACGCAGCGACGGCCTCGGGCGGGCCATCGCGATGATCACTGGAGCACCCAGCGACCAGGCTGACGACGAATATCGCGGCCATCCTCTGGCGACGACGAACAACTGCAATCGTTGGAGCAGCGATCACGGAGTGAACGGATTGGTGAAAGTTTGTGCTCGCGATGAGGGCAAGGCGCGAGCCAGCCTGCCCGTGCCGGCGTGTCAGACGAGTCCGCTCACCATTGGTGCCAGGGAGCGGGTACGATACCGGTCGCGCGGCGCGTCGCCGCTAGACGACGAACAGCTCTCGCTGGATCTCTGCCGGCGTGATCACCGCCTTTCCGTCGACGATGTACACGTTCACCTCCGTGCGCATGCCGATCTCGCCTGGAATGTAGATACCTGGCTCAATGGAAAAGCCCACGCCTGGCACGAGCAGGCGTTCATCGCGCGTCTCGAGGTTGTCGAGATGGGGACCCGATCCATGAATCGAGCGCGGGTCGATGGAATGACCAGTGCGATGCGTGAAATACTGGCCGAAGCCGCGCTGCACGATCACGGCGCGCGCAGCGTCATCCACGTCAGCGCCGCGGATGGCATTGCCGGCTGCAGATTCGCGCACCACGAGATCAATGGCCGCATCGCGCGCGTCGCGAATGGCGCTCCAGACTTCCTGCGCGCGCGGCGACGGAGCGCCGAGCGTGGCCATCCAGGTCTGGTCCGCCCAAACGCCACCTTCTTCGAGGGCCCACAGATCGATCAACAACACTTCGCCATCGGAAATGACGCGCGAGTTGTCCGCCGACGGTTCGTGGTGTGGATTGGCGGCATTCGCGCCCGCACTCACATTGGGCCCGTGGTCGGTGGACAACCCCGCCGCGCCGAAACGCTCCCGGATCCACATCATCAACTCGTACTCGGTGATGGGCTTGGCCGTGCGGGACCGGTCACCCGCCATCTTGAGGGCGTCGCGCCCAATCGTCGCGATGATTTCCGCGGCGCGCACATGTGACGCGATGTTCGCCTGGTCCCAGGCGGCATAGAAGCGCGTCACGAATTCGCCGCTCGAAACAATCGCCGTTGCGCCCGCGGCACGCACCATCTCGATCACGCCTGCCGGCACGCGATCCAGGTATGGCACTGCATCGCCCGCCGAGTATTCCATGGCGATGCGCTTGCCTCGCACCATGTCGGCGACACCACCCTCGAGCGTCTGCCACGAGCTGTAGGTAGACCGCGTCCATTCGGCGGGCCAGTGCTTCAGCGGGCCTGCCTCAATAGCGTGACCAAGCGCGTGCGGGACGCCAGTGGCCGGGATCCATGCGAAGATGCGGCGCGACGTCATGCCTTCGACGCGAAGCAGGCCCGTGGCAATGGGGTTGGTCTTCTGAAAATCGAAGAGGAGCCAACCGTCGAGGTTCGCGTTTGTGAGTGCGCGCTGGAGCGCAGGCAGCGTTTCGGGATTCAGCATTGGAGTGGAGTCGAAGTCAGTTGGAGTGCGCTCGGTCGGCGCCGCGCCAATCGGCGCGCCACTCGCACGAGCCTTCGCCGCGCCCTTCGCATCGTGTGTGTTCCACCGCGCCCGTGGCGCCCACGAGCAATCGGAGTAGCTCCCGCAATGTGGACTCGTAGTAGGCGCACCCCGTGCTTCCGGGCGCAACGCCGAGCGTAACGGAGCGAGGGACTTCGAGCAGAACGAATTGGCCAACGCGGCGCACGTTACCGTTCAGGTAGCGGTGGGCAATGCGCTTGGTCTTCCGAAAGGCCATGGGCTTGGAGATCAGCGACGGCGTGAAGCGAAGCAGACCGCGCGTGATGGGAGAGACGGTCATATAGGCTTCGCGCGCCAGGAACCGTCCCGCGGCACGGAGCACCGCCTCGGCATCAGGCCGGCGTCCGATGAGACGTGCGAGCTGGATGGCTTCGTCCTGTGCAGTGCGCTGGTTGCGGCGCACGGCTTCCGTGTAGCGCTTGATCTGCGAATACACCGTATCGCTCAGGCCGAGCCGCTTGTTGCGAAGCTCGTCGACGAATTCGGCTTCGGCCACTCCTTCAGGAGTGTCCACGTCGCGGATGGCTTCGTACAAACTGAGCGGAAGTAGTGCGTCTACAGTGGCGAGCATAGAACTACGGGGGACGGCAGGGCGACAGGACGTGCGGAGGCAACCGCTAATGCTAACGGGAACGGAGGGGCCACTCAATGGCTTCACCCAATGCTGGGGCGCTTGCCCTCGCGCGCGGGCCTCTCTACGTTCGCCCAGGCTCGCGTCGAAGCGCGGCGATCAACCGGCGAAACATGACCACTCATCCATGCCCCTGATCCTCGAGCGCGCACTCGCCGGCGTCGTCCTTGCCGCGATCATTGCGGCGATAGCGCGCCGAGCCGGTTCCCTTTCCACCTCCGGGGCCGTCACGGCCGTCGCGTTGGGTACGGCGTCCGTGATTGCCGGATGGGACTGGGGTGCGCTTCTCGTCATCTACTTCGTGGCCTCCACGGCACTGTCGCGCTTTCGAGCGGCCGAGAAGGATGTTCGGACGAGAGGCATCGTGGCAAAGGGCGGAACTCGCGACGTCACCCAAGTGATCGCAAACGGCGGAGTATTCGCGGCGAGTGCATCGCTCACCGTCGTGGGATCGCATGAACTCGCGCCAATGATGACGTTCGCCGCGCTCGGGGCACTCGCTGCGGCGGCGGCGGATACATGGGCGACGGAACTCGGGACGCTCTACGGCGGAACGCCGCGGTCGCTGTTCACATGGCGTCCGGTGGAGGCGGGAACCTCGGGCGGAGTGAGTATCGCCGGTTCGCTGGCCATGATTGGCGGCGCGCTCTTCGTGGCCCTTGCCGCGCGAGCGTTGGGAATCGCCGGGTCGGCCGCGATCGTGGTAGTGGCTGGCGTCTCTGGCGCGATTGCGGACTCCCTCCTTGGGGCCACGCTGCAGGAACGGCGCTGGTGCTCGACGTGTAAGCAGTTCACGGAACGGCGTGTGCATGTATGCGGAACCAGTTCCGTGGTTGCTGGCGGCATCGAGTGGATAGACAACGACCTCGTTAACTTGATTGCGACGATTGCAGGTGCCGCGGTCGCTTCGCTGCTCGCCTTTCTCTGACCATCACGACGTGACGACACAGCGTGGCACAGGGCGGTACGACGCGATCGTCGTGGGTGGGGGGCCGGCCGGTTCGTCCACCGCGTTCGCGTTGCAGCGTGGCGGTGCGCGCGTGCTCATTTTGGATCGCGCGACCTTTCCGCGCCCCAAGCCGTGCGCGGAATACCTGAGCCCTCAGGCATCGCGACTCCTCTGCGACATGGGCGCGCTGGACGCCGTGGAAGGCGCGGGGGCCGCGCATCTGGCCGGAATGATCGTGCGCGCCCCGAACGGCGCGACCCTTCGTGGAGATTTCGTTGCTGCGCACGGCTACAGTGCTTTCCGCAATCGCGGGCTGGCGTTGCGGCGTACAGTGCTCGATCCCATCCTGCTCGAGTGCGCCCGCCGCGCGGGAGCGGAGGTGCGCGAGCATGTCCGCGTGACGGACGTGGTGCGCGATGCGACAGGTCGAGTGACCGGCGTGTACGCGATGGGCGACGGTGGCACGGACACGCTTCGGGCGCCGCTGGTGATCGGGGCTGACGGACTTCGCTCGGTGATCGCGCGGCGCCTTGGACTTGCGCGGACCAGTCGTGTGTGGCCGCGCCGTATCGCACTCGTGGCGCATTTCGAGAATTTCGGCGAGGTCGGTGACTGGGGCGAGATGCACGTGGAACGTGGCGTGGGATATGTCGGCCTCGCGGCGGTGGATGGAGGGCTCACCAATGTCGCGATGGTCATCCCGAGCGCGGCGGCACGTGCGGTCAGCGCCAATCGCACCGCGTTCTTCGAGCAATGGTTGCGGGACCGGCCGCAGCTTGCACCGCGCGTTGCCGGGGCGCGGCGCGTGACCCCTGTTGTCGCCACAGGCCCGTTCGCATCGCATGCACGACGCGCATGGATGCCGGGGGCGGCGCTGGTAGGCGATGCGGCCGACTTCTTCGATCCGTTCACCGGCGAGGGCATCTACTCCGCGCTTCGCGGTGGAGAATTGCTCGGTGTCCACGCCCTGGCGTACCTTGGCGCCGGTACCTGTCGGGAGGCGGATGCGGCGTTGCGCGCCTACGATCGCGCGCGGCGCGCTGAATTCCGCGGAAAGTGGATCGTCGAGAAAGCCATCAACGCCGCCGTCAGTTTTGCCCCAGCGATCAACTACTTTGCCCGCACGCTCGCGCTGCGGAAGGACATGGCGGACCTGCTCGTTGGCGTGACCGGCGATTTCGTTCCGGCATCGCAGGTGCTCCGACCCAGCTATCTGTTCAACCTCTTTCGGCAGCCAAGCCGTCCATCCACACCAGGCGCATGACGCTCGATCCCGATTCCTTTCGTAGCGTGCTCGGCCGCTTTGCGTCCGGCATTACCATCATCACGGCCCTTGATGCCGACGGACTGGACGTTGGAATGACCGTGAGCGCGTTCTGTTCCGTGAGCCTGCATCCTCCATTGGTGCAAGTATGCGTCGATCGTGAGGCGTCGATGTTCGATGCGCTGCAGCAGGCGACACAGTTCGTGGTCAACGTGCTGGCGTCTGATCAGGAGGCACTGTCTCGTCGCTTCGCCGCGGTGGATTCGTCGCACCGCTTTGACGGCATCGGGTATACGCGCGCGGAAAATGGGGCCGTGCTGCTCGATGACGCGTTGGCGCACCTCGAATGCAACCTGATTGCGCGGCACGAGGCTGGCGATCACATGTTGTTCATCGGCGAGGTGGAGCGCGCGACGGCGCGCAGCGGGCGCCCGCTGCTCTACTATCGCGGCGGATACGCGCAGCTGGAACGGTAGCGCGGCGTGCTCACGCCACGGCGATACCGCAGCTACGAGCATCTGGACGACCCGGCGACTGATCCGCAGCTGCGGGTACGGTCGCTCACTGACGTACGGCGGGCCAATACGGTGCTTGGCGGTACGCATGCGGTGCTCGCCGAGTTGCGGGCCATCATGCCGTTGCTCGGCTCCGAGGCAACGCTGCTCGACGTCGGGACCGGCCTGGCGGATATTCCGGCGCAGGCCCGCAACATTGCAAGGCGACGCGCAGTACAACTCACCACGTATGGAGTTGATGAGGCGGCATCGTTGCTCGGAGTGGCGGGTCGTCTCCTGGACGGCGGTGTGTGTGCCGATGCGCGCCACCTGCCCTTCCCAACATCGAGCGTGGACGTCGTGGTGTGCTCGCAGGTTCTGCATCATTTTGAGGACGGGGAACTGGCGACGGTTCTGCGTGAACTTGACCGGGTAGCGCGCAAAGCAGTGATCGTTAGCGACCTGCGGCGAAGTTGGTTCGCGGTGGCAGGATTCTGGCTTGTGTCGTGGCCGTTAGGGTTTCACGCCGTGACCCGCCACGATGGATCGGTGTCCGTGCTGCGGGGCTTCACCGCCGCCGAGTTGCGCGGACACGTACGTTTCGCAACGGGTCAGGTCGCCACCATGCATCGTCGTCTGGGGTACCGTCTGACCGCCACCTGGAATCCAACGCCATGACCGATCTCGCAGCGTTCGACCTTGGCCCGATGCCAGCCGGTCGCGAAATGACGACGGTGGACGAGCGAACTGTGCGCGCTCCGCTTTCCCGCATCTTTGCGCTTGCGGCTGCGGTGGAGGGCTGGCCAGCGCTCCTCAAGCACTACCGCTTCGTCCGCTTCGTCGAGCGGCGGCGTGACGGCGGTGGTCTCGTGGACATGAGCGCGAACCGACCGTTCGGCATTGTGCAGTGGCCCACCCGGTGGCGCTCGAAGATGCAGGTGACGCCACCGGCCATCAGTGCGGCGCCGTCCATCCGGTTCACGCACGTGGCAGGGGTGACCGCTGGGATGGAAGTGGAGTGGAGCTTCAAGGAAACCGCCGATGGCACGCACGTCCGCATCTTGCATGTGTGGAACGGACCTGCGGTGCCGGTGGTTGGATCTTCGGCGGCGACGCTGGTCATCGGGCCCGTGTTCGTCCACGGGATTGCGAGTCGCACGCTCGAAGGCCTCGCGGTGCATGCCGAGCGATTGAGTATCACGAGCAAGTAGAGTCATACGTCGCGACCGAAGTCGTCGTGGCGACACCACTGGATTGGAGAGAGACGTGACCGTTCGGCGACGCGTTGCAATCACGGGAATCGGGGCCATCACTCCCATTGGGACGGGGCGTGACGGGCTCTGGGCGGGCCTTCGGCGAGAGCGCTCGGCCGTCGCGAGGGTCACGCGCTTCGATCCGTCGATGTGGCGCAGCCACAACGCGGCCGAGGTCAACGACTTTCAGGCGAATCATTTCCTGGATGCGAAGAAGGCCAAGCGACTGGACCGATTCGGGGCATTCTCGGTCGCGGCGGCAAAGATGGCGATGGAAGACGCCGAACTGGACATGGTGAAGGAAGACCGCGAGCGCGTGGGCGCCATGATGGGGAGTGCACTCGGCGGAATTCGCTTCGCCGAGGAACAGCTCGAGGTATTCCTGCGCGAGGGCAACAAGTCGGTGGATCCAACGCTTGCCCTCAACGTGTTTGGCGGTGCCGCCAGTTGTAACATTGCCATCGAACTTGGCGCCATGGGGCCGAACAGCACCAATGGCATGAGCTGCGCTTCCGGCACGATTGCGGTTGGCGATGCCTTTCGTTTGATCCGCGACGACTACGCCGACGTGATGTTCGCGGGCGCGGCGGAGGCGCCGCTCGCGCAGTTGTGTTTCGGCGCCTTCTCGATCATTCGTGCCATGTCTACACGGAACGACGATCCCGGCGGCGCATCGCGCCCGTTTGACAAGGATCGTGACGGGTTCGTGATGGGGGAGGGCGCAGCGGTATTGATCCTCGAGGAGTTCGGCCGGGCGATGGCGCGCGGAGCGCACATCTATGCCGAGGTTATCGGATATGGAAGCTCGAACGATGCGCACCACATGACTGCGCCTCGGCCGGATGGCTCGCAGGCGGCGCGTTCCATGGGCATCGCGTTGAAGGATGCAGGCATCGCGCCGACCGAAATCGCATACGTCAATGCGCATGGAAGCTCGACGCCGCTGAACGACCCGACGGAGACTCTCGCCATCAAACAGGTCTTCACGGACCATGCTTCGCGGCTGCAAGTGAGCGGCACGAAGGGATACTACGGTCACGCACTGGGAGCCTCGGGGGCGATCGAACTGGCTATTACCGCCTTGGCACTGGACCGAAAGTGGCTACCGCCCACGCTCAACCATCACACGCCTGCCGACGGATGCGACCTCGATTACATCCCGAATGTGGGGCGCGATGCCGACGTGGAGTTTGCGCTGAGCAACAGTTTCGGGTTCGGTGGCATCAACGCCGCCGTTGCGCTGAAACGGCACGACGGGGTCTGACGCTGGACCGAGTGGGCGATTAGAATCCTCGCGGGGCAAACGCGACTGCTCACTTTCAACGGACGAGTCTCATCATGCGCGACGCCTGGCGTCATTTCGCAGCGGAATTCATCGGCATCTTCGGGCTCGTGTTCGTCGGCGGCGGCGCGATCATGTCCGCCACCCAACAGCAAATCAACCCGCTCGTGCCCGCCGCCATCGCGCATGGCCTCATCCTGGCCATCATGGTCACGGCGACGATGCGTATTTCCGGACACCTGAATCCGGCGGTGACCATCGGCTTCCTGGTCACGAAGCGTATCGATCCCATGATGGCGGTGATTTACATCATTGCGCAGCTGCTGGGCGCAACCGTTGCGGCGTACGCGCTGAAGGCAGTCTTTCCCGAGGCCATCGCCGTGGCGACACGCCTTGGCGGCCAGTCGGTTGCAGGCGATCTCAATACCATGCAGGCAATTTTTTGCGAGGCAATCGCAACGTTCTTTCTCGTGTTCGTGGTGTTTGCTACGGCAGTGGATCCCGCGGCGCCGAAGGTTGGCGGTTTCGCGATTGGCCTCACCATCGCGGCGGACATTCTCGCGATCGGTACCCGCACCGGGGCATCCATGAATCCGGCGCGGTCCTTCGGGCCAGCCATTGCCAGCGGCGTGCTCGAAGGTCAGGTCGTGTATTGGATTGGGCCGATCGTTGGCGGCGCCGTCGCGGCGCTATTGTATGATGGGTTGTTCCTCCGGCGCGGGAAAGATTCACCGGACCACGGCGCGGTACACGCTGCGCCGTAGCCAGTGATCGCGGTCCGATGAGAAGGAGGCGCCGCGTTCGTGCTGAACGCGGCGCCTCCTTCTTGTCATCCCGCAGCGCAGTAGGTGCAGCCCGCTTCCTGCGCACGGTTGACGGCCCAGACGCCTGATGGCGCGAGGCTCATCCCGGGAATGAGGTGCGCCTTCCATTCGGCCTTTGCTTCTTCAGGAGTAGTGCCGGCGTTGTGGGACGTCATCTGACTCAGCAACGTCAACGCCACGTTGCACACCGGGAACTGGACGCCTCGGGCCAGCAGCTTGTCGATCGCGCTCCCGGGAAACGGCAGGTCGCCTTCCTTCGGGTGATAGAAGAAATTTCGCGTGGCTGGTGCCTTGGTTGCCGGATCGGTGATCTGGAAGAATTCGCCGAATTTGTACTTCGCCCACAGGTCATCGGTGAATGCCATTGGCACGGAGAAGTGCCGCATACCGACGACGGCGCTCAATTTGTTGTCGGGAATCCTGGAGGCTTCATTGTTGGCGTTGAGGAAATTCAAGGCGTACACCATACCGAAGCCGCTGTTGACGCTCGTGAGGTCGAAGTACTGCTTGTGCTTGCCGGTAAGCTTGCCAATCCATTTGTCGGAGTAGTCGTCGGGCGCGATCGGTTGGGCTGCTGCCGTTGCAGCAGCGACGTGCATCGCAACGCCGCTGGCCGCGAGGGCGGCTGAGCCTGCGGCAAGGGTGGTGATGAAGCCGCGGCGGCTGCTGGGACGTTGAATCTGCATCGTCATGGAAGTTTCGAATCTTGATGGTGAGGGCGACAGCGCTTACGCCCACATTGCGTTTGCCGTCGTACTGCTGTTCGGGTAAGAAAGAAAACGGACATTGCTCGGCAAAGACGCCACGCAGTGCGCGACATCACACGGCTGCCGAGAACGCAAAACGCCGCGCATGATGCGCGGCGTTTTGCGGTGCGGGTAATGAGTCGAACGGTCTGGCTGCCTTAGTGGAGCACGTATCGCAGGGCGGTAAACAGGTAGCCGAGCCAGGCGACACCGATGGGAAACAGTGTGAGGCCAACACTGAATACCAGGCCATGGCGGAACAGCGTTGGTCCCACGGGGGCGACGTCGTCGCCGTAGAGCCTCTGAAGCAGTGCTTCCGCGGCGAAGCCGAAGGAGTAGAAGATGTTTGCGCAGAGCGCGTACACAACGACCAGTTGCCACGGCACCGTGAGCGGCATGTGCGGTGGGAGTATGCTCATGGCCTGAATGGCGATGACCGTGACCAGACCGGTCGCCCCGACGATGAGGTTGTAGGTGGGCCGCCTGCTTTCCCACCAGCTCAGGAGCGTGGTAGTGGAGCGGCGGGTTGCCGGCAGGGGGAAGAGGAGTCTGGCGAGCGCGGTCATCCGAATCTCCGGGCAGGTGGGGTGCCCGGGGAGAATGTGCAAACTAGTCCAATATGTCAAGCACTTTGCACTTCAAAGGTTATCCATCACCCGCCATTGCAGTAGGTGCACCCCTTCTCCTGCGCGCGGTTCACCGCCATCACACCGGAGGGCACCAGGTTCATTCCTGGAATCATTCCGGCCAGCCATTCCTTCTTCGCCGCCTCGGGGGTGACACCGGCGTTCTTCGCCGTCATTCCGCTCAACGCCGTGAGCGCCACGTTGCAGACGGTGAATTGAACGCCACGGGCCAACAGCTTCTCCATGGCGCTCGCGGGAAACATGAGGTCGCCGTCCTTGGGGTGGAACAGGAAATTCCGCGTTGCCGGCTTCTTGGTCTGCGGATCCATGATTCCGAGCGCCTCGGCGACCTTGTATTTCGACCAGATCTCGTCAGTGAACCCGATCGGCGCCGCGAAATGGCGCAACCCCACTACGGCGCTGACCTGTGAATCCGGCAGCTTGAGCGCGTCGTTGTTCGAGTTCAGGAAGTTCATGGCGAAAACCAGCCCGAAGCCGTTGTTGACGCTCGTTGCGTCGAAGAACTGCTTGTGCTTGCCAGTGATCTTTCCCAGCCAGGCGTCCGAGAACCCGTCCAGCATTTCATCCGCTTCCGCGGACTCGGCACCCAGGTGTAACGCTGCGCCGCCGGCGACGAGCCCGGCCGAACTTGTGGCCAACATGGTGAGAAAACTACGACGATCGCCTGAGTGACCTATGGACATCGGCATGCATGCCTCCCCCGTCCCAACGGTGAAGCGACGGCTACCTGCGCCGCGTCGCGTTCCGCCATCGCACGTGCTGGCACGGGCGTGCCAGCACTCTTGATTTTGCGACCTCCGGGTTCGGCGCGCCAGCCCCCACCGGGCTAGATCTCGGCGCTCCGTAGTTCCCGCTTGGACCCGTACGTGGATTCGTAGCGCACGATGGACTCGTTGATGATGCGGGTGGCCTCCTCACTCTTGCCCCACCCGATGATCTCCACCCGCTTTCCCTCGAGATCCTTGTACGTGCGGAAAAAATGCTCCACTTCCTTGAGCATGTGCTGTGAGATGTCCGCGATGTCAAAGAACTCCTGCTGAAACGGATCGTGCAGGGGCACGCCGAGGATCTTGTCATCAGGCTCGCCACGGTCGAGCATCTTGAGCACGCCGATGGGGCGCACGTCGATCTGGCAGCCGGGGAAGGTCTCCTCCTTCACCAGCACGAGCACATCGAGCGGATCGTTGTCCTCGTGCAATGTGCGTGGGATGAAGCCGTAGTCGCCGGGATAATGCACGGCGGAGAAGAGCACGCGATCC
>JBDUCM010000026.1:0-46407 GCA_040003455.1 bacterium
ACAAGAGCGATGAGAACGTTGCGGACGAGCGTGGTGGGAGCGGTTCGCGATACGGGGTGAACAATCAGTCTCGAGGAGGAAGCGCGATGGTTCGGCGTCCGCGCATGAGAACAACCATGCCAACAAGGCTTCGGGAAACGAATCGACCTGGCATCAGCAGCGCCTTGATACCAGCCAGTGTGCGGTTCACATTGTCCGACGTTCGAAAGGGATCGTTGATCAGGCCGCCCAGCAACCCGACGTTGTCGTAGTCCGGTTCAACGTGCAGCCAGTAGCTCGCAAGCAAATACAGGCAGAGCACGCCTTCAAAGACGAAAACTGCCTCGCTGCTCCTCGCGTCACGCGCGATCCACACCACCGCGGCGATCAACAGAACGAGACCGGTGACGCCGCGAACGACAACCAATGTCGGCGCGCCACCAGCGGGTCCCGCTCCACGAATCTCTGCCGATCCAACGTTGCCGGAATCGAACCACATGTGTGCCTTTCGAAGCAGTGTGACCTCACCGGGAAGTATACTGACTTTACGGCCACACCAAAACGCCTTCATCGAGGAGACCGGGATGTCCCGCCGCACCACACTGTTGCTCGCCGGACTCACCATGCTGGTCTGTGCCCAGGGATGCTCGGCGCCCAGGGACGCTGCGCCAACGGCGGGCACTCGAACCCGTAGCGCGGTGGATTCCCTGGCGGATGAGTATGTCCATGACTACTTCGCCTACCGCCCGGAGGACGCCGTCCTCACCGGCGCGCCATACGGCGATGGGTCCAGGGTCGTGGACAATTCAATCTCGTCCATCGCGAAATGGCGCACGACCGAAGATGGCCTGCTGGCCAGGGCCGTCGCCATCAATCCCGACAACCTGGGCGAGCGCGATTGGGTGACGTACGGCCTGCTGCGTGAGAATCTGGAGGGTTCCATTGGCCTCCGCATCTGCAAGTTCGAGCTCTGGACAGTGGATCCGTCGCCGCACGGCTGGCTCTCCGCCTACACCGAGGTCGCCGACCTCCAGCCGCTCGGTACCGACACCCTCGAGCGCAACGTGGTCCGTCGCACCGCCGCCCTGCCCGCATTCCTCGACACCGAAGTGGTGAATCTGCGCGCGGGCCTCACGCAGGGACTTGCGGCGCCGAAAGTCCTGGTGCATAGCGTGATTTCACAGATCGATGACTTGCTCAAGGAGGCGCCCTCAGCATCAGCGTTCGCGGCGGGACTCAAGCGCGACTCCGCCCCGCAGTTCAAGGAGCAGTTGGTAACGGTCATTGGTACGGAGCTCTATCCGGCCATGAAGCGATACCGTGACTTCCTCGAAAAGGAGTACCTGCCAAAGGCACGCACAAGCGTTGGGCTTAGTGCCATGCCCAATGGCACAGCGTGTTATCGGGCGAGTGTGCGGCAGAACAGCTCACTCGATATCGCGCCGGATTCCATTCACCGGCTCGGACTTGCGCAGGTGGATCGCATCGCGACGGAAATGCGCACCATCGCGAACCGTGACTTCAAGACGACTGACGTGCCGGCACTGCTCAGGCGCTTGCGAACGGACACGGCCTTCACCTTCCACACCCGCGACGAGATTCGCGATACGGCCCGCGCCGCGATCGCACGAGCGCAGGCAGCGCTGCCAAAGTGGTTCGGCATTGTTCCCAAGGGTGGAGTCGTCGTTCGCGACTATCCGGAGTTTCGGGAGGTGGCCGGCGCCATCGGCGAGAATCTCGCTCCCGAGAAGGCCGGCCGGCCCTCCGTCTTCCTCATCAACACCTACGATCCCACGCACAAGCCGCGTGCGTCGTTTGAGGCGCTGTCTTTTCACGAAGGGGTGCCGGGTCACGGACTCCAGGGCGCAACAGCATTGGAACTCGGCGGAGCCGCGCATCCCATCACTCGCTACTTCTACACCTCTGGCTACGTCGAAGGATGGGCGCTGTACGCCGAAGGGCTCGCGGAGGAAATGGGGCTATACGCGGCGCCGCTGGGACGACTCGGACTTCGAGCAAGCCAATCAGCGCGTGCGTCTCGGCTCGTCGTTGATCCGGCTATTCATACAATGGGCTGGACACGCGACCAAGCTGTGACCTACATGAAGGCGCACACTACCTGGGATGATCGCCTCATCGAGGCGGAAGTGAACCGCTACATCGCGTGGCCCGGGCAAGCAACGTCGTACATGCTCGGCCAGATGGAGTTCCTGACCGACCGTCAGATGGCAAAGGACTCACTCGGTGCCCGCTTCGACATCCGGTAGTTCCATGACCAGGTACTCGGAAGCGGCAACCTGACGTTGCCATTGATGAAAGAGAAGGTCTGGCGCTGGATCAAGACGGGAACGGACAACCGGGCCGTCAAGCCGCCGTCCACGCACGACCAATAGTGCCAGTCCGCTTGTAAACGCTCACACGGGAGCAAGAATCGTCTCCCGATTGTGACCGATTCGTGATGAAGGGCAGGTACGTTCGCCCATCATGGAGGCATTGCGTTCATTTCGTCGCGTCGGCCTGTGCGTGCTGGCGTTGGCCGTCGTTCCTGTCGCCAACGGGCAACAGCCGTCCAGCCACCAGGCGCCCGCCGTAATCCAGTTTGTGCTCACGTCCGACGTCCATTTCGGAATCACGAGACACGCGTTTCGCGGCGACACGGGCGTACGGTCGGCATTCGTGAACACGGCGATGATTGCTCAGATGAACCGCCTACCCGAGATGATGCTACCGGCCGACTCGGGAGCCGGAGCAGGCCGCCGCGTGGGCGCCATCGATTTCGTTGCCATTACCGGCGACATCGCCAATCGCGCCGAACTGGGCGTGCAGAGCGCCCGCACGAGCTGGACGGAATTCACGGCCAGTTATGGTCACTTGCTGCATTTGCGGGACGCCTCGGGCCAGCCGTCGCAGCTCTACCTGGTCGCGGGCAACCACGACATCTCCAACGCCATCGGGTACACGCGTCCTCTCTCGCCAGTGCGCGACGCGAGCTCCGCCGCCGGGATCTACAACCTCATGCTTCATCCGGCCACGCCACTGACCGCCGAGACGTATGAGTATGCCAGGCATCGCGCGCACTACGGGATCACCGTGCGCGGCGTGCATCTCGCCTTTCTGAATCTCTGGCCCGATTCCGTCGAGCGGGCGTGGCTCGCCGACGACCTCTCGCAGGTGTCTTCGAGTACACCGGTGTTGCTCTTTGCTCACGATCCTCCAGCCAGCGACGCGAAGCACTTCATCAACCCGAATGGCACCCACGATCTCAACGCGTCGGATCGGTTCGAGAATTTGATGAGCGACACGTATGCTGACGGCAACGCGCTGCCGCCAGCGGGCACTCCGAAGGATGCGGAGAGCGTTACAGCACAGCGTCGCTTCACGCCGTTCTTGAAGGCGCACGCGAACATCAAGGCCTACTTCCATGGACACTCCAACTACAACGAGTTCTATGATTGGCGCGGGATCGATGACGACGTACGGCTCCCGACCTTTCGCGTCGATTCGCCGATGAAGGGCGCCATCTCCGCCATCGACGAAACACAGTTGTCGTTTCAGCTGGTGACCATCGACATGGCGACGGATCGCATGACGGTGCGCGAATGCTTTTGGAACGCCACCCCAGGCAATCCAGCGACCGGGCTGCGCTTTGGCGCCTCGAGAACGATCGCGTTGCGCTGACCGTTACGCCGCAGTCGCGGAACTGTTGCCAAATAAAGACTGGTTGGCGCGTAGCATTCCGCGTCGGGCCGACGCCGGCACGCCGCGCGATCCACCTTTGCTTCGGGCTCAATGTCATTTCGCAAGTTCATGATCTGCGCCGTATGCGCGTTCCTCGCGCTTTTCGCGGGAACCTCGCTTCACGCGCAGGCCTCGGCCAGCGGACGCGCAATAGTGCGCGGCCAGGTCACCGACAACACGGGCCATGCATTGCAGGGGGTGACCCTTGTCATTGACCAACGCCACGCGGGCCTGTCCGATGCCTCGGGCCAGTTCGTGATTAGCGACCTTGCGCCGGGCCGCCACATGGTTCGGGCGCGATTCCTCGGCTTTGCAGCCGACAGCGTGACGGCGATCGCGAGCGAGTCCGGAGGTGAGCAAGCCCTGATCAAGCTTCAGCCGTCGGCGACGAGCCTCACGGCCGTGCGCGTTGAGGCCACCCGGTTGACCGGGCAAGCGCTCTCGCTCAATCGCCAGAAGACGGCCGAACACATCATCTCTGTGAGCACAAACGAAGAGATCACGGCGCTCCCGAATGCCAATGCCGCGGATGCGTTCTCGCGTCTTCCGTCGGTCTCGTTACAACGTCACGAAGGAGAAGGGTCGTCGGTGCAGGTTCGAGGCATCGACGCGAACCTCAACAACGTGATGCTGAATGGTGCTCACCTCGGCGGCAAGTCCGAGGACAATCCTGGCGGCGATCGCCGCGTCTACATGGACGGAATCCCCGCAGGCCTTGTTGGCGCGGTGCAACTCAACAAGACGCTCACTCCCGACATGGATGCCGACGCCATCGGCGGCACGCTGGCTATTGAGACGCTCAGTGCGGACGCGGCACCTGGTGTGCGCGTCCAGTATAGCTACGGACAGAGCAACCTCCAGAATGCGCCGGTGTGGCTTGGTTCGGCGAGCGCGGGAATGCGATTCAACCGGAATGCCGCGCTGTTTCTTGGCTACACATTGGATCACAACGGTCGCGTGTACGACGACGTGGAGCCGTCGTACGCCAGGATCAAGCTGCCCACAGGCGACAGCGCGACAATTCCCACGGCCACCAGCGCGCGGGAATACTTCACGGATCGCCTGCGGCAGGGCGCGACGGCCCGTCTGGATTGGCGCCCGTCCGACAATACCACGCTCGCGGTCACGGGTGTGCTCGGCAACTTCCATGACTATGCTGTGCGCTATCGTCAGGATCATACCCTGACCACGTCATCCATCACGCCAGCGGATGCACTGCACGGGTCCGCGGCCACGGGCATGATTGCCACGAGCAATGTGCAGAATCGCACACCCACGGATCGAACGCGGATGCTCGGCACGCGTGGCACAACGCTGTTTGGCGCAAACGTCCTCGACTACAACGCCACATACTCGTTCGACCAGTTTCGCCGGGTGGACGCGCGCGATCTCACGTTCCAGCAGAAGGGGCTGGGCGGCACGTATGACTGGAGCAGCCCGCTCTACCCGACGATCACTCCCAACGGCACGTATTCGGATGCGACCAAGTTCGCCTTCAAGTCGCTCAAGGTATCGAACCCCGAGGACGCGAAAGGCAACGACTACGGCGCCAGCGCGAGCCTGACCATGCCGATTGCGTTTGGCGACTACTCCGGATCGTTGAAGATTGGCGGGAAGTTCCGTTACGAAGACAAGAGCTACGATCCGCAAATCCTGAGCTATGTGGTTGCACCGGGGCAGTCGTTCACTCTCGCGAACGTCATGGGCGGATTCACCAATGCCGGCATGTACTCCGGACACTATCCCATTGGTTTGTCGCCCGATGAGCGGCTCTCCGAGACGTACGTCGCAACCAATCCTGTACTCGTCGTCGATCCAGCGACTGTAATCGCAGCCAAGCTGGCGACATTCACCGGGCACGAGCAGATCGCGGCCGGCTACGCGTCGTACAGCCTCGACATCGATCAGGCGCATCTGCTGTTCGGCGTTCGCGCAGAGGCAACGACCACGTCCTACAACTCGTTCGGTTCTGTCCCGGGGTCGGCCACTGCGACGCAACCTGTCAACGGCGGCAGGTCCTACGTGAACTTCTTTCCGAACGCACAGTTGCGGTATGCGCTCGATGACCAGACCAACCTCCGTGTTGCGCTGACAACGTCGATGGCCCGGCCGCTGTATTCCGACCTCGCGCCCACTGTCACCCTCACCAACGGCGCGCTGCCGACTGATCGCAACGCAATTTCAGCGGGCAATCCGAACCTGAAGCCGATGACGTCCGTCAACCAGGATGTGATGCTCGAGCACTTCATGCCTGGTGTCGGTTTGCTCGCGGCTGGCGTGTTTGCGAAGCAGATCTCGAACTACATCTACTCCGAGAGCTTCACGTACGTCGGCGCGCCCTACGATGGGTACAACGGCGCGCGCCCGACGAACGCAACCAGCGGTACGCTCGCTGGCGTCGAGGCAGCATGGCAGCAGCGGTTCACATTCCTCCCCGCCGGATTCGATGGGCTTGGTCTCGATGCCAACGGCACCTGGACACACTCCAACACGTCCACGCCAACGCGGCCATCGATGAACCTGCCGGCCCAGGCGAAATGGAACTACAATATCGCAGCCACCTACGCGTACGACCGCCTGACAGCGCGTATCACCACGCAGTACAACGGGGAGTACGTGCACGTCGTCGGCGATGGCACGACAAGCCCGACCAGTGGGGACAAATACATGTTGCCGCACACGCAGGTTGATGCGTCGCTGAATTTGGCCGTGAGTGGCAGCATGCAGGTCGTGCTCCAGGGGCTCAACCTGAATAACGCGCCGTTCGGCTACTACGTGGGAACGCCGCAGGCCATCACGCAGCGGGAACTGTACGGCAGCACAGCGACACTTGCCCTCCGCTATCGCCTGTAAGCCGACCGAGTGCCACGGATGTCCGCTATGGCGACCGGCGCCGTAATGGCGACCGGCGCCGTAGCGGGCTGGGGTTCAAGGGTGATCGTAACCTGCGCGGTGGGCTGTCCTCCACCTCAGAGGTGACCCCAGCCCAGCCCGACATGTATAGGGGCGTAAGGCCGCGAGGGCGCACGAATTGGCTCCGCGCTGTATCATTGGGCACCGCAACCCGACGTGCGACGCCGGGCTTTCGGCCAATCTCTCTCTTGCAAGCGCCCAATGGTCATCCGTTCGCTGGGATTTGCCTCCCTACTTCTCTTGATTGCCGGCGACGGGACGCCGCCGCGCGCAGTCTCGACCACGACCGGGCACCACGCCGATCGTGGCGCGCCCTCGGCGGTCATGGCCGCGATGCAGCAGGAACTCGCGCGCTCAATGGAGACGCTGAAGGCGCGCCCCGTCCCCGCCTATTTTCTCAGCTATGAAATTGTCGATCGCCATCTGATCGCCGTTGAAGGTGCATTTGGCGCTCTCAACTCCAGCTCTGACGCTCGGTCTCGCACGCTCGGCGTCGACTTGCGCGTCGGATCCGGCAAATTCGACAATACGCATCAGATTCGCGGAGGCATGCCGTCGTTCGACATGGGCGACCGCTTCTCGCTCGCGCCGTTGCCCATTGAGGACGACGCGCTCCCAATCCGCCGGGTACTCTGGCACGAAACGGACACACGGTACAAGCACGCGGTCGAGCGCTACGCGCGCGCGAAGGCAAACACACAACTTCGAGTCGCTGCGGAGGACTCGTCGGCAGACTTCTCCGACGAGCCGGCCGTTACGGCGACTGATACACCTATCGACGTCGCACTCGATCGCACGGCATGGGAGGGCAGGATTCGCAAGTACACGGCGCCCTTCGCGCGCACCAAGGGCATCTTCGACGGCGAGGCATCGCTGTCGGCGGAAGCGTCCACCAGACGCTACGTGAACAGCGACGGTTCGTCCATCCAGATGTCGTCCGTGCTCTACCGCCTCATCATCTCCGCAAGTTCCAAGGCGGCCGACGGCATGGTCCTTCCGCGGTACGAATCGTTCGTTGCCACCACCCCCCAAGGGCTCCCCGACGACGCCGCCGTACTGAAGGCAGTAGACCGCATGATCGTCGACCTCCACGCGCTCGAAAGGGCACCCGTTGTCGAGGCGGGTACCGCGCCCGCCATTCTCTCGGGACGAGCGAGCGGCGTCTTCTTCCACGAAGTATTCGGCCACCGTGTGGAAGGGCACCGCCAGAAGGACGAAACGGAGGGCCAGACGTTCAAGAAGATGATCGGCGAGAAGTTGCTCCCGGACGCATTTTCCGTCTCCTTCGACCCTACGATGCGACGGCTCGGGGATGTCGACCTTGCGGGCTACTACCAGTACGACGATGAAGGTGTGAAGGCGCGCCGGATCGACGCGGTGACAAAGGGGGTCTTCGAGCGATTTCTGATGTCCCGTTCGCCGATCGCCGGTTTTGACCATTCGAACGGCCACGGTCGCGCACAGCCGGGATTCGCACCTGTGGCACGGCAATCGAACCTGGTCGTGAGCACGGCGCAGCCCGTCTCGCATGATTCGCTGAAGAAGATGCTCGTGGCGCTCATCAACACACAGCACAAGGCATTTGGCTTCATCTTCGACGATATCGAGGGCGGCTTCACCATGACACAGCGCACCATACCCAACGCGTTCAACGTGCTGCCGGTGATGGTCTATCGCGTTTTCCCGGATGGTAGAGAGGAACTTGTACGTGGTGTGGACCTCGTCGGCACGCCGCTCACGGTGTTCAGCCGGATCATCGCGGGCGACGACGCCACGAAGGTGTTCAACGGTGTCTGCGGCGCGGAGTCAGGATGGGTGCCTGTGTCCGCCTCGTCGCCGGCGATCCTGATCTCGCAGATCGAAGTGCAGCGAAAGGAGAAATCGCAGGAGCAACCGCCAATTCTTCCCGCACCGGGAGTCCAGCCGTGACGCACTACGGGCTTTCGACACGAGTGCTCCGCTGCGTCGCGCTCGCATCGTGCATGTCCCTTCCCGCGCGTGCGCAGGGGCAGGGGCAGGCGCGAGATCAGGTCATCGTCCGCGCGGCGCAGGACGAATTGGCACGCACGATGAAGGAGCTGCGTCTCGCGAAGGCAGACACCTCGTACTTCGTGGCATATACCATTACAGAGCACGAGGCCGCGGGCGCGTCGGCACGGTTCGGAAGCCTCGTGGGGAGCAGCCGTAACCGGTCTCGCATTCTTCGCGTTGAGGTCCGCGTTGGTGACTATGGGTTCGACAACACCAACTTCGCCGCGATGCCGTCGTTCACAGGCGCCGGCATGCGCGCGTTCATCGGAATGACCGAGTTGCCCTTGGACGACGACTACCTCGAGATTCGCCGGCAGATCTGGCTCGCCACGGACGCGGCATACAAGCAGGCGGTAGAAGGCATCACGGGCAAACGCGCTGCGCTGCTCAACCGCGCGCGCACCGACACCCTGGCGGACTTCGCAAAGGCACAGGTCACGAAGACGACCGATGACATGCCGCCCGTTAAGCTCGACCTGGCGGTCGCGGAAACGCTCGCGCGTGACTTGTCTCGCGCCGGCATCGCTCCAGCGGTCTATGCGGCCGCAGTCTCCGTTGGTGCCGTTACCAGTCGGACATACTACGTCAATAGTGAAGGCACATCATGGGTGAAGACGCGACCCATGCTGACCGTTAGCGCCACTGCCTCCACGCAGGCCGGCGACGGCATGCCGCTTGGCAATGCGTTCCGCGTCATGGCCCGATCGATGAGTGGTTTGCCCAGTCGTGATCAGCTCGCGGCGCGGGTCAAGGAGATGCAAGCGACGCTCGACACGGTTCGCAACGCGCCGTTGGTCGATCGCTACAACGGACCCGTTCTGTTCGAAGGCCGCGCGGCTGCCGAACTGTTCAGCGCGCAGTTCGCGCCGGCGTTCGTCGCCAGCCGCAAGGCCCTGTCGAGCAACCCGATGATGGACCAGATGTCGGCAATGCTCGGCCGCTCCTCGCCAGCCTCCTCACTCGCCGAGAAGCTTGGCGCGCGCGTGCTGCCGGACTTTCTGAATGTCGTGGATGATCCCACACTCACCGAAGTCAATCACGTCGCCATGCTGGGCGGCTACAAGGTGGACGATCAGGGTGTCGCTGCACATCCGACGCGATTGGTGGAGCGTGGCATTCTCAGGACATTCCTCGCGGGCCGCACACCAGTTGAAGGTGTGCCCCACAGCACCGGCAACTTTCGCGAAGGAGTAGTGGCACCGAGCAACCTCGTCGTCGAGTCACTGAACGGATCGAGCGATGCGGCCCTGCGGGAGCGGCTCCTTGCACTTGCCAAGGCACGAGGGCTTCCCTTCGCCATGATCGTGCGGGCGGTCGGCGACGCCACCAGTAGCGATGACCCCATGGCCATGTTCAACGAAATAATGGCCACCATGCGGCCAGGCAGTGCCCCGAAGGGCACCAGTCTGTTTCGGGTCTACAAGGTCTTTGCGGACGGCCACGAGGAGTGCGTGCGTGGAGCCCAGGTGTTGGGGCTCGGTGCAGATACTTTCAAGGGCATCGTCGCAGCGTCCGCGTCCGTGACCGCGCTCCACGCTTCTGGTGGGGGCACCGGGATGGCCGCGATAATTGCCTCGGCGGGGGGAGGGGCGGGGTTGTCCACCTTCGTTGTTCCATCGCTGTTGTTTGACGAGCTCACCATCAACCGGCGGACGGATGATCTCCCCAAGCCGCCGTTCAGCGCACCTCCGGTTGGTTCACTGCGCAACGGGACAGCCACAGCAGCCGGTCCAGAGGCGTTTCGTTAGCCGCGAGCTACGCGGAGCACCTCGTCCAGCGTCGTAACCCCCGCGCGCACCAGTCGCAGGCCATCGTCCTGAAGGGTACGCATCCCCTTGGTGATCGCGATCTGCCGCAGCTCTTCCGAGCCGCGTCGCGCCTGTACTTCCAGGCGAAGCTCGTTGTCCATGACCAACAGTTCGTGCACCCCAGTACGGCCGCGATATCCGGTCTGACGACAATGGTCGCACCCTTGGCCGCGCCACACGCGGTCGATGCCAAGCGCGGTGGTATCGAAGCGACGCGTGGCCGCCTTGTCCGGGTGCGTCTCCACCTTGCAGTTGGGGCAGATCACACGGACGAGCCGTTGCGCGAGCACGGCGTCCACCGTACTGGCCACGAGATACGCCGCCACACCCAGATCGAGCAATCGCGTGAGCGCGGTTGGTGCGTCGTTCGTGTGCAACGTGGACAACACGAGATGCCCGGTCAGCGCCGCCTGCGTCGCAATCTGCGCCGTTTCCGGATCGCGGATCTCACCGACGAGAATGATGTCAGGGTCCTGACGCAGCAACGACCGCAACGCGCTCGCAAAAGTGACGCCGACCTTCTCGTTCACGGGCACCTGCGGCACCCCCGGTAGCTCGTATTCCACCGGATCCTCCACCGTGAGAATCTTCTCTCGGCCCGTGCGCAACATCTCCACGGCCGCATAGAGCGTCGTCGTTTTGCCGGAGCCAGTTGGTCCCGTGGCGAGCACGATGCCATGCGGGCGCGAGATCACCTCACCAAACAACTCGAAGGTGTCCTGGGCCATCCCGAGTTCCGTGAGCGTGATACGTCCGCGCTCCTTGTCGAGCAGGCGAAGCACCACGCTCTCGCCACGCAGCGTTGGCACGGTGGACACACGTACGTCTACTTGCCGATTCTGCAGTCGCAGACGAATGCGACCATCCTGCGGCAACCGTCGCTCCGCAATATCCAGCTCTGCCATGATCTTCACTCGGCTCACGATCGCTGCCGTGAGATGCGGCGGTGGCGATGGGGCCGCCTGAAGAACGCCATCAACGCGATATCGTACATGCAATCCGTCGGCGTAACCTTCGAGGTGCACGTCGGACGCGCGCGCGTCGAGCGCCTCGATGAGCAGCAGATTCACCAGACGCACCACCGGCGCTTCGTTCGCGAGGTGAAGCAGGTCGTCAAGCGGAAGGTCGTCCGCATCCATGGCGCGCGACTCGCCGGAAAGGCCCGCAATGAGCCCCTCGGCGGTAACGGCGTCTTGCGCATACACGCGACGAATGGTCGTCCGGAGATCGTGTTCCGCAAATCGCTCGAGGACGATATCCGCGTCGAAGATGAGACGGAGGTCATCGCACGCCAGCGAGTCGGGCTCGTCGCTCCAGGTGCCAACGAGGAGCCGGCCGTCGTGGAGTCGAAGCGGCAGTACGGCGTGCCCCTCCAGCCAGTCGGCACTCAAAACCCCTGTGAGCCGCTCTACCTCGAGCAACTCCGACGCGGAGTGTTCCGTCGATTCCGTCGCCGCACTCGCCGTCGTCACCGTCAACGATCCTCAGGGCGACGGCGAGTGGAGTCCGGTCGCGGCCGCAGCTTCAGGGTATCCACGACGGGCACCACATGTGCCTTGATGTCCGTCTCCTGAAGCAGATCGCTTCCCGTTTTGACAGCCTCGCGCAGGCGGTCGATGTCCTCGTCGCTCGACACGATATGCGGCGTGAGGAAAAGATACAGTTCACTCACCGCGGCGCTCTTCTGCGTGTTCCCGAACAGCAGCCCGCCCAGCCACGGAATCCGGCTCAGAAACGGAACACCTGACGTGGTGTTGTTGCTCGTGTTGTCGGAGAGACCGCCGATCACCGTCGTCTGGCCATCGCGAATGAAGATCTGCGTCGTGGCTTCGCGTTTGTCGATGATGGGGGCGTTGAACTGCACATTGTTGGTGGCGCTGTTGTTGGTCTGCTTCACCGCCAGATTGACGTAGCCATCAGGATTGATCGTTGGCGTGATGGTCAGCGTGGTGCCCACTTCCTGGTACTGGACCGTGTTCACGCGGTTGGTCGGATCGTTGGGCACGGTCTGCGATGTCTGCACAAACGGCACGCTTTGGCCAACGTTCAGGATCGCTTCCTTGTTGTTCTGCGCGATCACCAGCGGCAACGACAGGACCTTCACGTCGCCACGCGTTTGAAGCGCATTGAAGGCCACATTGTAGCTCACGGCGCCTTTCCCTCCCGTGAGCGCGAAGATGAAATCGCGCGCACTGGCCGCGGACGGAACGATGGCCTGCGTGTCCACCTGCGTATTGCTCACGCGCTTGGTCTGGCTGCCCGAAATGCCGAGACTCAGGTCATGCGTACGGGACACCTGCGCGATGCTGACCTCGATGAGCACCTGGAGCGGGCGAAGGTCCACCGACGCAAGCACCTGTTGTACCAGGCCCCAGTCCTCCGTCGTCGCGCGAACGAGCAGGGAATTCGTCGACTCTTCGGCAACGATGCGGATGGCCGATGCGTTGGAGAGCGCTCCCCCGCCACTCAGTTGCTGAATCATCTGCGCCGCAAGCGCCGCCCCAACGGCCTGTCCCTGGGCGATTTGATTATTCGTTGCCGCCCCTCCCCGTCCGGGCCCGCCAATGTTGATGTTGCCATTGGGAACGATATTGGTCCCCGCGCCACCAGCCCGACCAGGCACATTGGGTGCGGCTGGCGTAAATATTTGAAAGGGACCGTTTGCTCCGTTCTGGTTTCCGAACACGTTTTGACCGGCGCCGCTCCCGACGAGAAGGTTCATCAACACCGGTGCAAGCTGCGTCGCGCTCGCGTGCTTCAGGCGATAGGTGTAAAGACGCAACTGCGCTGCCGCCTGAAATTGCTGGGCCTGTTGCAACTGCGTCACCGGCGGCGTTCCGTCAATCCTGATGAGCGACGGTCCCTCAGTCACCCTGAGGGAGTTCGATTCCGCGATGCCCTTGAGTACGTCCAACGCACCGGCTCGCGAGATGGTCTGCCCCATTCGCAATGTGATGCGCTTGCTCGGAATGTTGTTCAGCGCAACGTTAAGCCCGCCCGCCTCCGCGATGGCCGACAGGACCACCCGAAGTTCCTGCTCCTGGAAATCGAGCACGAAACCGTCGGGGGTCTTGCGCACGATCGATGTGTCGGCGGGCTTGGCGCCGGGTGGCGCCGCCGGGTCCGGAAGCGGTGCACCGCCCGGGCGCGCACCTCGCTGAGCGCCCAATGTCGTTGCGGCGACCGAGACGAGCAGGAGGCCGCGAAAAAACGTGTTGGCTTGCATCATGTTCCTGACGTTCCTGTCGTGAGCGCGGTGATCTCGAACCGTTTGCCGGATGCATTCGTGAACGCGACGCGTCCGCGCTCGATGGACTTCACGATGAATTCACCGAGGTGATCGCCCACGCGCACGATCACCGGATGCTTGTCGCCGAGCTGGCAGGTCGCAAAGCTGTGCCCTTCGCCCATCATCGCCGTCCCCAGCACAAGAGGCGGCGGCGTTTCGGTCGTTACCGCGCGGACCACCGGGACCTCATCATCGGGCATGCGATACGCAACCTCCGGCTCAGCGCGATCCGGAGAGAAGAGATCGTTCGCCACGGCGACGCCGATGTCAGGAGACGGACGGGGCTCCGTGGCGATGACCAGGCCGGATGCGTCGAACAGTACGGGAGCGGTGTCAGTGGCCGGTATGCCACGCACGGCATGCACGAGCGCGATTGCCAGGAGTGCCGCGCTCGCCACGAGGGCGGCGATCGATAGGCGCACCGGCGTACCCGACAACAGTTCGCGCCGGTTCACGGTCCGCCCCGAACTGGCGAAGACGTGCTCGCCTGTGGTGGCACAGAAGACGGTGTCGCCGGTGCACTCGGTACCCCCTTCGCGTAACCCATCACGGTCGCAGACACGGCAAGGGTTTCCGACGCATCGTCGGCCGTCACCTTCGCGACACGTGAAATATCCAACCGGTCCACGCGCACGAGCTTTGCCCCGCTCTCCAGCGCGCGCAGCATGGACAGTACACCCCGCAGGTCCGATTCCGCACGCAACTCCACGCGAAGCGCACGCACACCACCGGGCAACTGTACGGCGGGTCGAGTAGCCGCATCCTGAAGCCATACGCGGTGCTCACGCGCCACCTCGCCAAGGTACGAGGTCAGTTCGGCGCTCGCCATCACGTCGTCGCGTCCCTCGAACAGCCGCGGTGTCACGGCACGCATCGCCGAATCCGCCCGGTCACGCAACTTTGGATTGCGCCGAGCAGCGTCGATTGCCGCACGCTCTCGCGCCAGCGTCTCGCGCTCCACAGAGAGTTGTTCCTTCGCATCGGTGACGGCGGCGAAATATGGCTTGACCCCCCAGACGAACAGCAATGACGGCACAAGGATCGCCAGCCCCACCGTGACGGCGCGCCGGTCGCGCGTGGACATGGCGCGTGCTTTCATCGTTGAGCCGTTGTCGCAGGACTCGCGGCTGCCGGCTGCGGCTTGTGCGCCTCACCCAGGTGTGCCGCGATCGTGAATCGCTCCGTTGCCTCGCTGCCGATGGGGGCCTCGCGACGCACCGGCGCCACCGCACCAATGTTGGAGAGACCCGGGGTGCGCTCCAGGTCGCGAAACACAAGCGCTGCATGGTCCGCAATCCCGTCCACAACCAGCGAGTCCCCTCGTCCACGAAACGCGGTGAAGTAGGCGTCCAAGTTGAGAATGGGCGACAGGCGCACCAGCACCGTGGTCCAACGTGGCGCCGATCGCTCCGCGGCCGACAGCGCTGCAAGTTGCCGATACGCCGTTTCCACAGACGTCTGGCCAATCAACGTGGCGGACAGTTGTGAATGCAACGCGGCACGTTGCGCCTGCACCTCGTGAAGCTGCCGTCGCACACCCCACAGTTCGACACCGGCCGCCGCGATCAGCAGCAGCCCTGCCGCCAACGCGAGCGCCGCGGCCAACCGATTCGCCTCGGTGCGTCGCGTTGCCATTACATCATCCGTGCGAAGAGCCAACTCGCTCGCCGCGCTGGCATACGTGGCGGCAAGCTGATCGGGCCGTTCAGCAATGGCGGCATGCTCAGCCGACAAGGACGCGAGCGTCACGCCAGATGTGGATAGGGCACGCGCCAGTTCCTTTCGGACGTCCGGCGGGCCCACGGCGCCAACGCGTGACACTCCACCGTCACCGGTGCCGCTGCCAATCGCCGCCGCGATCAATGCGACGTCGGCAGTCCCCGCCCGGAATTTCCTGATCGACGTAATGCGACCGTCCCGCAGGCTCACAAGATCCGTTCGCTCCGGATGCATCACGAGCAGGTGTGCCGAGCGCTTTGCGAACGATGGCCAGAGTTCTACGGCGGCTGCCGCCCACGCACTTTCGCCAGGCACGATGGATTGCACGCGCCAACCCGCCTCGCGCGCGGCTGCCTGGACGGCATTGACCAGCCGCAACGATGCAGCGCCCGCCACAACGGTGTGCGCGCTGGCCTTGGGCCGACCGGACGACGCAATCCCGATGAGTTGCGGGCCGCGTGCAGTTACGAAGTAGCGCCCGGCATTGCGTGCCAGCAGTTGTTGCAGCTCGTTCTCACGAAGGGGCGGGAGCTCGAGTGTTCGCACCTCAACCAGTGGTTGCAGCAGCGCGATGCTGAGTGCCCCGCCAGGCCCGCCCGTTGTCGCGGCGAGCTCGCGCAGGGCCGCCGCCAACGACGGCCACGTGACCGAGTCGCCGGAAAAAGGCTCCACCGACGCGCGAAAGAGAGGTGCGTGCGCATGCGGGCCCACCGCAAACACTCCGCAGACGTCGAATGCCGAGATCGCGATTCCCACGTGCTGCTTGCTGGGTGTCACCATTGCTTCCATTGGATCGTCGCCGCGTTGTTGCCGCCGCGCTGGATGATGGCCATGAGGCGCGTGGGCTGCGCATGTGGCGTGGCGCGAGCCACGAGCGTCAGCTCCACCTCGCGCGTGTCCACCGTCGTCCGCGAGGCAAGGCGTTCGAAGGGCTGGAGCAGCGCGGGGGTGAGCGGCCGTCGCGCAGCCGCCTGCAATACCTGATTGATTGATGTGATGCGGCGCCCTTGGGAGCGCAAACCGATGATTTGATTGAGGAGGGCGTCGGTCATTCCCGGGAGCACCCGGAGAACGGGGGGTGGCGCCGTGTTCAGATTCACGGAGCCATTACCGCGCGTCGTGAAGTATGGCGACACCGCCGCGTAGATCTCGGGCCGCATCCCCATCACCTGGAGCAAGTCTTCCACTTCGCGAAAGCCGGCGTTTTGCGGCAGCGAGAGCATCCCCGCCTTGATATAGTCGTCTCGCTCCGCCCCGCGCACGCGCGGCATGTCGTCGGGGTCACGCCAATCCATGATCGCTTGCGCCAGCTTGTCGGCCGTTTCGAAGTCGCGCAGCACGAAACCGAAAAAGGTGCGAAATTCGGCCTCGGTCAGGTTGTTGATGTTGAGCTGTGTGCCCAGATCGCGCGCTCGGACGTCCACATCGATACTGTCCACGGTGTACTTCCCGGAGTACACCGAATCCACGTCGAGCCATGGATCCGTGGATCGCAGTACGCTGTTGTTCGTTCCACCGGCATTTGCCGCGGTACGCAGCACGTAATCCAACTTGGCCTGCACTACCGCCATTGCCCCCGCCGCCGCCGCGCGTGCAATTCCACGCTCCGCGCTGGCCACGCCGAGTTGCCGGCGCTCCTTCGCCTGGAGACTGAACTCCAGCGCGACTGCCGCAATGGCCACCACGAGCCACAGCGCCGTGATCAACGCAACACCTCGGCGATTCGTCATTGCGTTTGCATTGAAAAAATGAGCGGCAATGAAAGAATGGACGGCAGTTGCCCACCTTCCGGCGCAAACAACGAGAGCCGCACGGCACTCGGCGTGATCGTGGACGCCTGCGACGACGAGAACCACCGATGCGTGCGCGCATCGAGAAACTCCACGGTCATGGAGCCAATCGTCGAATCGAGTTGCCGTCGCTGCAACGGGGTCGCGTTGCTCGCCTGATACTCCATGGTGAGCCCGCGCTCCGGTGTACCGGCGTCGCCGTCCACGAACAACCGAATCCGGACACTTGGCGCCATGGCTGGATTTGGTGCCGACGTAGTGAACGTCACTTCGTCGCCACTCGCCTGGGCCGCGCTCACGGCAGTTACCCCCGAAGTCGACGTCATGGTCGTGATCGTGGTTCCGGAGCCCCCGCCAATACGAGGTCCGCCGCCCTGACGAATCGCCACCCTGCCCGAGGCGAGCCAGAGTCGCAGGGTCTCACGCAACGCGGCAGCGCGCTCCATCTCGACGGTGGAGGCCTGAATGACCTTGCGATGATCGATGATCGATCCGAACGCGGCTGTCCCCATCGCCGCCATTGCGCCCGTGAGCACGAGGCCGACAATGAGTTCCATGAGTGTCATCCCGGCGCGCGCGCGCATCATCGCCCTCGCGTTGCCACAGGCGGCCTGCGGAACAGCGCACTATGCAGCGCATATGATCCATCGGCCCACGAGACCTTCACTTCCACATTGTACACGCCGGCCTGTTCGCTCCGGGCCGAAGCGGTGGTCGTCCAGCTGTAGTCATCGAGCGGCTTGTCGAACTTTCCCCGCGACACCGAATCCGGCAGGTTCTGGAGGTCGGCGTCCGTCATGAGTGCCAGAAAGTCCAGGCGCTGCGTGGCAAGCGCCTCCACCTCGAGCGCGCGACGTGCCCGCTCCGCAGTCTTCATCTCGGCGCCCACGGCCGCCAGCGCGCTCACGGACGTAACGCCAATGATTGCCACCGCGGCAACCGCCTCGAAGAGCGTGATCCCCCGTCTAGCGCGCATCGGCACTCGCCACCCCGCTCCACGGATCAACAGACACCAGCACCGTTTGGCCCTGCCCGCGAACGAGGACGGAATCGGCAAACGCAGCGCCCGTCTGCCGGAAAATGAACTGAAGCCGCGGCAGGTCGGTCACCAGCGTTTCCGTGGCGTCCATCTGGAGAGTTCCCTCCACGTATTTCCCTGTGCCCATCACGCCACTCGTGTCGGCACGATAGTGCCCGGTAAGGGGATCGACGCGCAGGCTCACCATTGCATTCAGGTCAATCGCCGCCTTGCGCGCATCGTGCAGGAGGCCGAGCATCGCCCCCGCTGTCTGCGCCGTCTTCTCCTGGCCCAGGCGAGCAATCGCTGGCACCACCAGCGCCGCGCTCAGCGCCATGATGGCGAGCACGATGGCCATTTCAAACAATGTGAACCCATCGCGGCGGCGCATCACTTGAACGAGTTGGCGTTGATGCCGTAGATCGCCTGGAGCAGCGACAGCGCGACAAACGCCACGATTGCACCGAATACCACGATCATTGCAGGTTCGGCGAGCGCGGCCAACCGCTGCGTCGCTCGTTCCGTACGCTCCTCGAAGATATCCGCCGCCTTCAGCAGGAATACTCGCAGTTCACCCGCGTCCTCGCCGATGCCGATCAATTGCGCCAGCAGTGCAGGAAAGATCCGGCTCTCGGCCACCGCTGCGCGAAGCGAAATACCTTCGCGCACCCGCGTGCGAATGCGCACCGAATCGTCGCGGGCGCTGGGGTCACCAATGGATTCAATCGTGTCGTCCAACGCGGTGAGCAGCGGCGCGCCACCGCCAAGCAGCACCCCCACGAGCCGAGAAAAGCGCGCGGCGAGTGCGTATTGCCGCAAGGTGCGCACGCCGGGCAGCGTGAGCAGCAGCGACGACCACGCACGCGCACCGTCCGTGGTGGTTCGCATCCAGGCGCCGAGCAGGAGCAGGGCGGCAGGAATCATGAGGAGGATTGGCCAGAACCGGTGCAGCAACGTTGACAAGCCAATGAGCAGGGCAGTGGACGTTGGCAGCTTGGCGCCGCTGCCCTCGAGCAGCGTGACGAAACGCGGCAATACGAAGAACAGCAGGACACTTACCGCCAGCGTGCCCGCACAGGCGAGCAACAAGGGATAGATCGATGCCGACAGGATTCGGCCCCGGAGCTGTTCGTCGCGATCGAGTTGGTCGGCCAGCCGGGCGAAGGAACTGTCGATGTCACCGCTGCGTTCACCCGCACGCACCAGGCCCACGTAGAGCGGCGAAAAGAGCTGTGGATGTGCGGCGAGCGCATTGGAGAGCGTGTCGCCCCGCTCAACCACGGCGCGCACTTCGTCCAACGCGGCGCGTACTTCACCCGAAGCCACCCCTGACGCGGCGCGCAACGCCTGGGCCAACGGCATTCCAACGGGGAGCAATGCGGCCAGCGCGCGCGTGACTTCGAGGACTTCGCGCTTCCGTCCAAACTTGAACCCGCGCTTGCCGTCGGTCTCGCTGGTGGCCTCGGCGACGTCGATGACCAGGTACCCGCGCTCCTCGAGGGTACGCGAGAGTGCGCCGCTACTCACGGCGTTTTCGGTGCCTCGCTGGCGTTTGCCCGCCTGGTCGACGGCCTGGTACGCGAAGGACGGCATAAGAGCGCGGTTCGCCCGCTACTTCCAGCTCGCGATGTCGGCGTCTTCGCCTTCGCCACCCGGCTTTCCGTCGGCGCCGTACGAAATCAGGTCGTAGCCCTGAAGGTTCTGTTGCCCCGGAAACTGGTAGACGTACGCGCGCCCCCACGGGTCCAGGGGAACCGGCTTCCGGAGATACGGCGTCCGCCAGTTGGCCGGTGGGTCAGTGCTCGGCTTTTCCCACAGGGCGCCAAGTCCCTGCTGCGTGTTGGGGTAGGTGCCGTTATCCAGCCGGTACGCATCCAGTGCGGCGCCGAGCATTTCAATCTGCGACTTGGCGGTGGCCGACTTGGCCGCACCTACGTGCTGGAAGATGTTGGGCGCAACGAGCGTGGCCAGAATGGCGATCACCACGATCACCACCAGGATCTCGATGAGCGTGAACCCGGAGCGGCGCACCGGCGAGCGCCGAAACGGAAGACGGCGGACCTGAAGCATGGTCGAGGAGTGCAGGGGGAGAACGGCTTTCCATAAAGTAGTACACCCACCGAGGCCGTTTCGTTTACTCCTCGGAGCTGGGTGCCCTGGGCAGGGCCGCCAGGGCCGTATGGCGTGCAACACCATTGGGTAGACAAGCGGGCGCCGCACATGGTTGCGATGTCGAGGGCAGCGGGACATCGGCCGGCCGGCGAACGCCTGCCAGCTCCGGCGCGGGGGCGCTTGCCAAAGGAAGGCGGTCGTTGCCCGCCGGAGAGCGGGGTAGGGGTACCACCCCCCAAGCTCTTCCCACCCCGCAACAACGGGGTGGGACGAGCTGGAGTTTAGCGATGGTGGCTAGTGAGCGACCGAGGACCCAAAGAAGCTCCCCGCGGCGCCGATGAGGGTCGTGTTGGCGTCGAGGATGCGAATCGTCCCATCCACGCCGCGCGGCAAGCCACCGGCCGACGCGTGGAACACGAACGCCCGACCGGAGACTTCCGTGTTGGCCGCCGCGCCAGCAATGACGTCCATGACGCCGTTGCCGTTGACGTCACCGGCCGTCACCGAAGCACCGAAGGCAACCGTGACCTGATTGTCTCCGTTGATCTGGCTACCGGTTGCCCGGGCGTTGATGGCATTGCCCTGCGTTGGTCCCGTGCCAGGGGTGGAATGAAACACATACGCGATGCCGCCTCCGTTCAAGGCAGCCGGGGCTCCGACGATCAGGTCGGCAGCACCATCGCCGTTGATATCGGCCACTGCGACTGACGCGCCAAACAACTGGGCGCCGGCACCCGATTCTCCGCCAATGACGTGCTGGCCGGGGGTGTTGTCGTTCTCGTCGATCGTGGGGTTGGTAGGCACGCCCGCCTGACCGGCAGAGTAGAAGATGTAGACGCGGCCGCGCTTGCCATCAAACGTTGGCCCGCCCGCCACGACATCTGCGAAGCCGTCGCCGTTCAAGTCGCCCGCCGTCAATGACGAGCCGAGTCGGCCGCCCTCCTCACCGGTGATCTGTGTATTGGCACTCGCCGGCGTGGTCGCACGCACGCCACTCACGTCGTCAATGGTCGACGGAACCCCCGTGCCGTCGGTGGCTGCGTGGAACACGTACACCTGGCCCTTCGAGGCAAGTGAGAGGTTCGCGCCGGCAATCACGTCCGAGAAGCCATCGCCGTTCACGTCGCCCACGGCCACAGCGACGCCGAAATTGGTGTCGCTGTTGTCGTCAACGAGGGTGTTGTCGGCACCGAACACCGTGGCAGCCACAATGCCTTGCACATCGCCATTGCCGCGCGAGAAGAACACGTACGTACGGCCGGCGGTGCCGGTCGGGGTTCCCACCGTTCCCGGGGCGCCGGCAACGACATCAGCGATACCATCGCCGTTCACATCGCCCGCCGCGACCGAGGTGCCCAGGCCAAGCAGGCGTCCGGTGTCGCCAGAGATCTGCGTGGAGGTTCCGGTGGCGTTGCCTTGTACCACGAGCGCGCTACCGGGCGCAACCTCGATGGCATAGAAGACATAGAGATGACCAGCGCCGCCGATGCTGGCGGGCGCGCCGACAATCAGGTCCGCAAAGCCATCGCCGTTCACGTCGCCCATCGCCGTCGAGGCGCCGAACGACTGCGGTCCGGCAAATTCCCCACCAATGACGTGGACATTCGGATCGTCCAGGTTGTTCGCGTCGTCGGTGCTCGGTATGCCGCTGCCGTCCTTGGACGAATAGAACAGGTACACTCGGCCTCTGTTGTCATCGAACGCCGGCGCGCCCACCAACACGTCCGCAAAGCCGTCGCCGTCAACGTCCTGATTGAGACCCTTGCGTACTGCCAGCGTGGGACTGGCGACAATGTTGCCGCCCGAGTCTGTGGCCCGCACGTCTACCGTGTGGGCCGAGTTGTCTTTCCAGCCAGAGGTGCCCGTGGGAAACTTGAACTTCCAGTCCGCGGTTCCCGTGGCCGCCTGAAACGCACCGCCATCGAGCGACACTTCCACCAGGGTCACCGGCGTGGTGTCGCCGCTGGTGGCCGTGCCAACCAGGAAGCCGGAATGCACAACACCCTTGTCGCGCAGGTTGGCTACGGTCACGCCCGTGCCAGTGGTGGTCCAACCGATCGGGGCCAACAAGGCCGCCGCAGCCAGTACTTGAAGAGAAATCGTGCGCACGCAAATGCCTCCATCTGATGGGTTGATGCGGCAAGGCATCAAGGACTCTTCATCCCGGGGGCCAGCGTCGGCGACTACACAAGGCAGGAGGAACAGGGGAGAGCAGCTCCCGAGATCAAAACGAAATGGCGACCGCTGACCCGACACGCCGACATGGCGCAGTGCCCCTTGACTAATGCGAGCGAAGGCTCGCATATTCGGGAAGACGCGAGCAATCACTCGCCTTTAGAACCCCGCGCCCGGTCACACCTCAAGGAGGCTCGCATGACGTCATCCACCACCGACGAACGCGTCGTCATTGCGCGATACGGACCGGCGGATGTGCTCCAACTGGTCACCGCGCCCCTGCCGACCCCCAACCACGGCGAGGTGCGCATCAGGATCGAAGCGGCTGGCGTTTCGTTCGGCGACGTGGCACAGCGGTCGAACCTCTTCTTCGGCGGCGCGCCGAAACTGCCGTATGCACCGGGCTACGATGTCGTAGGTACGGTGAATGCCATTGGAGAGGGGGTGAGTGGCATGGCGGTGGGAGACCGGGTTGCCGCACTGACCATGTTCGGCGGCTACGCCCGTTACGTGTGCGTGCCCGCAACGTGGGCGGTGAGCGTACCGTCACACCTGGACGCCGCGCAAGTGGTCGCATTGGTGCTCAACTACACAACGGCATGGCAGATGCTGCGGCGCACCACTCGCCTGCGCGAGGGAGACGCGATCCTCGTGTACGGGGCATCAGGTGGTGTCGGTAGCGCAATCCTCGACATCGCCAGGCACCTGCGACTCGCGGTCGCAGCGGCCGCCTCCAAACGATGGCACAACGCACTCGGCAACCAGGCTGACTTCCTCTTCGACGAACGCGACCCGTCCTCCCTGAACGCCCTCCGCCAATTTCGCCCCGAAGGGTTCGATGCCGCCTTCGACCCGCTCGGCGGATCGCATGTGTGGAAGACGCGCTCGCTCGTCGCGAAGCACGGCAAGCTCGTCGCGTTCGGCATTGGCAGCGCCGTCAAGCCCGGGGGCAAACGTGATCTCACCGAGGTCGCGCGCCTGCTCCTGCTCCTCGGCATGGCCAAGGTTTGGCCGCGGCCGACTGCCGAGTTGTATGCGATGGACCAGCGCGTCAAGGTCGCCGCCCTACGGCGCGAAATCGATGATGATCTGCGTGAAATGGTGGCGCTCCTCGCCGCCGGCGCCATCGCTCCGCGCATCGGCGCGACCTTTGCCCTTCACGACGCACAACGCGCGCACGAACTTCTCGAGTCGAGAAACAACATCGGGAAGATCGTGCTGGTTCCTCGGGCACAGGGAAAGGCGGGCGAATGAGTAGCGAGAAAGTAGTTGAGCCACGGCGTCAGGATCGTGGCAAGCAGCGAATGGAGAGCCTGCTGCGCGCGGCCGAGGAGGTCTTCGCCGAGGTGGGCTATGACCGGGCGACGACCAATCTCATTGCGTCGCGCGCCGTCGTCTCACCGGGGACGCTGTATCAGTTCTATCCCAATAAGGAGGCGATCGCGGAGGCCTTGGCCGCCCAATACGCCCAGGAGTTGGAACTGCTGCACGCGAGCGTCTTCCATGGCAGCGTCACAAAAGCACCTCTCTCCACGCTGATCGACACGATCGTCGATCCCTTTCTCGCGTTCCATCGGGGCGCGCCGGCATTCGAGGCGTTGTTTCTTGCCGCGGCCATGTCGCCGCAACTGGCCGGGCGCATTCACGTATTGCACGACACGGTTGCCTTGCGGCTCATGACACTCTTCGAGAAGCGGTCGCCGCGGGCGAAACAGGACGACCTGCGGTGGGCTGCCGAGGCGGCTATCGCAGTGTTTCGTGGCATGCTGCCGATCATCGCGCAACTCAAGGGGGTCAAACGCGCGCGCGCGATTCGTGAGTTGAAAGCGGTGCTGAGCCGCTACCTGGAGCCGGTCATTGCAGTGCGACGGCGGTAGGCCCCGTCGAATGGTGCAACCATCAAGGGCGAAAACGGACGGAACACGTGGCGCGGCACCACGGCCATGCTATTATCGAGCATGACCACCTTCGCCATGGCCATGAAAGGGCGCGAGTCACGCGTCGTTCTGCAGGTGCGCCGCGCCATGATTGCGGTCGCCTGCATCTACGTGGTCGTTTTCTGCTGGAGTATCTACCGCAGGATCTGGCAGGTGATGCGTATCGAAGCGCGCGCCAGTTCCCTCGTGCTCGCTCCGGGCTCCACGGTCGGCTACGATGTCGTTGCGTCGGGTGAAGTGCACAACCGGATCCGCCTCGAGCTTGTGCAGGACCCGCAGAGTGTAGTCTTGCTCGAACAGCGCTCGAGCGTCAACAGGATAAGTGCTCTCGATCCACGAGTCTTTCGGTACACGCCGACGGTTGCCCTCACGCCCGCATTGCTCGCACAATTTCATCCAGGGGCCGCCGTGCTGCGCGTAACAGGATTTGGAGGCCGGAAGCTTCTCCACGTTCCAGCTCCGCGTGTTCGCGAGCTTCGGGTCCGATTGCAGCCATAGGGTTGGTGGCTTTTCGGAGGCGCCATCGAGGCAGATGCCATCTGACGCGTCAGGAGGGGACGGTCTCGTTCGCGCGTACCTCGCTCAACGCGGTAATGAACGCGTCCGGGTCATCCAGGCAGAAGCCGAACTGGCGCACACGGCGCCGCACTCCGCCCACGAGTCGCACCGACACCGGCACCGTGAGCGTCAACAGCACATTCGGCGACGCGGGCTTCAGCAGATTCATGTACTCCGCGGCCGCCAGGGTTCCCGATGCCGGCACCTCGCGCCACGTCGACCGTACCGCCGTTAGCACCGACGCGAGAGGCACCACCGCCTTCCCCCGCTGGCCGATTGCCACCTCGAGCGTCTCGGCGGTGAGCCGCAGGGTCCCATGGCCAAGCGCGTGGTAGTCGGCTATGAGCCAGGCGAAGGTGCCAAGCGCCCCGATGGTGAGGGGCCAGGCAATTGCGGGATGCTTCGGCGCGAGCCACAGGTGTAGTACCAGCGTCTCAGCACCGATGGCGAAACCGAGACCGCACAGCAGCGCACCGGACCGGGCGACTCGATACGTAAACGATGTCACCTCGCAGCAGTGCCGAGCCGGCATCTGGGGCCGGTCATGTCGTTGGCTCCACGAACGTCGTCTCCGCGGCGAGGTGCTCGAAGCAGATATTGACAGCGCGCGGCACGGCCCGCGTTCGGTGAACCGTACCAGCCGGGATCGTCACCATGTCCCATGGGCCAAGTTGCAGCGTGACGCCGTTCGCGAGGTCAATTGCGAGCAGCCCTTCGACGACGACGAACAGCTCGTCGGAATGCGGATGAAAGTGCCACCGGTAGTCCCCTTCGAAGGCGGCCAATCGGACGCAGCTTTCGTTCACCCGGTTGACCACCACGTTGCGATAGGCGCCCGTACTCGCGGCACCTTCCGCGGACAGGTTGGCGACCACGAGTTGGGGGAACAGCGGTTCCTCATTGGGCATCATTGGATAATCATCATGCCGCCGCCGCCGCTGTTGCCGAACCGCGGGTTCACGACGTTGTTGAGCACCGAACCGAACGAATACGTCAGACCCACAAAGAAGAACTGGCTGAACCGCGTACTCTGCTGCGACTGGCGCAGCAACGCATCGTCGCGGGTAATACCCTCCTTCGGGATGTAGAACTGGTCGTGGATCGACTCATAGTCTCCGAAGAAGTTGACACTCAGGCCCTTCACGATGCGAATGTTGGCGCCTGCCGAGTAGGTGAGCCGGCGACGGGACAGGTCGCTCAGGTAGCTCACCGCATCAACGCCGGCGTTCACCGAGCCCCAGGTTTCGTTCTGGCTGAACGCCGTGGAGAAGACCTGCACCGGCAGCGTCTCACGCACCTTGTTGAAGACCGTCGTGTCGTAATAGCTGAAGGCGCTGATGCCGAGACCATACTGAAGGCGCAGTTGGCGCCGTGTCGCCTCGGCATACGGATAAAGATCGTACTCGATCTCGGGGGTCAATCGCGACGCGGCGCGCTGGTTGAGGTATGTCGATGAATTGAAGCTTCCCTTCAGGCCGGCGGACCAGTGGGCGTCGAGGCTCTTCACCTGGAGCAGGTCGGCCGAGTAGCTCCGTTGGATGAACACCGACTGCGCGTCGTCAAAGGTGAAACGGCTCTCGCTGTAGTTCTCACCCACCGACAGCGTTGTCTTCCACGCATCGGTCACGCGGTTCGCCGACACCCGCCCGTTCATGTAGAGATTCGAATAGCTCTCCTCGCGTGAATCATTGCCACTCGCATTCAAGCTGAACACCCACGCATCCCAGGGATCGTGCGTCGCTGCCGCATCCGACGAATCGGTCCCCTTGCCAGCGGTATAGGTAACCGCGAGTCGTTCGGCCGCGCTGGTGCGCGCGAGATAGCGTACGAGCCCGAGTTTGAGCGTGCGCGCCAGGCCGCGTCGCGTATCGTCGCTCGAATTGGATTGCGGCGCATCGTAGGTCAGGGTGTCGATGATCCCATTGAACCGGCGTTGGCCAATGAACGCCAACGAATACCGCGCGCCGCCGCCCCCCGTGGGCTGACTGGTGCCGAGTATGTGGACGTCCGCCGCCGTGCGTTCACGCACCCAGTTGACGCTCACGATCTCGGTGCGGAAGAACTCCTCATCACAGTAAAAACCGTTGCAGTCGAGGTAGACGTTGAACGCCCGCGCCTCCTGCTGGGCGCCAACTGCGCGGCTGGGTGCCGTCCCGGCCAGGAGTGTTGCGACGACTGCAAATGCGAGGCGACGAAGCACAGGCGCTCCAGCGGGAAGGATGGTGTTGACCACGCCACACTGTCTAAGCCTGGCGCGCGGTAGGCGCAAGCCGCATGGGCATCTGATGCGGCGGCATTGACACGCCTTGCGCCGTTGTTGAATGTTCGCGGGCATGCGCCTCCTCACCGCTTCCATCGCAGCGCGCCTTCTTGTCCTGCTCACCCTCGCGCGCGCCGCATCCGCCCAGGACATCCGGGGAACGGTGCGGGACAGCGCCACCAGCGCGCCCGTGCCCGGCGCGGTAGTGATGGTGCTGAATGCCGCGGACGTGGTGCTGGGGCGCAACATCACCAACCAACGCGGCGAGTACCGCATCCCGTCTACGTCGGGAGGAACACGACTCCGCGTTGTAAGACTGGGCTTTCGGCCGCGCATGCAGCCGCTGCTGGCGCCGACGGACGGTATTGCACCGTTCGACGTGACCATCACGGCCATTCCGATCACGCTGGATTCGGTGCGCACCCTGGCGGCCGCAAGCTGCCCACAGCGCTCGGATGCGCCGGCTGCGCTGGCATTGTTCGAGCAGGCCCGCCACGGGCTGCTCACCACCGTCGTGTCGCGCGGCGTAAAGCCCGCGCGTATGAAACGACTGTTCTTCGACCGCCACTTTGATAGCACATCGCAAAACATCACGCACCAGCGCGTCCACGCCGACTCCACCGTCAGCATGAGTTCGTTCGGTGCGGTGCGGCGGGCATCCGAATTCGTGCAGCAGGGGTTCATGCTCGACATCGCGGGCATCCGCACATTCTTTGCACCAGACGCGGAAACGTTGCTGGACGACGAGTTCGCGGGCGGCTACTGCTTCCGCATCATGGACGCCCAGCGGTCTCGGCCCCACCAGATCGGCTTGGGCTTTCGCGCAGCCGATTCACGTCGCGACCGCGTCGACATCGACGGCGCACTCTGGATCGATACGCTGGCCCGCGCACTCGTCGACGTGGAATTCCGCTACACCGGCATGGACCGCGCGTACGAGCCGTATCATCCGGGCGGCCGAGTGTCGTTTCGGGCAATCCGGAATGGCGTGGTCCTGGTGGACCGATGGACATTGCGACTGGTTGACCCCCACGACGATGCCGCGACGGCCATGCTCAAGCGCTTGCAGCCGCGGCGCAACTCCGACACACGTTGCCCAACCAGGAGTTGTTACAAGTCCGCCGCTCCGGCTCAGTACGACGTACACGAAGTCGGCGGAGAACTCGCGCACGCTGTGTGGGATGACGGGAGCACATTCGACGACGCCCTCGGTCGCCTCGTCGTCCACGCCCTTCAGGACAGTTCGAAGGCGATGGTGCGCACGGTGATGAAGCTGGACGATACCGAGTACCAGTCGGTTAGCGACGCGAACGGTGACATGACGTTCGAGGATCTGATACCCGGCCCATACGACCTCTTTGTCGTGGATCCCGACCTGTTGCCACTCGGCTTCACGCTCGCGACAGGCGCTTCATTCAGCGCCGTGCGCGACTCCACCGTCTCGCTCCGCGTGCCAGTGCCGGCAGCCGTGGATTACGCCGCGCACCTGTGCGCAGCCGACAAGGGAACCATGGGCAGCGCATGGATACTCGGCCGCGTCGCCACGGCGGACGGACATCCCGTTGACGGCGCCACGTGGGTGGTACAGCGACCCGTGGAGGGCGGGGGCTGGGAGGACGTCGGTCCGGGCGGTGTCACCGGCGCTGATGGCACGTTTCACGATTGCCGGCTCTCCCCGAACATGACCGTGCGCGTAGTGGCGCAACACCCCGGCGCGGCCGACGCGTTCAGCCTACGAGGGCTAACCGGGCGGCTGACGGTCGTGACGTTGGAGATGCGCCCTCGATAGAGGGGGGGCGTAGGAGACTTCCTACCAGACGCCAGGAATCAGTCGATGAGGCACGCGCAACGCATACGCGCGGTAGCCCGGCAACTCGCGTTCGAGAAAGCGCTCCTCCAGGCAGAGTCGGACCACCACGAACACAAGTGGGATGCCAGCCACCATCACGGCAAGGTAGGAATCGAGCCACAACCCGAGGCCGATGAAGATCAGCGGGTCCGCGGCGTAAAAGGGATGGCGGATCACACCGTACACGCCAGAGTCGACCAGTACGTGCGCGCGCTCTCGCAGAAGCCGGACCACGGGGACGGCGTACGCGTTCGCGCGAAGGGCCAGGCTCTTGAGTCCCCACCCGAGCGCGAACAGGATGAGGCCGACGGTCTTGATCAATGGCGTGGGTGGAGGGAACACATGCCAGCGAAACGCATCGAGTGCGGCAACCATCGGCAGTCCGAGTATCCCCGTTGATAGCACGCCCATCAGGAACAACCGGTCAGTCCAGGGTTGATCGGCGTGGATCGGCAACTTGGCGCGGTCGCGAAGAAGGGCAGGGTTGATGCGGTATACGGCGTGGGCGCCCATGGACCTGACGAATAGCAGCACCGCCAGCAGCACCCACGCACTCCCCCACGCAAGCGTCCGGGCCGTTGCGAACATGAGGATCCCCACCAGCACTGTGTCCCCGATGAGCCGGACCAGGATCGTGTACACGGAATGTGCGAAGGTTGGGTGTGATCGTACGCGCGTCAGATCAGAATGACCTTGCTCACCATCGGGGGGCCATCGTCGCGATGCAGCCATGTATGGCCGCCATCCGCCGACACGTGCAGGTTGCCTCCCCTGTCGGCAATCGCAACCACGGTCTCATGAGTGGCGATGCAGCCCGTGTCGACGATGCCGCCAAGCCACCTGGGAAGCCCGCCCACTGGCAGCAGCGGACCGCTCCCGTCTATCGGTCGTCGATAGACAGCGCCTTGGGCCGCGAAGTGGCCTGTGGATGACGCCACGAGAATATCCTCGCCCAAAAACGCCACCGCTGAGCAATATGACGCGGGCAGGCCCTCCTGTTCGATGGTCCAGGTAGCACCGCCGTCGTGACTGACACAAAGGCCAGTCGCCGCCGCCGCGATTACGGTCCGGGGATTGGCCGGATGTCCGCACACTTCGTGGACATCATTGTCAACGCCAATGGTGGGTTGCCATGTCAGGCCGTTATCGGTGGACCGCGGAATGCCCCCCACGTGAACATTGGCTAGCAGCACTGCACCGTCGGAGGTGGCAGTCATCGAGCGAATGCCAAGGGGCGGTCCAACGCGTTTGCCGTCTATCACCGCGGAACCGGCGTACCAGCTGTCTCGTCCCGGAGTGGCATCGAAGCCGCTGAGTGGATCCATCCCGCCATCCGGGCTGACGCGGAGGACACCCGCGCCTTCAGTCCCGAGATAGGTCACCGTGCCCACCACCATCAGACACGCGAGGTCGAGGTGGGTGGTGGCGATGGTACTCCACGTGCCTTCGCACGTACGATGGCAGAGCGAGTGTCCATCAACGATGGCGAACGCTCCTCCCTCCTGATCCGGCGCCATACACTTCACCGACCGGCCGGCAAGCTCCTGGCGCCGCGTATCGCCGACGATGACGAACAACCCGTCGTTCCATGTGGCCGCAAGTATACTCGGCATTGTCATCTCGGCTCACTCCTCGGTTGGCAACGACGTGATCATCGCGGCGATGTCGCTCAGATCATTGTTGGGCAGACGATCCGGACCACGCACGCGACAAATATGCGCCTGTGAAATCGCGCGCGCATCAACGCGTGGAACCAAACTGGAATCGGAGCCGCCGCTCGTTGTACGTTTGACCAATGCAGACGACGATATTCTTGCAGGCCGCGCTGAATGGCGACTCAGTGCACCCAGCAACGCCGCGCACGCCGGATGCCATCGCGGAAGCGACCCGCGCGGCCGTCGAGGCTGGCGCTCAATCGGTGCATGTCCACGCGTTCGACGGGGCTGGTCGGGAGACCCTCGAAGGCGCCGCGTGCGCGACGGTGCTGCGCGCCATCCGGGTGCACTGTCCCGGGACGCCGATTTCCCTGACGACGTCCGCGGCGATTGTGGGCGATCCGGGCGAGCGCTTCCGCATCGTCGAGGCATGGAGCGACATGCCGGACCTTGTGACGGCGAACCAGGGCGAACCGGGAATAATGGAACTCTGCGAACTCCTGTTGGCCCGAGGCGTCGCCATCGAGGCGGGACTGCTGACCAGTGACGACGCACGAGCGTTCGTTCGTTCCGGACTGGCTGGCAGGTGTCGCCGCGTCCTCATCGAACCCCTGGACGCCGATGTTGACGCCGCTGTGCAGCACGCCGCGCAAATGGAAGAGATTGTCGTGTCCGCGGGCATCACGCTGGAACAGGTTCACCACGGCTACGGCGCAGCGTGTTGGGCCGTCAACCGACGCGGGCTCCGCAAAGGGCACGGCATCCGCACCGGGTTGGAGGATATCACGGTGCTGCCCGACGGGACCTCCGCACGAGACAATGCCGATTTGGTCGCCGCCGCCGCGCAGTTGATCCGCACCTTTGTGCCGTGAAGTGGCTTCATCCCGGGCGCCTTTTCTCCCATGCCTCCACGCCTCCTGGAACAACGCGAAACGAGGGGTGTGATCGCGGGCGACGCACGAGCATGAGCCGTTGGTGTAGCTCCGGATCACGGATTGCCACCTTCGCCAGGAGATGACCCCACTCGTACAACAACTGCCCGCGAGTCACGGGGATGATACCATTACCCTGCGCACGGCTGATCCTTCGCGCTGCAAATGAATAGCCTCGACCGCTCGCCTCGGCCTGAACGGCACGGAGATAGTCTGCGATAGCGCCAACTGGCGAAGGCTGTGCGCGGAGTCGTTGCAGTTGCGGGTGATGCAGATAGCCGTTCGTGCGGCCTCTGAGCACCGCCTGCGCCAACAGCGCTTCCCGCCACAGGGCAACCAGCCCGCGAGCGTCGAGGTACTTCGGATGCACAGACCAGAGTCGCACGCGTCAGCGCATCAGGCCCGTCACTGTCATTGGCCCGCAGGCGGCTGCCAAAGCTCCACCTTGTTTCCCTCTGGATCGATGACCCAGCCAAACTTCCCGTACTCGGACTCGTCGATCTTCTCGAGCACGGTGCAGCCCTCTTCGCGCAAGACATTCAGCAAGGCGTGGAGGTCCTCCACCCGGTAATTGACCATGAAGGTTGCAGTGCTCGGGGCAAACTGGGCACTCTGCGCCGAAGCAATCAGCCAAGCGGTGGTTCCGGCCACTGGCGTGCCCTCCCCGTCAACCCAGTCGAATGCCGCGCCCCCCCATGGCTGGACATCGATTCCGAGGTGCTGCTTGTACCAGGCCTGCAATGCCGGGGCGTCTTTGGCTTTGAAGAAGACGCCGCCAATGCCAGTGACTCGCTTCATGGAACCTCAAGGTCGGGTGGGTGATGATGACGAGGGCGTTGCCGCCCTTCGAAATATTGCGGATTGCAGACCTACGCGAGTGCCCGCGCTGTGGCAGAAGTACTCGGCGTGCGGGTTTTGGTGCGGAGGAGCGCTGCAGAGATCAAGGTGATGATCAGGCCCACGGGCAACGGCTCCATGAAGGTGTAGGCCATGTTGATCAGGGGGTTCTGGTAGAGCTGCTGGGAGTGCTGGATGGCGGCGATCCGCGCGGCCGTGGTGGCCGGATCGAGACCAGCAGCCTGCACCCCGTGGATTTGCGCTGCGAAGTAGCTGTCCATGAAGTGGGGCATGAAGTTGAAGTAGAGAACTTCCCACATGACGACGTAGCAGACGGTGGTGATGAGGGTGATGAGGATGCCGCAGGCGCAGGCGCGGCCGAAGGAGATTTGGCCGGGGAGGGTGTTGTCGCGGTAGCTGCGGATGCCGAAGTAGATGAGCAGGAACGACGCCACCATGATGGTGTAGCCGAGGGCCATGCTGTGGCCGGAGCCGATCCTGTCCGCGAGGAATAGGGAGCCGCCCATGAGGGCGGAGATGATGACGCCCCCGATAAGGCCGAAGGTGATGACGGTTTTCTTCATGTGAGGCTCCTGTGAGACTCCTGAATGTGGGCGAGGATGGAGTCACCATGCGGTGTGGCCCGCCCGCTCGCGTCATCCTTTCGGATGATTTTGCGGGAATTGACCGGAAATCGTGCTTTTGGGTGAAGCGATCAGGGCAGCAGGCCGAACTCCTTGCCGCGCTGCACCGCTTGCGTCCGGCGCGCGGCTCCCAGCTTGTCGAAGGTACGGGAGCAGTGGGTCTTCACGGTATTCTCGGATACGTATAGCTGGGCGGCGATCTCACGATTGCTGAGGCCGCGGGCGATCAGCGTGAGGATTTCCAACTCGCGGGCGGTGATGCCGAGGCTCTGCTGCCGGGCTGCGTCTGGTGCGAACGCCGAAGCTGGCTTGGCGTCCGGGACCGGGGCAGGGACGAGGACCTCACGCACCACGATCGTCTCCCGTCTGCGCGTGATCCGGAGGCCGAGCCAGATGCCGAAGGTGGAGAACAGGATTGCAACGAGGGCGCCGTACAGCTCGACCGAGTGCTCGATAACGACGAAGCGGTATTCGGTGTACTGGAGGATGGCGATCAGGACGCCGCCGACAAGGCCGAAGATGAGGACGTGGCGCTTCATGGCGGATTGTGGAGAAATGAGCTGGATTGGAACCGTACTCGCGAACAGCACGAGACTCACGCCGAGTAGCTCGAACCATCCTGAGAGAGCAAAGTGGTCTCGGAAAGGTACGACGCCGACAATAAAGATGCCCGTGATAGCAAGGGCAGCGAGCCAGTGAGGCGTCAGGAGCGGAGACACAACATTTGTGGATGACTTCTGTCGTTGCGCTCCTCGCACGCGAGCGTCGGTTGATGATGACATACCGTCCCGATCGCATCGGCCTCCGCGCGGTCGCCACGCTGCTGGTGCTTGCCGGATGTGTGGCGCCGTTCGGTCAATCCAGGGGTACGGCCGCCCCCAGGTACAAGGATCCCACGCAGCCAATCGACGCGCGCGTGGAAGACCTGTTGTCTCGGATGACGCTCGACGAGAAGGTCGCGCAGATGGAGGGCCTCTCGCCCGGCCGCGCGCTCGACTCGATCCTCGCAGGAGGTGACGTCGCGACGTACGGGCCAGCCGACGCACGACTCAGCTTCGGCGCCATCACTGGCATCGGCGGCGGTTCTCCCGGTGCAACAGCGAACGCCCCCCGCGCGCGTGCCGAACTGGTCAATCGCATCCAGCGCTACTTCCTGGAGCGCACGCGACTCGGCATCCCCATCATCGTGGTTGACGAAGCGCTGCACGGTCTCGCGGGGCAGGGCGCGACGAACTATCCCACCCCGCCGGTGCTCTCGAGTACATGGGACACCGCACTGGTGCATCAGGTGTTCTCCGAGATTGGCGAGGAGGCCGGACTGTCGGGTACTGATCTCGTCCTCGCTCCCGTGCTCGACCTTGCGCAAGACCCGCGCTGGGGACGTGTCGAGGAGACGTATGGCGAGGATCCGTGGCTGAACTCACGCATGGGCGTCGCCGCCATCACCGGATTTCAGGGCGGCACCAGTGGCATCACGGGCCGTCACCATGTCGGCGCCACAACGAAGCACTTCGCCGGCCATGGCGCACCCGAGGGCGGGCGCAACGTGGGCCCCGTTCACATGAGTGAGCACGAGCTCCGTGAGCTGCACCTGCGTCCCTTCGACGCCGCGATCCGCGAGGCCAACGTGATGGCGGTGATGCCCGCCTATCACGAAGTGCTCGGAATTCCCGTGCATGCGAATCCCTTCATGCTCACGCAGGTGCTCCGTGACGAATGGCAGTTCGCCGGCATCACGGTGTCCGACTTCTTCGGGGTGCGCTACAACTATGACACCCACCGCGTGGCGCGCGACACCACGGAAGCCGCTCGGCTTGCGGCAGTCGCGGGCGTTGACATCGACATGCCGCGCCTCGAGTCCTACCAGCGACTCTCGACGCTCGTGCGCAACGGCCAACTCCCGGTCGCAATCATCGATCGCGCCGTGCGGCGCGTGCTGCGCGCGAAGTTCGCCATGCGGTTGTTCGACGAGCCGTACGTCGACCCTGCAGAAACGCAGCGCAGTGTGGCGAGCGCGGCGCACCTCGCGACGGCGCGCCGAGTGGGCGCGGCTGGAATCACGCTGCTGAAGAACGAGGGCGCGTTGCTGCCCCTCGACCCAACGCGCATACGCACAATAGCCGTCATCGGTCCGCATGCGGATTTCGCGGAGCGCGGCAACTACGCGGGGACGCCATCGTCGAGCGTCACGCCACTCGCGGCAATCAGGGAACGACTGGGCAGCGGCACGCGCGTCGTGTCAGCAGAGGGAATACGCTTGCTCGCGGTTGGCAGCAGGGGTGGCGGCGGCGGCGCTGCGGGTCCGGTGGGCGGAGGACGCCCACGCATCACGGACGACTCCACCAATCGCCGCCTCATTCGTGAAGCGGTGGATTCGGCCCGAAGCGCGGACGTCGTCGTGCTCGCACTCGGCGCGACCGCGCGGATGATGCACGAGGCGTGGGGCGGCAACGAGGGCGACAACGACGACCTCGCGTTGCGCGGTCTGCAGGATGAACTCGTTGACGCGGTGCGCGCGACGGGCAAGCCAATCGTCGTCTTGATGTTCAGCGGTGGTCCCTTGGCCTTCACGCATGTGAACGCGTCGGTGCCGGCGGTGTTGTACTGCTGGTATCTCGGCCAGGAGGCTGGACACGCCGTGGCTGACGTGCTGTTTGGCGACGTGAATCCGGCCGGCCATCTCCCCATCACCATTCCGCGCTCGGTGGGGCAACTCCCCGTGTACTACAACCACGCGCCCTCGGCCCGTCGGCAGGGATATGTGTTCGACGAATCGACGCCGCTCTATCCGTTCGGCTTCGGGTTGAGCTACACCACCTTTCGCGTGGACGGCGTACGCATCGCGCGGCCCGAGATCGGCCGGGGCGATTCAGTCCGTGTGCAGGCAACGGTCACGAACACCGGCGCACGGCGCGGTGACGCAGTGGTGCAGCTCTACCTCCGGCAGGATTACACCATCCCTACGCGGCCGGTGAAGGAGCTACGCGACTTCGCGCGCGTGCCGTTGGCGCCCGGCGAGTCTCGCACCGTGGAGTTCATGCTCACCCCCGCGAAGCTCGGCCATTTCGATGTGCGCGAGCATTTCGTGGTTGACCCGGGCCCGTTCCGCGTGATGGTCGGCACGTCGTCGCGCGATGATGACCTCACGACGGTGGGGCTGGTGGTGCGATGATCCCGCGGGTGTCGATGGCACTGCGAGCTCCTGTGCTTGCAGTCTTCACGTTGCTCGCCTGCGCCACACCCGCACGCGTATCGTGGTACTTCACCCAGAGCCTGGACGTTTGGACCGTGAACTACAGGGCATCCCGCCGAAAGAGTCCGGCCGCCCCGATCGCATAACAAAGGCTGATCCCGAGGCAGAGCGCGGAGCTGATCAGCATGAACGTCATTCGCCCTTTCAGCATCTGCATGTACGGGGTGTCCACGAAAAGCACCGCCGGCACGCCACCCAGCGCACGGATCAGGAAGACCAAGGCGATCAGCGCCAGGATAGGACGATGGAGCGGCAGGGGGCGGACTACCCCCGCGCCAGACACGGCGTACAGCGCCGCGAGGCCGAGCAGCGCGGCAATCCCGGTGGTCACCATGGCCGGGACAGCGGACCCGCTGACGGCCAGCCGCGCCAGGCGTTCCCCTGCGCCGAAGAACCGGTACCAAGCCGGTCCGCCGATGATAATCCCGATATGAAGTAGCGCCGCCGCTCCCGTCAGCAGCCCCCCACACAACAGCACGCGGTCACTGACTCGCACGAAGCCTTCTCCTGAGAAGCCGGCGACCCCGGCGGACAGCAATCTCGAGCCCCGCCGCCACCACGACACCCGCGGCATACGCGCCCAAGTCACGTACGTCGAACCCGCTCCCGAGCACAAGGTGCCCCAACTGCGTGGCGCGCAGCGCATCAAGACCGGGCGCATGGTATAGCTGGCTCGCCTCGACCGCCACGCAGACCGCGTACGCCGCGACGCTCCGCACCGAGAGCGTCGCCCGCGGGGCCACCGCACCAATCCACCACACGATCATCGCCGCCCAGAGCGCGTCACCCAGTACATCGCGTCCGGCCGCCCCGAACCACGTCCCTCGCAGGTGTACGAGCAACCCGACAACGATGGTGCTCACGGCGAGCGCGACGAATTGCAAGCGACGATAGACCATCGAGTCGAACTACCTGGAGGATGCAAAGCCATCGAACGCCCGAGCCAAACTGCGCGAGAATCATGCAGAACGCGAGGCGTAGCGAGTCAGTCGCTGTCGCTCCAGACGCTCGGCGGAGGCGGCAGGGCTGACGGCTCAGTGCAGGTTTGAGTTCGACGCGGCCTCGTCCGCGCTCACGGGCAGGCACTTGTCGCGGCCAGTCAGGAACGTATTGGTGCCCTCGGCGAACCAGCGCCGAAGATCCCACAGCCGCCGTCCCTCCAGCCACAGCAGCAATCCGCGCTCCGACTGAAGCGCAGTCCACGCCGCCGCCGTCGTGGTTGCCGCAAGAGGGGCGAGCGCAAACGTGGTGCGCTCGGCATTGATCAACAGCATCGCATTCGTCACGTCACCGGCACGCAGCGCGGCCTCGGCACGGAGCAACAACATTTCCGTTCCCTTCGTGAGTGACACCGGGGCCGCGAGGGTTTTGTATTTTGTTTGCCGAAAAATGGCCGTGCCGTTCGCACCCTTGGTGATTGCGGTACCAGTCTTCACGGTATCCCACGTTGCGCGGGGTTCCTTGTTGTTCGCGGCGTACACGGTTCCGAATACCGACGTCTCGCTGCGCGTGAGCGTCTGGTTCACGAGGTCATTGTTCTCGCGCGCGGTGTTCGTGGAGAACACCGCGTTGAAGTTGTACGCGGTCGGCACCAGCAGCGCATCGGCCACCGCACCGGTCCAGTTGCCAAGCCACGCGCGAACGGACGCGCGGCCGCCGAGGGCGGCAGTGGCGATGCTCGTGTTGTTGAGTGCGGTCGCCAGCGTGAAGGCCCGCGTGAACAGGCTTTCGGCGCGGGTAAAGTACACGCTGTCGCTTCCTGCTGGCCCGCCATCGATGACCGACGTGCACACGTTCTCACCGAGCAGCCTGTTCGCAAAGCCACCATACAGGTACGCGCGCGGCGTGTTCACGTTCGCGTCGAACCCGGCGCCAAGCACCGCCTTCATGCGCACCAGCCCCGACTCGGCGGTCCAGCGCGCCGTCTGCATGTTGCCCCAGTCGGCGTTCACATCCTGCGGAACGAACTGCCCGAGATAGTAGTGGCCCTCCGGAATGAACAGGCCTGCCTCGGTCAGTTCGCCACTCCCAAGCGCGCCCCGGTCGATGTAGCGCCCAAGCGCAAGGGAGAGGTCGCCCGACATCCCGTTTACAAGGGCAGGGATGGCGGTCACGCTGCTGAGTTGTTCGTCGGCAATCGGCCCAGGATTGGTGACCTTGAGGTCGCAGGCCGTCACGAGGAGTGCGCTGGCGATCGCAATGACGAGAGTGGTTCGCAGGGTGCGCGATGAGTTCGTCATGATCAGAAGCCCGTGTGAATGGAGACGAGAAACGTTCGCGGCGCAGGAAACACGTAGTAGTCGCGCCTCGCGAATGAGCTCACCAGTTGATCAGCCGATTCGGGATCCGTGCCCGTGTACGGTGTGTTCTTGAAGAGGTTGCGCGCGCTCAGCGTCACGGAGCTGCCGTTGGATGATCCGAGCACCCTGTCCGGCAGCGAGTAGGTCATGGACAAGCTGCGCAGCTTGAAGAAGTCGGCGCGTTCGACCCAGAAGCCGGCGCTCTTCACTTTGCTGTCGATGGAACAGCGCGCGCGGTCGAGGGCGGTTACGTCGGCAAGCGCCGAGGTATTGCCTGCCGCGGCGAGCCGCAGCTTGGCCTGCGTGTCGAAGCACGGCTGCCACGTGAACAGGCCTTCATTGGCAAAGCCGATGGAATTCAGGAGGTGTCCGCCACGCTGGAACTCGCCGATGGCGTCGAACGACACGCGATTCAAGAGTCGCAGGGTCACGCGCGGCGTGATGATGGATGTAGGGAACGTGGCGCCGAGAAAGGCGTTGTGTTCAACCACCGGATCGGCAAGCGCCGTGGGGTTCGTGACGCGATCGCCGAAGTAGCTGGGCGCCGCGTATCCCTGCTGGACAAACGACAGGGAGTTGGCGTCAACGGTGATGGTCTGTCCGCCAACGTCACCCGCCTCGCTGCGCACCATGGTGAACTGCACGCCGGCCGACAGTTCCGCACTGCGGCGCTTCAGCACATCCACGTTCACGGCGATCTCGCTGCCGTTGTTCCGCAGGATCCCCACGTTCTCCAGTTGGCGAGCCGCAAAGCCCAGCGACGGCGGCAACGTGACAGGCACGAGCGCCCCGTTGGTGCGGGTTGTGTAGTAGGAGTATGAGAGCGACATCTTTCCGTTGAACATGCTCGCGTCGAAGCCGCCTTCCACCTCGCGCGTCCGCTCGGGGCCGAGCGAAGGATTGCCCACCTGCGAAGGCTCGAAGGCAGACTGGCCGTTCTCGGCCGCCACGGGATCCCACGTTCGCACCGCGTCGAAGGCGCCTGGTGCCTTGCCCGACTCGCCCACGGCGGCGCGCAACTTGAGTGTCTCGATGAACCGCGACGGCCAGAACTTCTCGTCGGAGATCACATACGACGCGCTCACCTTGGGGTACGTCTGAAGACCGAATCCCGTGCCGAAGGCACTGTTGCCGTCCACACGGAAGCCGCCGGTGACAAACAGGATGTCGCGCCAGCCGATCATTTCCTGCGCGAAGTAGCCCGCGTTAATCACACGCTGTTCGTTCTGGCCAACGATGTTGCGTAGGGAACCTGACGTGAGCGTTGGAACGCCCGGGGCCGAGAAGTTGCTGGACGAGAGGTCGGTCTGGTTGAGGCGGCTGTCGAACGTCTGGCCGCCAAACGATGTCGTGGACTCGAACGCACGGCCCAGCGAGTGACGCAGCGTTGCGGCGAGATCCAGCGTGATCAGTGTGCGGTTCCATTGCGTCTCGGCGATGGAGCCGAGCGGCACGCGAAGGTGTCCGAATGGCGTGATGTCGGTGATGTCGGCTACGTCATAGTCGTAGCCCGCCGACATGCGCACGGAGAGCTTCGGGATGGGCGTGTAGGTGGCCGTACCGCCAGTGATGAAGTGGTTGGTATTGGTGGTGTTGTTGATGGTGAAGATGCTGTCGTTCAGGATGCAGACCACGGTGGGATCGGAGCATCCGCTGCCCTTGAAGAACGTGCCCGGTCCGCGCGACACGTTGAGCAGGAATGCGTTGCTGCTCAACCCATCGGGATACCACCGTACATCGCGCTTCACGAAAGTCGAATTCAAGCTCAGCGTGAGCGTTGGCGTGGCGTGGACCGAGATGTTGCCGCGAACGCCGGCTGTGCGGTTGTTGCCCGTCTGGAGCACCGAGTGCTCGTCATTGAGGTTGCCGGACAGGTAGTAGTCGTCCGAGTCGTTCGATCCGCGCACGCCCAGCGAGTAGCGGGAGATCTGCCCGTTGCTGAGCCAGGAGCCGCTCGCGGGGCAGGTGGCGTCCTGGAATTTCGTGCCGTCGCCAATGGACAGCACGCCGCTGCACTTGTTCACGAACATGCCGGTGGTGTCGGACGCGACACCGATATGCCCCATGTTGTTGAATCCCGTGCTCGCGTCGAGAATCCCCTGGGCCGATCCCTTCTTGCCGTGCTTGGTGAAGATCTGGATCACGCCGCCCGACGCTTCGGTTCCGTACAGGGTGGTCGCGGCTGGGCCCTTCACGACCTCCACGTGATCGACGTCCGTCATGTCAATGTCGTTCAGGGGAGAGACGTCCTGGCGACCGCCAACACTCGTGGGCGTATGCGCCCCTGACATGCGCACGCCATCCACATAGATGATTGGAGAGTTGCCCTGGCTGATGCTGTTCACGCCGCGCAGCCGGATAGTGCCGCCGGAACCTGCCTGCCCGGAGTTGCCGAGTACCGTAACGCCGGGCACGCGACCCGTGAGCAATTCCTGCGTATTGGCAATCGGCGCGTTCTCGTTCGACAGGTCCACGACGGTCAGGCTGTTGCCCACTTCGCGGGTGCGCTCCTCGCCGGTGGCGGTCACCACAACCTGCGAGAGTGCCACCGCTGCGCGGCCAAGCGCGAAGTTCAGCGTTTGCGTCGCGCCATCGGAGACCATCACGATCTGCGTCTGCACGTCGTAGCCGAGGCGCCGCACCGTCACGTGTTGCGCGCCCGCCGTCACGCCGCCAATGGTGTATCGCCCGTCCGAACTGGTTTCCGCTCCCAGCCGCGTGCCGTCCACGGTGATTTGGACGCCTTCAATGGGCTGTGACGTTGCACGGTCGGTGACGCGACCGTTGATGACACCAACCATGAGCACGTCGGCCCGGTTCACGGTCACTTGCCCGGTCGCTGTGACGAGCACCATCCACCGTGTGCCCGCCACCGCCGACGCCAGGGCATCAGCCGCGGACCGGCCGGCGATGTCAACGGAAACCGTTGGTGCGGCGCGCACGAGGTCCTCGCCGTACGAGAGCCCGAGCCCCGCCTGCGTGGCGATCTCCATGAGCACTCGCTGAAGGGGGACCGCATCGAGCTTCACGCTCACCCGGCGCGCCAACTGCTCCGGCATGCGCACGGTGCCTGAGCGCACCGTCTCGAGTGGGAGGTATTGTGGCGCGCGCGTTGACGCATACGCTGCCTGTGCCTTTGCGACGCTGTCACGCGCACGTCCCGAAACGTCCTGCGCCCATGCCTGCGGCGCGGCACCGTAGACAAGGAAGCAGGCGACAGCCAGCCACCGGGATCGGCTAAACATGGAGCGCTCCGAATGAGGAGAGATGATTCAGCAAGGGACGCGTGCTCCTTCTGTAGTTCGTACGGCCTGGGGACAAACTGCTCATGCTCGAATTCGGCACACGCCTGCTCTCTATCGAATGACGACGGTGCGACCGCTGATTTCGTAGTGAAGTCCGAGGGGCACGGTCACCGCACCGAGCACTTCGGACAACGCACGCGTGGGCACACTCATGGTGATCCGCTGTCGCGGCACCACGCTCGGGCGAACGTCAATGCGCACATCGAATGTGCGCGCGATGTCGGGCACCACATCGGCGAGCGCGGCGTTCGTGTACACCAGCCGGTCGTGCGTCCAGGCAAGGAACGACGTGGAGTCCACGCCATTCCGGACGGTGGTTCGGCCAATGGAGTCCAGCGTGCCGAGATCCGACGGTCCCAGCAGCGTGCCGGAAGCACGCGGGGCATTAGCCGCACGGAGGTTCACCTTGCCTGACGTCACCAGCACCTGCACGTCCGCATCACGCGGGTATGCGCGGATGCTGAACCGCGTGCCGATGTCTTCGGTGATCGCGTTGTTGGAGTGCACCAGGAACGGATGGGTCGAATCATGCACCACCTCGAACACGGCCTGGCCAGTGAGAAACAACTCACGGGGACCCGCACCAAAAGCGCGGACCCTCAAGCTGCTTTCCGCCCCGAGCTCCACGTGGCTCCCGTCTCCAAGCGTCACCACGGCGCGCTGGCCGCGCGCGGTATGAAACTCACGATCGGGTGCGCCCTGTTCGGCAATGCGTGACTCGACGCGCTGCGAAAAGCGCTCGTTGTACTCGAACAGCGCGCTTCCGGCGGCAACAACAACCGCCGCGGCAGCAACGCGCATCCAGGCGCGCGCGCGCGGAGATTCATGACGCCAGCGAAAGCGTGACGCGTGCGCTTGTCCTTCCGGATGATGCAGCGCCACAGGCGACGGTCCGTCGGCGGCATGCATGCGCGCCGCGAGCCGATCCCACGCTGCATCGCTGCTGACGGGAGGGAGCAGGTGACCGCTTGCCGTCCAGATGACGCGCAGGCGATCTGCTTCGACGGCACGCAGCGGGTCGGCATCGAGCCACTGCCGTGTCTCGGCAGCTTCCGCAGGCGAGCTCTCGCCGGCAAAGAAGCGCGCGAGGCGGCTCCAATCCTGTTCGTCGATCATGACAGCACGTGAGGTGGGTACATACCTCTACGGTACGCAACGCCCCGCTGTCCCCTACGTAGCTGTCAGAATCGAAATGCCCCGAGCGACTTCCTGAGCGCCTTGAGGGCACGCCCCATCTGCACGTCCACCGTCTTGGGCGAGATGTCCATCACGGCGGCTACCTCACGGTAGGACAAACCCTGTTCCCGGTGCAGGGTGAACACCAGGCGACACCGATCGGGCAATCGCTCCACCGCAGCCCTGACGGCGGCAATGACCTCGTCTGCAGAGAGGTCCGCGTCGGCCTGCCGGGGCAGGCGGTCAAAGAGCGCGATGGTTTCCGGCACATGGTCCTGGACCACCCGCTCGTGTCGCAGATAGCGCAGCGCGCCGTGTCGCACAGCTGCATACAGGTACTGCCGCGCCGAGGCATGCACCTCCCACACCGCGTGATTGCGCCACACATACAGGAAGACTTCCTGCACGATGTCCTCGGCAACATCGGCACGCGTCACGAGCCGTGTTGCGAACGCACACAACCCTGCATGGTGCGCCCGGAAGAGCGCCTCGAACGCCGCGGTGCTGCCACGCCGAATGTTGGTGACGAGGTGCAGTTCGTCCGCGGCCGAGAGTGGGGCCGCACGGGTTGGTTCCGGCTTCGGCGCAGGGCGCGCACGCTTCACGAGCCCGCCCGCTCTGCGCGGAGCTCGGCAATGGCACGGATTCGCACGCTTTCGTCGAAGGACTGTTCGCTGCGTGAGATCACGAGCGTAGCTGCGCCATTGCCAATGAGGTTGGTGATCGCGCGCGCTTCACTCATGAAGCGATCGACGCCGAGGAGGATGGCAACACCCTGCAAGGGTACAACGTGCATGGCCGACAGTGTGCTGGCGAGCACAATGAAGCCGGAGCCCGTAACGCCAGCCGCTCCCTTGGACGTGAGCATCAGCACGCCGAGCATGCTGAGCTGCTGGGGAAGTGTGAGGTGCACCCCAAACGCCTGCGTCACGAAGAGCGCAGCCATGGACAGGTAGATGGATGTGCCGTCCAGGTTGAATGAATAGCCTGCCGGAATCACCAGCCCCACAATGGAGCGGGAGCATCCGTAGCGCTCCATCTTGTCGATCATTCGCGGCAGTGCTGCCTCGCTGGACGATGTGCCGAGGACGATGAGGATTTCTTCGCGAATGAACGTGAGGTAGTTCCAGAGCGAGAAGCCGGACGCGCGGAGGATGAGGTTCAACACCACGAAGATGAACAGGAACATCGTGAGGTATACGTCGAGCATCAGCTTGCCCAATGGCAACAGGCTCTTCAGCCCGAATGTGCCAACGGTGAAGGCCATGGCGCCAAAGGCTCCAATGGGCGCCACCTTCATGATCACCGCCACAATCCGGAAGAACACCTTGGCCAGTATGTCGAGCCACGCGGAGAGCGGCGCTCCCGCCTCGCCGACTGACGCGAGTGCGGCGCCGAACAGAACCGCGAAAAACACCACCTGAAGGACGTCGCCAGTGGCGAACGCCGCCACCACGCTGGACGGCACGATGTGCGTGAACAGTTCGACGAAGGTGAGCGACTTTCCCGCCTCGGTGAACTTCGACACGTCTCCCCCACTCAGGGCGGCCACGTCAAGTCCCTCGCCCGGCCGCGTGACATTCGCCACGAGCATCCCGATGGCCAGCGCGAACGTGGTGACAATCTCGAAATACAGCAGTGCCTTTCCGCCCACCCTGCCAACCTTCCTGAGATCACGCATGTTGGCGATCCCCAGCACCACCGTGAGGAAGATGATGGGCGTGATCACCATTTTCACCAGGGTGATGAAGGTGTCGCCCAGCACGCGCATCGCCTTGCCGGTGTCGGGCGACACCACGCCGACCAGCACACCGAGCGCGATGGCGACGAGGACCTGCACGGTGAGGTTGCGGTGCAGCTGCTTCATTGGGAGGCGAGGTGCATCCTGGTAAGGGTGCCGAGTGCCCCGGGTCCCTTACATGGAGGCAGCACGCCACCAACAGCATCTACGCGGCGCGGCGCCGGCGCCCGGGCGTTCGGGCTCCCCGTTCGCTACACTTCGTGCGTGACACACGCCTACAGGGACACGGCGCAGCACGCGCGCCAGCAGGTCAATGCATTCGCCGCCGCCGAGCGGGATTTCCTGGCGGCGGATGCGTTTCGACTCGTGCACCAGCACGACATGCCGGGTGGCCGGTACGTGGTGCGTGCAAAGCTCGCGCGCGCCATACCCGATGAGCTGCTGCAACTCGCCGCTGGCGCGGTGCGGACACTGCACCAGTCGCTCGACGAGGTTGCCGCAAGCCTGGCCGGAATCCCCACCAGCTTTCCCATCTACGAGTCGCTGGCAATGTTCGCGCAGCGGTCGCGCAAGGCCATGCGAACCATGAGCGACGAGGCGCAGGCTACGATCGAGGCGCTCCAGCCGTATCACGAGATTGGCGGCTTCAAGAACGGCGCGCTCTGGCGGCTCAAGGACCTCGACGGCCCCGAGGCGCCGTGGCTCACCGGGAGCATTCGCGACGATGGGGCCATGGGCGTGAACACCGAGCGCAGCGTCTTGTTGCTCGGCGAACCCGTGATCACCGCCGGCGCCTTCATCGACGGCGCTATCGTCGCGTCGGTGCCGGTGAGGATCGTGGCGCCTGATCCCAAGCTCGATATGTACCTCAGGGTACAGTTCGCCCTGGCGTATCTCGAGCGCGGGCCCGGACGGGGACGCGAGGTCGTAGAGCTACTCGGAGACCTGTGCGATCACGTGGAGCACGACGTGTTCGGAGCGTTCGAAGGCTGAAGGGCAGGACTACCGACAGGTGAACGCCGCCGCATCGTTGGTGTTGCCCGTGCCGTTGTATCGCGCCGTCATTGGGTAGGCGCACAATGGATGCGTGCGCACGGTCTGCGCGCCGCGCTTCTTGCTCGCGATGATCCTGGATGGCGCCTCACCTGTTTCCACCCAGCGGCGAATCGTCCCCTCCCAGTCCGCCTCATCGCAACCGCTCCCGGCTCCACAGTGCAACACGCCCGGCATCATGAATAGTCGAGTGAACGACGACGCCTGCGATGTGCGTGCTTGCACCGCCTTGAAGTACTCGATCGTCGAGCGCGCGTTGAGCGCGGGATCGGACCATCCATGTGCCAGCAGCAGTTTGCCACCGCGCGCGCGAAATGCCGAGAGGTCCGGGTTCG
>JBDUCM010000279.1:0-4766 GCA_040003455.1 bacterium
GCGTTGCGCGATCATCCCAATGATCCGCGCATCCTCCAGAACATGGCCATCGCCTATTCGCGCACCGCGCGGCTGGAAGAGGCCGTTCGGGCATACCGCCGTGCGCTCGAGCTCGATCCGCTGCTCTCCGGGGCACACTACGGTCTCGCATTCCTCCTGATCAAGCGCGGCGACACGGACTCGGCCGCCGGGCACCTTCAGGCATTCCTCGACGCGCCACCTTCAGGCGCTGAAGCGGAGCGTTGGGTGCGGCACGCGCGGCAAACGCTCGATGAATTGCAGGCGCCGCCGCCTGACGACATCGCAGAACTACCACAGCAGCCCGAGGCGTAGTGGGAACTGTCCTCGCGGTCGTGAGCCAGAAGGGTGGAGTCGGCAAGACGACGACGGCCATCAACCTGGCCAGCGCCCTGGCCCTCCGTGGGCGCAAGACCCTTCTGGTGGACGTCGATCCGCAGGGCGCCGTACGCCACGGCGTTGGCCTGCTCGGGACGGACCGCCTTGCCGGCCTCGCCGACGTGTTGGCGGGAACCCATGAATTGCAGAACGTGGTGCTCCCCACCTCGCTCGCCTGGCTGCGCGTGCTGCTCGCCGGCTCTGTCTCGGAATCGTCGTCACACGAGACCTATCACGACCGGATATCCCAGTCGCCCAAGCTCGGCGAGCTCTTCGCGCGCGCGCGCAACCGCGGCTACGTGGTCGTCGTGGACACGCCCCCAGGGCTCGGCTCCGTCACCCGTCGCGTGCTCGAATACAGCCAGCACGTCATCGTACCGCTCCAGTCCGAGCCCCTCGCGCTCCAGACCACCACGCAGATCCTTCGCGCCATCAAGGAAGCAACGGTAAGGAACCCTGAGCTGGTACTCGAGGGTATTCTCCTGACGATGCTCGAGGAAGGAAATGCAGTCTCACAGCGCGTGGCCGCCTACGTTCGGGAGCAGCTCCCACCAGAGCTCCTGTTCGACGTCGCCATTCCGCGCACCATGGCGTCCATCGACGCGTTCGCCGCTGGCCAGCCCGTGGTGCTGCGCTCGCCGGACGATCTTGCCGCCGTGGCATATACCAGGCTCGCCGATTTGCTGAATCCGAAGTTGGCATGAGGTCCTTGCCCTCTCGATTCCTCGTCGCGGCAGCGGCATTCATTGCCGCGCTCTCTTGCGGCGATGTACCCACGCTCGAACGCGGAATCGCGTACGTCACGCCCATCATCCTGCCGTCGCCCGCCGTGGCAGCCGGCGATGTCATGCGCGACAGCCTGGGAAATCCGGCGCTGCTTCAGGTGATCGCGTACGACAACAACAACGCGATCATTCCGGGGATCGCGGCCCACTATCTCATCACGTCGCCCCTTCCGCCCGCGGCGCCACAGACACCCTTGGCGACAGTCGATTCCAGCAGCGGAAAGATCACGGCGACCGACACGGTCACATCCCTCACGCTCATCGCGCGCGTTGGCGATCGGATCCAGACGACGCCGGCGACGGTGCTGGTGGTATCGCAGCCGGATTCGGTCGAGATTACGTCCACGCTCGATTCGCTCCAGAGCTTCGCGAAGTCCGGAGGCCTGTCCGTAAAGGTGAGCAGCCTGCGCAAGGGCACGCGTGTGACCGTGGACGGCATCGTCGTGCGCTACCAGATCGTGAAGGTGAATGGCGCACCGGTGGACGTCGGCACGCACACGCTGGTGGACGCCAACAACGCTCCGCTCCGCATCGACGCCCGCCGGGCGGTGGATACCACGAAGAACGGCGGCGTTGCTTCTCGCTTCCTCTCTCCCGTCTCGCTCACCGGAGTTGACTCCATTGTAGTGGAGGCCCGGGCCAACTCGCTCAAGGGAACGCCGCTGCCAGGCAGCCCGGTACGGTTCGTCCTGCCCGTAAAGAAGGGCGCGTGACCGGATTCAAGCGCCGTTGGCCCTGCGGGTCGAGAGCGCGCCGGTAGCGCTCGCCCTGCCCCCGCGCGTATTATCGCGCGGACGCCGCACGTCGCGCTGACGCGACTGCTCACCCCGTCGGAGGCCGCGATGCAATCGTCCGGTGGACCGCGCAATTCCAAGCCCGGCACCCTGCCCGAGCTTTTCTTCGGCGCCGTACAGCGCCACGACAAGCCGGACGCACTACAGTACAAAGCCAACGGCGTCTACCAACCCATCTCCAGCCGCACCCTCGCCGATCGCGTCCGTCGCGTCGCGCTCGGGCTGCACGAACTCGGCGTGAACGTTGGTGACCGTATCGCCATTTTCTCCGAAAACAGGCCGGAGTGGGCCATCACGGACTACGCGTGCGTCACCGCAGGGTTCACCGACGTTCCACTCTATCCGAATCTCCCGCCCGAACAGGCCGCCTACATCATTCGTGACTCCGGAGCGGTCGTCCTCTTCGTCTCCGATGCCGAGCACGCCGCGAAGATCGCGCAAGTACGCGATACCTGTCCGTCGCTCAAGCTGGTGATCACCTTCTCGGCAACACGCGACCGCGGTGTGGATCACACGCTGGCCGAGTTGGAAGAGCGAGGAGTGGCCGTTGACGACGAGGCCCACGCGACGGACTATCGCACGCGTGCCGATGCCGTGAAGCCCGATGACCTGGCAACGCTCATCTATACATCCGGTACCACCGGTGACCCGAAGGGCGTGATGCTCACGCATGACAACCTGTTCTCCAACGTCATGGTGTCTGCGGAGGCCATTCCCTTCGAAGGCAACGACGTCGGGCTGAGCTTCCTGCCGCTCTCGCACATCTTCGAGCGCATGGCGGGACACTACCTGATGTTGCACGTCGGCTGCTCTATCGCTTATGCCGAGTCGATCGATACGGTGCCCGTGGACATGCAGATCGTGCGTCCCACGCTCGTGCTGTCCGTGCCGCGCCTGTACGAGAAGATGTACGCCCGCGTGTTGGAGAACGCCCTCGCGGGCGGCGACCTGAAGAAGCGCATCTTCTTCTGGGCGCGCACAGTCGCCGAAGAATGGGCCAACGAGAAGCTCGTGGGATTGGAGCCATCGGGATTATTGGCGCTCAAGTACCGCATTGCGCAGAAGCTCGTGTTCTCCAAGCTCCAGACACGCACGGGCGGACGCCTGCGCTATTTCGTCTCCGGCGGTGCGCCACTCGCGGCGGAGATCAACAAGTTCTTCTATGCCGCCGGCCTCGTCATCCTCGAAGGCTACGGCCTTACGGAAACGTCGCCCGTCATCTGCGTGAACACCCCCGCGGCCTTCCGCATCGGTACCGTGGGCAAGGTGATGCCCGGCGCGGAAGTCTCCATCGCGTCCGATGGCGAGATTCTCACGCGGGGGCCGAACGTGATGAAGGGCTACTACAACAAGCCCGACGCCACGCTCGAGGCCATAGACCCCGACGGCTGGTTCCACACCGGGGACATCGGCGAACTCCGCGATGGCTTCCTCGCGATCACCGATCGCAAGAAGGACATCATTGTGACGGCGGGTGGAAAGAAGATCGCGCCGCAGCCCATCGAAAGCCTGATCAAGACCAACAAGTACGTCAGTCAGGCCGTGGTCATTGGCGACAAGCGCAAGTTCCCCGTCGTGCTCGTGGTCCCGAACTGGGAGCAACTCGAGAAGTACGCCAAGATCAAGAATTTCCTCTGGACCGATCGCAGCCAACTGCTCGAGATGCCGATCATCCAGGCGAAGATGGACAAGGAAGTACGCAGCCAGCTTGGCGGGCTCGCCAACTTCGAGATGCCGAAGAAGATCGCGCTGCTGGAACACGACTTCTCCATCGAACGTGGCGAGCTGACGCCCACGCTCAAGGTGAAGCGGCGAGTGATCGACAAGACGTACAAGGATGTGATCGACGGACTCTACGCCCGCGAGCACGACGGCGCGGCGATTTAGTCCTCAGCCCCGACGAACGTGAAGCGACACCAGCGGCGACGCCGGTGCTTCACGTTCGCCAACCCAACCGGCGTCGTCGCGGGCAAGTTCGCGGACATCGTCCGGCAGGGCCACGGCGGCCGTCCCGACAATCCTGCCCTTCACGCGCGTCGCGCGAACCGCTGACGACACGCGCGCCGCATCGCCGGCGTCGATGGCCGTGGCGCGCGCCGCGCCGGCAGCGAGGGGAAGCACACCGTCACATCGAATCACGGAAATACCCGGCTCGCCGGTCACGCCAGCCGGCGGATCGACCAGCACGAGCGGCACGTCCGTGATGGCCGCGAGTGGCGGCGAGTGATTCCCCCACGGGCCGAGCAGCACGGCAAATCCGTGTGCATCGGAGAGATCGAGCAACGCAGCAAGACGCTCGGCCTGCGTGGAATCGCTGGCCGCCGGGTGCGCCGCAGGCTCCACCGCTGTCGAGCGAAAATCAACGACGCCATGCACGATGGGATACTCGGCCGAGCATACGGGACAGCCGAGCGTTCCTTCCACGATATGGCGCGCTTCCATGCGTACCGCGGAGGCGACCAGCCAACTCTCCTCGTGCGGTACGGGGCAGCGCAGTGCGTCTACAAGCTCGATGAACATGCCTGGCGCGTGATTGGCTACGTCCTCGAAAGACGCATCTCGTCCACGTTCACGTCCAGGGGCGCCGTCACCACATAGAGCACGGCATCCGCCACCGCGTCGGGCGACAGCATGTCCACGCGCGCCGTGAAACCGGGACGGTTGTCCGGATCGATGTCGTCCCACAGCCCCGTGTCCACCGCACCTGGCGACACAAGACTCACGCGGATGCCGCTCCCGCGCAGCTCCGAGCGCATGACTTCGTGCAGCGCGCGCAAGCCGAACTTGCTCG
>JBDUCM010000280.1:0-4738 GCA_040003455.1 bacterium
ATGGTGCAGAAGTACCACCCCATCTTCATGAACACGCACTTCAACCACCCGAGCGAGCTTACCCCAGCAGCCGTCGCGGCGCTCGATCGCCTGAGCCGCGCCGGCATCTCTCTCGGCTGCCAGACCGTGCTGCTCAAGGGTGTGAACGACGACCCTCGCATCATGATGAAGCTGATGCACGAGCTGCTGAAGGCGCGCGTCCGCCCGTACTACATCTATATGGCTGACCAGGTCGCCGGCGGCGAACACTTTCGCACCACCGTGCAGAAAGGACTCGAGATCATTCAGGCCCTTCGCGGTTGGACGTCTGGACTCGCCGTGCCGCAGTTCGTCATCGACGCGCCGGGCGGCGGCGGCAAGGTTCCGTTGCTGCCGGAATACGTGGAAGAAATCACCGACGACGAGGTGGTCTTCCGGAATTTCGAGGGCAAGCGCTTCACGTACAAGCAACCGCGGCAGCCAATTCCGGAAGTGGTACCGGGCATCGCCGCGGAACAGGACGTTGTGCCCATCGAAGCGGGCAAGGCGGCAAAGAAGAAGCGCGTCGCGCGCAGCAGAAAGTCCGCGAACGGCTGAGGCTCAGCGCGTTAACGTCTTCTGGATCTCGGCAAGCACGTCGGCGGCCATTCCGTAGACGTGCTCACTCGCGGGAAAGCGACGCGTGCGCACGTCGGCTGCCCACGCCTGCACCGCCGCCACCAGGTCGGTGTGGGCATGCGCGTACTGCTTCACGAATCTCGGCAGGCGCCCCTCCGTAAAGCCGAGCAGGTCGTGGTACACCAACACTTGTCCGCCGGTCGCCGCGCCCGCTCCAATACCGATCACGGGAATCTGTATCCGCTGCGAGATGATCGCCGTGAGCTCGGCCGGCACCGCTTCGATGACCACCGCCGCGCACCCAACGTCTGCCAGTGCGTCCGCGTCGGCGATGATTCCCAACGCCTGCTCGAGGTCACGTCCACGCGCGCGATACCCCTCCGGCGTGAGGACCGACTGCGGAAGCAGGCCCACGTGACCCACCACGGGAATGCCTGCGGCGATAATGGCGCGAATGCGCGGCAGCACCTCACCCGCTCCCTCCAGCTTCACCGCGTCGCACCCCGCTTCGTCCACGAAACGGCGCGCCGTGGCCACGGCGAGGGCGTCACTCGACTCGTACGTGTCGAATGACAAATCGCCCACCAACGGCACCTCGCGAACGGCGCGGCGAACGGCGCGCGTGAGCATCAACAGTTCGTCGATCGAGATATCACGCGTGGAGGGATAGCCAAGGACGGTCATGGCGCCCGAATCACCCACCAACACCACATCCGCGCCGCCCGCCTCGGCGATGCGCGCCGACGGATAGTCGTACGCTGTGAGCATCACGATCGGCTCGCCGCGCGCATACAGTGCCGCCAGCCGCGGAATCGCCGCTGCACCCACCGCACCCACCGCACCCACAGCACTATCCGGCAACGTCATGCGCCTCCCGTGTTGGACACCAGCACATTGTCGATGAGCCGCACGCTGCCGAAGCGCGCCGCAATCGGGATCAGCATGTCCCCTGTGATCGTCTGGAGTGGCACGAGTGACTCCGCGGAGACAATGGTGAAATACTCCGGGACGATCCGTTCTTCCGCGAGCACCGCGTGGCCGGCGTCGAGCGCCCGCGTCGTGCTCGTTTCGCCACCAGCGATCACCGCCTCCACCGCGAACAAGGCCCGCGACAATGCGCTGGCCCGGTGTCGCGATTCTGAATCCAGCAGTGCATTGCGGCTCGACATCGCCAGTCCGTCCGCTTCGCGGACCGTCGGGCAAATCTCCACCCGAACCGGCAAGTCGAGATCGCGCACCAACCGGCGAATGATCAACGCCTGCTGTGCGTCCTTCTGGCCGAAGAAGACGTCGTCGGGTTGCGCCATGTTGAGCAGCTTGGACACCACGGTCGCGACGCCGCGAAAATGCTTGGGTCCGCGCACTACTCCCTCCAGCGGCTCGGAGAGCACGGCAACATCCACTACCGTCTCGAAGCCAATGGGATAGACCTCCTCTACTGGAGGAGCGAACACGACATCCACTCCCGTCGTGCCAGCGAGCGTCAGGTCTCGCGCCTCGTCCCGCGGATATCGGTCGAGATCCGCGAGTTCATTGAATTGTGTGGGATTCACGAACAGTGACACCACGACGAAGCCGCACTGCGCCCTTGCGCGACGCATGAGGGCGAGGTGGCCGTCGTGAAAGGCCCCCATCGTCGGCACGAGACCAATTCGGTCGCCCCTCGCTCGCGCATCCCTTACCGCATCGCGCAACGCGGGCACTGAGCGGACCAGGATCATGGGTGCCCTGCGGCGGCAGGTTGCGCGAGCGCGCGCGTCGCGACGGCAAGGGCGTCCCAGAGCGGCAGCACGTGTGGTGCGGCCGCCGCCACCGCGGCGCGCTGCCTGGTGACGGTTGCTTCATCGCCGCGCGCGATCGGCCCGGTGAGGGCGCCCTTCGCGCCGCGCGTCGCCCAATGCTCCACGGTTGCCCGTACAAGCGGAACCAACGCGCCTCGATCGATGCCGGCTCGTACGGCCAACTGCTCCGCCATGCCTTCCAGTGTCACCAGGTAGTTCGAGGCAGCCGAAGCCGCCGCGTGATAGAGCGCCCGCTTGTCGTCCTGGACGACCACCGCGCGCATGCCCAGGCGAGCCGCGAGCGCCCGGGCGATTCCGATTGCGCGCAGCGTGCTACCGTCCACCGCACACGCGGCGCCGGCAAACGATGCCCCGGCGCCGACAACGCTCAACAGGGGATGCAGCACGAATCGCTCGTGCGGTTCCAGGAGCGAGAGTTCTGCCGACGCGCTGACATGCCCGACCACCGCGCCCGGTACGATGGCCGCGCTCGCCGTAGCAATCTCTCGGTCGGGTACACACAGCAACACGACGGCCGCGCCATCACCATCGGCGCCCCGGCCCAGTGGTCCGCGCACCGCCACACCGGCGGCACTCAGTGCCGAAGCGAGGGCGTTGCCCATTCGTCCACGACCGACAATGTCGCACCAGCCGTCGGGTAGCTCGATGATGGGCGCGTCGGCGCCATCCGATTCAAGCGAATTCGTCACGTCGTACAGGTCGCGAGGGCTCCGTGCGCGACATCGCGCACGGGAAATATAGCCCGTCGTCGCTCGCGCTACTTACTCAGTGCGCCGATTCCTCCACCGCCCTGGAGGCCTCTTCCACTACACGCTGCGCCGCCTCATTCGGCATTTCCTCATATCCGCGGAAATGGCGACGAAAGCTCGCCCGCCCGTGGGTCATGGACTGCAAGGCGCTCGCATACAGGTGCATCTCGGATTGCGGGACGATTGCCCGCACGCGGGTGCCCACCACGTCGTCGGGCGCTTCCGTCCCCAGAATGTGCCCACGCCGCGACGAAAGGTCACCCAGTACGTCACCCAACGAATCTTCGGGCACCACGATCTCCACCTCATCAAGTGGCTCCAGCAGCACGGGCTTGCACTTGGGCGCCACTGATTTGAACGCCTGGATCCCCGCCATCTTGAACGACATCTCGTTGGAGTCCACCGTGTGATACGAGCCGTCAAACAACTCCACCAGGAAATCGACGAGCGGAAAACCCGCGATGATCCCGCGCTCCGCGGCCTCGTGAATCCCTCGCTCCACCGCCGGAATGAACTTGCTCGGGATGGAACCACCCACGATGTGGTCCTCGAAACGGATCCCGTCACCCCGCTGCGCCGGCAGGATGCGAACCCAGCAGTCGCCAAACTGACCGCGACCACCCGACTGCTTCTTGTGCCGGCCCTGCCCTTCGGCGCGCGACCGAATCGTCTCGCGATACGCGATCTTCGGCTTCGACAACTCGGCCGTCACGCCGAACTTTCGCTTCAATTTCGCCAGCGCCACCTCGAGGTGCCGTTCGCCCATCCCTGACACCAGCGTCTCGTGGGTTTCAGCGTTCCAGTGCGTCTCGAAGGTTGGATCCTCGTCATGCAACCGGTGCAGTCCCTGCTGGAGTTTCTCTTCATCCAGTCGGTTGGTTGGATGGATGGCCAGCTGCACGAGCGCCTCGGGAAAGGCAATCTGCGGAAGTCGCACCGGATGGGCGCGCGTGGACAGCGTGTCGTTGGTGTGGGTGTTTCGCAGCTTGGCCACGCAGCCGATGTCGCCGGCGTGCAGGCGCCCCACCTCGATGCGATCGCGGCCGTTGGACACGGCCAGGTGATTCAGCTTCTCGGCGCCGTCACGCGTGGCATTGAACAGTTCGTCCCCATTCGCCACAGAGCCGGAGAGGATGCGGAAGATGCTCACGTCGCCCACATGCGGTTCGCTCTGCGTCTTGAACACCAATGCGGTGAACGGCGCATCGTCCTTCGCGTGAATTTCCACGGTGTGGTCGCCTTCGGCGCCCGTGAACGCGTGGAGTTCCTCCATTTCATACGCGTTGGGCATCAGCTCCACGATGGTGGAGAGCACGGCGCGCGTTCCATAGTTCAGCGTGGACGACACACAGAAGAGCGGGAACAGTTCCATGCGCTTCATGGCGTCCTTCATGGCGGCAATCGCCTCGTCGCGGCTGATCTCCTCGCCGTTCAGGTATCGCTCGAGCAGAGTGTCGTCGGTGGCTGCGATCGTCTCGATCAGCTCGGAGTAGTACCGGTCGAACTGCGGCTGCACCTCCGGCGGTACATCGGTTTCCTCGTAGGCGCCGCTCTTGGCTCCGCGTGCGTAGACGTGTGCCTTCTTGTCGA
>JBDUCM010000281.1:0-4728 GCA_040003455.1 bacterium
TGGATGGATTGGTGGGCGCCGTACCGCCGCGCGGCGCGGGAACGACGTTCTGCGCAAAGGTCAGCGTGGAGCGCACGTTAACGTTGTCCGGAAATGGTGTGGCGCTTTCGATCCATGAGCGCGCAGCATCGATGGTGCCGGGGATGTGCGAGCCCGGCCCGAGTTCCGCCGGCGGCTGCACGAACAACCGCGACACGTCCACCACCATTGCGCTGTCGGCACCGTACGTCTCGATGTTGAACGCGGCGACGATGGGGTTCACGTTCGCATCCTGCACCGCGCGCAGCTCCGGCTGGCTAGGGTCAGCCGCCACGTCGTAGCTGACACTCCGCAGGAAGACACGATTCCCCAGACGATCCCAGCGCAATACACGAGTGCTGATCGCCTGCCCTCCGTACCCGGCGCCCAATGCCGTCTTGGCAATTTCCGTGACGAGGAGTTGGTCCTTGCCAAGCTGGTTTCGCGGAATCTCGAACAGCAGTCGTGTGCCAACCCGATGCACCGTGAACAGTCCCGTCAGCGTCTTCGCATCGTTGGTCACGACGCGACTGTAGGCTTGCGGCGTCTGGTCAGCGCTGCTCGGTGCCTGGGCACCGACGGCAGTGCCGTCAAACGTCGTGGCGAACGCGAGCGCGCAAACTCCGGCGACGATGCGCAGTGTTCCAATCGGTACGGGCAGGTACATCAAGAGTCCTTGCAGATGGTCATCAACGTCTGGACGAGACGGCCCGCAGGACGCCGGTGAGCGCCATGCGGGTAACTGATCCTCGGTACGAATCGGGAGTTTAGGACCCGTGCGACGGCGAATCTTGTACGCTGTGTGGATTTGTACGCCGTGCGCGTATCCTGTGGCTCAGGCGTCTCGACACGCCTTGCGGTACGCCGACGGAGTCATGGCGAAGGCAGCACGGAATGCCCGCGAGAAATGCGCCTGATCGTAATAGCCGGCGTTGAGAGCAACCCGTGCGAGCGGTTCCGATGTCGTCGTCAGGGCGCGGGCGGCGGCGTCCAAGCGTGCGCGCCGGAGGTAGGCGGCCGGCGCACAACCGACGTGTACGCGAAACGCGCGGGACAGTTCGGCCGGAGGCACGCCGACGAGCCGGGCAACGTCAAACCATTCGGGCAATGGCGAGTCCGCTCGCAGTATTTCAACCGCCCGGGCAACCTCCAATCCAAGTCGCGCCCGGCCAGGCGTGGTTGGATGCTGGACTCGCGTGAGCAGAACTACTAGTTCGGCGAGGAGCCCCTGGATGGCCAGTTCGCGGGCGAAGTCCTGTGCCCGATGCTCGCGGCGGAGTCGCCCGAGTACGCGTGGCAAGCCGGAGTCGGATGGATTGAAGGTGGTGCTGGGGCCGAGTGAGCCGACGTCGACGTCCCATCGCTTGGTCCATTCCGGTGTCAGTTCCACGTTGAATCCGGACGGCGCGCTCCCGCCGAATGTGCCGCCGTGCACAGCGCCCGGCAGGTGCATCGTCGCGGACCCAGGCGAGAGTTGGTCGTGCGCGGAGCCACACCGGGCGTTGAACGTTGCGCCGGCGATGAGGAAGAAGCTGACGGTTTGGTGCTGGTGAAGTGCGAGGGTTGCGTGTGGCAGGTATTGCGTGTCCGCGAGCACGGCGCCGGCGACGACCTCACGGCGAACGACGCGCCCGAGATATTCGCCTGTTGCGAGTGGTATGGCTGTGTCTATCATGTGAGGTGAGATGGGCGCCGCCGGCATTTCGTTGGAAAGCCGCCAAAGCCCCGACTGCCGGGCCTAGTGGACGACGACTTGTAGTGTATCCATGAATCGATCGATCGTATCGAGCGTAATTATGGTGGAGCCCGCCTTCACGCCCTTGATTGTCCCCAAGTGATCTGTCGGTACGGCCACCGATGTGTCTTTCGAGACCCAGCCCATGCGGTAAGGCGAGGGGGCCGTATCCCCCTCCGCATATCTGACATAGGTGCGGACCACGACGGACTCGCCGACCGTCATCTCGACAATCTTGGTGTTGTTGGGAGCGTAGACCATCACGGCGATCGGATCGCGTACCCTCTGGGGCGCACCGTCGTATTTCCCGCATCCCGCGGCGGCAAGGATTGCGACCGACGTCCACAAAACAGGGCGCATCGTTTGTCTCCGACCTCGAGGTAAGTACAGAACCTGTGTCTGGGCACTTCAGGGGCCAGAGTTCCATTGGTCCGGATGCAACGGTCACCGCGAAAATGTCAGCCCTAGAGCCGTACCCAAGGCTCAAGTAGGCGGACCGGGACTATACTAGATTCCCTCGCCAACCGAGACCGTGCTATTGCTGACAATACCGACAGTGCCCGTGACCCCCGCGCCTTGGGCAATGCCGTGAGGCGCAGGCATCGCCTGCGCCGAGACCTGCCCCGCGCTACTTGGCGGCGTGCGGATGCTCCGCGCCCACGGAGCGCATGCCGCAGTACTCGCAGTGGACCGAGCATTTGCTCAGGGCCGCGGCGCTGATGTCCACGATGATGGTCTCGCCGCAGTAGGCGCACGAGGCGGAGAGGGGTCCCGCGTCAGCCGCCTTGGTGGGGGCGAACGTTTGCTTCTCGCGGCGGACGAGCGGTGTGGCCCAGAACTGTCCGGGCGAGACGTTGCCTACCGGATACAGCTGATCTATGGCCATGCTGAGGGGATCAAGGTAGGGTGTCGCAAGCGGGCGTAATCACGCTCGGCGAGTATCCCACGAATCCCGGCCGAGCGCAATGCGCAGCAATGTGTGGTAGTGCCGTGGTAGTGCCGTGGTGGTGCATGGCCGTGTGTGGCAAGGCATCGGCCGCGGGGGCTCAAGTGGAGAGGCGGGCGGAGGGACGAGACGTAGCGTACGGGACATTGTCACCGTGGCGTCAGGTTCGTCTTTCTATACTTGGTGTAGTTCGCCTTGCGTTCGCGCCGCTGCCACCAGGTGATCCTTGAGAAGAGATATCGTTCGTCAGGTTGTTGACTCCAGCGGAACCCGCTGGATGGTATTCGAGGTTCACACGACGGCGAATCAGCAGATGGGTGGTGAGCCGCTGCGGATTCGCGACAGCTACCTGTGCTTTTTTACGGTGACGGAGCGTCGTCGCCTGGAGCCCATCCCGCCCATGTGGGACCAGTCCGATGAGGGGGGACTGCTCCTTCTTCTCAGCGGCGCTACGCGGGCGGCTCAACGGAGTGCGTGATGGGCAGGCCGGCGACGTATGCCGGCTTTGTTGCTGTTTGACCTGGTCACGGCGCGTCGAAGTAGTAGTCGGTACACCAGGTGACCGCCTGCATGGCGAGTGCGTCCCGCTCGCGCGGCGTGTCCGTGTCGCCGGTGGCCTGCTTGATCAGGCGAATGATTGCTTCCACGGGCTCTCCTTCCGCGCGCATCACATCCACGGTTGCGTGGATCACCTCGCGTAATGCCGTGCGGGTGGCCGGGGTGTCGGATTTCCGGCATGCCCGCAGCGTTCTCCGCAGGGGCTCGATCAACACCAGGTCGCGCGGGCGCATCGTTCATTTTATCCGGCGTTATGGCGGGCCGCTCGGGAAGCTGAGGATTCTCTTGGCGTGATCGTTCCACAATTGCGTGGTTGAATCGCGATGTTGCGACGCCGAATCGGCGCAACGCGCCGTCGGTTCGGTGCGACACGCCGCCAGTTCGCCGCAGCGCGTGGTCAGTTGGTTGCAACGCGCCGTTTTTTGCTTCGACGCGCTGCCAGTTGGCTGCGATGTCAGGAAGGATTGCCGCGACGCGTCGTCAGTTGACTGCGACGCGAGGAATGTTTGCTGCGACGGTCCGATGGGTGTGTGCGACACTGGGCAGTTGGCTGCGACGCGAGGTCAGGTCACCTGGACGCGTCGTCAGTTGGCGGCAACGCGTGGTCGGGTCGCCGGGACGCGCCATCAGTTGGTGTTAATGTGTGGTCGGGTCGCCGGGACGCGCCATCAGTTGGCGTTGATGCGTGGTCAGCGACTCTTTCTCCGTGGTTGGTTGCTCTTGCTCGGAGGTTGGTTGCTCTTTCTCCGAGGTCGGCGACCGCTTCTCCGAGATTGACGGGCCGCAACGCGAGGTCAGGGGATTCAACTCGCCGTCGGGGGGATTCGACTCGTCGTTCGCGAGCTTCGACTCGCCGACGGGGAGGTTCGACTTGCCATCGGGCCGCTTCGACTCGCAATCGGACCTTTCTACTCGGTGCTGAAAAGGGGCGACTCGCCGTCGGCCGGCTCCGATTTCCCATCAGGGAGCTCGAGCTGGCCGTCGGTGCGGTTCGACTTGCCGATGGGGCGATGCGACTTTCGATAACGAAGTGCCGACGTGCCGGTGGGGCGACGCGATCTTCCGTTAGACGCTGCGCCTTTCCGTCGGCTTGGTCCGACTCTCCGTTGGGGAAGTGCGATCTTTGGCAGGGACGCTCGGCGCTTCGCCGCGGGGGTCGGGCTGGCATTCACCGTGTCCTGTGCGACGCACGCGGAGCTGGCCGACGCCAACACAAGCCCGTTTTGACCGATCGACACGCCGGTTCGAACCTGGGGTGATCGTTCCGCGTACATCGAAGCCGCCGACTGTGCCCGAGGAGCGTCGGAAACGGGTCAAAATGGGGTGGAAGTTGGACTGAGTGATATGGACGCGTGTCGGAATGATGTGGGCGCGAGACGGAGCGATGTGGGCGCGAGACGGAACGATGTGGACGCAAGACGGAGCGATGTGGGCGCGAGACGGAACGATGTGGACGCAAGACGGAGCGATG
>JBDUCM010000282.1:0-4721 GCA_040003455.1 bacterium
AAAACGATGTGGTGTCGGCCGCGCTGGGCCCGCACATCACCCAGCACTTTCTGGCCGCCAAGCGGCAGGAATGGCGAGAGTACATCAGCCAGGTGTCGCAGTGGGAGCTGGACAACTACCTGGCGAAGTACTGATCATTCCGTAGCGAGGGCCCTCGCCGCCGGTTTCGAATAACTAGAAACTAAGTTACGCATCGTTCGTAATAACTAGAAACACAGTTATTCGAGGCGGCGCATGACTTCAAAGGTAGCAAACGCAGTCCTGACAGCGGCGGCGAGGTTCTGGTTCGTCGTCATGTGGCTCGGGCAGTGGGTGTTTCTGTACTACATCGCCGCCTTCTACGGCTCGTCGGTGGTGCAGGGACATTTCCAGGCATGGACACGGAACAGCAACCTCCTCAAGGGCTACGTCGCGGGGGACACGGCCGGCAACCTGGCCTTTGCCGCGCACGTACTCCTTGCCGCCGTGGTTGCCTTTGGCGGCACGCTGCAACTCGTACCGCAGTTGCGGCGCGCCCCGTACGCGGTCATCCACCGCTGGAACGGACGCCTGTTCCTCGCCACCGCCGCGCTCGCGAGCATCGCCGGCCTCTATATGGTCTGGGTGCGGCACACCGTGACATCCCTGCATGGCGCACTGGCCATCACCATCGACGCCATGCTGATCCTCGCCTTCTCCTCGCTCACCTGGCGAGCGGCACGCGGGCGCGCGTTCACCGTCCACCGGCGCTGGGCGCTGCGAACGTACCTCGTGGCAAATGGCGTCTGGTTCCAGCGCGTGGGCCTTCTCGCGTGGGCCATCTCCGCCAATGCCGCCGGGCTCCCGAAGAGTACCAACGGCACCTTCTACAACTTCTGGGAATTCGGCTCGTATCTGTTCCCGCTGGCCGTCCTTGAGCTCTACCTGCGCGTGAAGGACACCGCCGGCCCCCGCGCTCGGCTTGCGACAGCCGGACTGCTCATCCTCCTCACGCTGCTCATGGGCCTCGGCATCGCCGGTGCCTGGATGTTCATGTGGCGGCCCGTTCTCCTGAGGGCGTCATGACACTGCTCCCGATTCACATCATCGCCGGCGCCATCGCCATCCCGTCGGGGTTCGTTGCCCTCTACGCCAGCAAGGGGGCCACGCTGCATCGCCGAAGCGGCATGGTGTTCGTCGTCGCAATGTTCGTGATGGCAGGACTGGGCGCGTTCATCGCGGCCATGAAGCACAATCCCGGCTCCGTGAACGGCGGCGTCCTCACCTTCTATATGGTGGCAACGGGACTACTCACCGTGCGCCGCCGAGGTGCACGCTCGCTATGGCTGGACATTGCCGGTGTGGTCGTCGTTGCCGCAGCGTGTGCCTACAATATCAAGTTTGCCTTCGATGCCATGGCCAGCCCCACCGGCCGCATCAACGGCGTACCCGCCGCGCCCGGTTTCGTGTTTGCCGCGGTTGCCTTGCTGGCCATGACCGGTGACATCCGCATGATTGTCGCGCGCGGCATTCACGGCCGCCAGCGGATCGCGAGACACCTGTGGCGCATGGGCGTTGCCCTGCTGATCGCCACGTTCTCGTTCTTCCTGGGCCAGGCCAAGGTCATTCCGAAGCCCATCCGCATTTACCCGGTACTGATGATTCCGATCGTGCTGGTTCTGGTGCTCACGCTCTACTGGTGGGTGCGCGTGTCGTTCACCGCTTGGCGCGGCGGGGGAGGGGGAGCGCGCGCCACGGAGAGTCGGAGGTCCCTGATGACGAGTCGGACCGTCCCGATGGAAAGTCGGAGGCTCTGACGACGAATCGGAGCATCCTCATGGAGAGTCGAACCCCGCCGATGGAGAGTCGGACCTCCCCGATGGAGAGTCGGAGCTCGACGATGGAAAGTCGGAGGCTCTGACGACGAATCGAAGCCTCCTCAAGGCGAGTCGAAGGCGCCCGATGGAGAGTCGGACCTCCGCAATGGACAGTCGGCGGTTCCCAACGCGGAGTCGGAGCTCCCTGATGGAAAGTCGGAGAACCCAACCAAGAGTCCGAGCTCCTGACGGCGCGTTGACGCTCGCTAACGTCGGATCAAGAGTGGCTGACCTCCAAGCAAGAGCAACTGACCTCGAAGCAAGAGCAGCTGATCTCCAAGCAAGAGCAGCTGACGGCGGATCAAGTGTCGCTGACGTCGCGTCGCACCTCCCTGATCACGCGTTGTGCCGGACTGACCGCGCATCGCACCGCTCCAACCGCGCATCGCACCGTCCTGACCGCGCGTTGCGGCGCAACAACCACGCATCGGAGCGTTCCACCGCCTGACGCGCCTCGCTGATCTCGCGTCGCGCCACATCGACGACGCGTCAACCCTCCCCGACGTCGCGTTGCTGCGCGCCAACGGCGAGTCGGGCCGTACTGACCTCGCGACCAAGCCGCCTGACGACAGATCCACGCTCGCCGCCGACGCATTCAGGCAACTGACGGCGCAACACGCCGAACTCACCTGGCATTTCGTCGAGTTAAACGCGCGTTGCGCCGATCTGAAACGCAATTCGGCAGAGTCACGCGCGTGTACACGCCCATCGCGTTCCCTTCGATGCGACCTGTCGCCATACTTCCCTGGCAAACGCTCGAAGAACGGGCGCCAGAAGCCATCGACACCCATCCATCGACATCATGCCTTCACTGCATCACGTCGGCGCCGTCCTTGCGCCGCTTGCCTTCGCCGCCGTCGTCGGATTCTCGTCGCCCGCACCTGTACGTTCGGCAGTCACGCCCCAGCAAGCACAAGCCACCGCGCCCGCCGGCGAACCGGTGGGCGGCATCTCCTGCGACGCGCAGGAAGGCCAGCGCATTCACATTCACCAGCATCTGGTCATCCTCGATCACGGCAAGATCGTGGACATTCCACCCAACGTGGGCCAGCCCGCGGCGAAGCGCTGCATCTACTGGCTACACACCCATACCCCCGACGGCATCATTCATATTGAAGCGCCCAAGGACCGGTCATTCACCCTTGGCGACTTCTTTATGGTATGGGGCCAGCCGCTGAGTCGCACCGCCGCGAGTTCCGCACACACCGCCAAGAGCGAGCCGCTCCGCGTATGGGTAGACGGCAAGCCCTTCAAGGGCGATCCGCGCTCCATTCCACTCGTGGCACACGCGGACATCGTCATTCAGGCAGGGCCGCCCTTCATCACACCGCCAAAGTTCACCACATGGGGAACGCTGTAGCACCCCGGTCGGCACCACGGCTACTCAATCCCAACCCGCCCCGGCCACCTGCCGGGTCACGACATTGATCCGGTTCCAGACGTTGATGCTGGCGATGGCAATCACGAGTGCGGCGAGCCCTGTCTCGTCATAGTGCCGCGCCGCTTCATTCCAGATATCGTCCGGAACCGGGTCCGGCTTGTCACTGAGCCGAGTCGCCGCCTCCGTAAGCGCCAGCGCCGCGCGCTCGGCATCAGTGAAGTACGGCGTCTCGCGCCAGGTGGCCACCGCGAACAACCGCTCATCCGTTTCGCCCAGCTTCCTGGCGATCTTCGGGTGCTGAACCGCGCACACGGCACAGCCGTTGATCTGGCTGGCGCGCAGGTGCATCAGTTCCATGGTCTTTGGCGAAACGCCGCAGTTCTGCACCGCCTTCGATAGCGCCTGTAGCGCCTGCAACGCGTTTGGTATGACCATCGCCGGGTTACCCATCCGTGCTTCCATGAATGCTGCTCCTCGAGAATGTTCGCATGTGCCGAGTCCTGACGTGGAAACCGCTCCGCGTCACATCGGCACGATCGTGCGTGTCATCAGCATGACACCACGCGACGAGAGAGTGTGACAATGCCCGAGCACGACTGGCTGGCCACGCAATTCGAACAGCACCGACGCCGCCTGCGGGCGGTTGCCTATCGCATGCTTGGTTCACTGAGCGAAGCGGACGACGCAGTGCAGGAGTCGTGGCTCCGGTTCAGTCGTGCCGATACGGACGCGGTGCAGAACATGGGCGGCTGGCTCACCACCATCGTGTCACGTGTGAGCCTCAACATGCTCCGCGCCCGCGCCACTCGGCGCGAAGAGCCCATGACGGTGCACGTGCCCGATCCCATCGTCACCAGCATGGATGCCGAGCACGAGGCGTTGCTCGCGGACTCGGTGAGCCTCGCCGTGCTCGTGGTGCTCGAAACGCTGTCGCCTGCCGAGCGGCTCGCGTTCGTGCTGCACGACATGTTCGCCGTGTCGTTCGACGAGATCGCGCTCATCGTCCAACGCTCACCGGCGGCAACGCGCCAACTGGCCAGCCGAGCGAGACGTCGCGTTCGTGGCGTGGCCAGCGACTACGACGAGAGCGACGTCAAGCGGCATCGCGAAGTCGTGGAGGCGTTTCTCGCCGCCTCGCGCGGCGGCGATTTCGACGCGCTCGTTGCCGTGCTCGATCCCGATGTGGTACTGAGGAGTGACCTCGGCTCCGCGCGTCCCGGCGCCTCGCGTCTGATCCGTGGCGCGAAGGCCGTGGCCGAGAATGCCCGAATGTTCGGACCACGGGCGGGATCGGTGCGGCATGTGTTCGTCAATGGAGCCGCCGGGTTCATCGCCTTCGATGCGGCGGGGCAGCCAATGTCGGTCCTGGCTTTCACCATTGTGCGCGGAAAGATCGTGGAGATCGACGCCCTCGCGGACCCGGACCGGCTTCGTGGGTTGGTGTCGCTCTACCCTTGATGCTGTCGCCGCCATTCCGCTGGTGACAATCCCGTCTCGCGCTTGAA
>JBDUCM010000117.1:0-15937 GCA_040003455.1 bacterium
TCTCGTTCGGCATCCAGAACCTCGCGCGCTTTCGCGGCAACTGCTTCAAGCAGCGTGGTTGCGTGTCCATGGTCATCCGCCAAATCCCGTTCAGCATCAAGACCTTCGATGACCTGAAGCTCCCGGACGTCATCAGGAAGATGGCCGAGCGTCCGCGTGGGCTCGTGCTCGTTACTGGCCCCACGGGATCGGGCAAGAGCACCACCCTCGCCGCGATGATCGACAAGATCAACAAGGAGCGGAAGGGTCACATCATCACCGTCGAAGATCCCATCGAGTTCATCCACCGCCACCAGGGTTGCATCGTCAACCAGCGCGAGGTGGGGACGGACACGAAGAGCTTCCAGGCGTCGCTCAAGTACGCCTTGCGGCAGGACCCCGACGTCATCCTCATCGGCGAAATGCGCGACCTGGATACCATTCAGGCTGCGCTCACCATCTCGGAAACCGGTCACCTGGCGTTCGCCACACTGCACACCAACAGTGCGGCCGAGGCGATCAATCGCATCATCGACGTGTTTCCCAGTCATCAGCAGAGCCAGGTGCGCGCGCAGTTGGCCTTCGTGCTCGAAGGCATCATCACGCAGACGCTGCTGCCGAAGGCCAAGGGCCGCGGCCGCGCGATGGCCGCGGAAATTCTCGTGGTCACCCCCGCTGTGCGCGCGCTCATTCGAGACGACAAGATCCACCAGATTTACTCGACGATGCAGTCGGGCAAGAAGTTCGGAATGCAGACCATGAACGACGCGCTCTATGCGTTGTACATGAACCGCGAAGTCGCGCTTGACGACTGCCTCCGCGCTTCACACGACCCCACCGAGTTCCTTCGCATGATCGGGCAGACGTCGGATGATGATGGCAAGAAGGCCGGCCCGCCCGGTATGGCGGGCCAGGTTGCCGGAAGGCGCTGAGCGCCTCGAGCCCCTCCGCATCATGCACGTATAGTCCGCAGCAACGACCTGAGGCTTCCCCATGCCATCGTTTACCTACACCGCGCGCGCCCTCAACGGCGACCTGCGGACCGCCACGATCGACGCGCCCAATCGGGACGAGGTCGTTGCCCAGCTCAAGCGCCAGCGCCTCAACGTCGTCAAGATCGACGAGGCCGCCGTCGCCAAGAAGAAGAAGCGCAGCGGCAAGATCTCCATGCGCGACATCGTGATCTTCACGCGCCAGTTCTCCACGATGATCAACGCGGGTCTCCCGCTTGTGCAGGCACTGGACATCCTCGCGAAGCAGAGCGAGAACCCCGCACTCAAGGATGTGACGCACGCCGTCGTGTTCGACGTCGAGAGTGGTCACACCGTGGCCGACGCGCTGGGCAAACACCCCAAGGCGTTCAGCGAGTTGTATGTGAACATGGTCGCCGCCGGTGAGGCGGGTGGTATTCTCGACACCATCCTCATGCGCCTTGCCACGTTCATGGAAAAGAACGACGCCCTCATCCGCAAGGTAAAGGGCGCCATGATCTATCCTGGCGTCATCTCGAGCGTCGCGTTCATCGCCATCAGCGTACTGCTCATCTTCGTCATTCCCGTGTTCGAGAAGATGTTCGCGAGCGTCGGCCTGCCACTGCCGTTGCCCACGCGCGTTGTCATCAACATGTCCACCTTCCTGCGCAGCTACTGGTGGCTGGTCGGCGGCCTCGGGTTCGGAGCGGTCACCTTTCTCAAGCGGTATTACGCCACCTCCGACGGCAAGCTGGCCATCGACAAGCTCATGTTGAAGGCGCCTGTACTCGGCGACGTGCTCCGCAAGTCGGCCGTGTCGCGCTTCACACGCACACTCGGCACACTGATCGGCTCCGGCGTCTCCATTCTCGACGGCCTTGAGATCACGGCGAAGACCGCGGGCAATCGCGTGATCTCCGACGCCATCATGGAATCGCGGACGAGCATCGCGGGCGGCGAAACCATCTCGGCGCCGTTGCAGAAGTCGGCGGTGTTTCCGCCCATGGTCATCTCGATGATCGCCGTCGGCGAACAGACCGGCGGGCTGGACGAAATGTTGTCGAAGATTGCCGACTTCTATGACGAAGAGGTAGACGCCGCGGTGTCCAACCTGCTCAGCCTCATGGAGCCGGTGATGATCGTGTTCCTCGGTGTTGTGGTTGGCGGTATGGTGGTCGCCATGTACTTGCCGATCTTCGACATGATCAACGCGGTGCAGTAACGCCGATGGCCCTCATGCAGGGTTGTAGTTGTCGCGATTTGATCTTGGTCTTTGTCGCATTTTTGATATTCGTGGTTGTCGCACCGACTAAATGATGATGGGGGACCGCAGATGGACGCGTTCGACTCTCTTCGACAGAGGGTGTGAACGGGTCCATTTTGCATTCTGTTACCGGAATGGCCGACCGTTGCGGCGGTAGGTATAGAACACCAGAACCGAGGCGCATCTTGTTCGGTCGGTGACGGCGGTATGACGCTAGTTGCGAGGACGTTACACCATCAGCTCGCGTCGCATGACGTGACTACGCGACATCTGTCTTGACAGTCGCCGCGAGCGTCAATCGGGAGTGGACGGGCGAGGCAACCCAGAGCACTCGTTGGTGCGTGATGATCTGGCCCCGACCCGAACTACACCAATGCTGTCGAGCTCACCGCGGAACGATCACAGTGAGCCCGACGACAAGGACTATTGGTGGCGCCGCCGACGCGTTATGCCAACGCCCAGCACTCCCGCCAGTCCTGTCGCCAGCGGTGTGAGACTTGCCGGTTCCGGTGCGGCAGTGACGACGGCGTCCAGTTGCACGTTCGAGAACACGTAGCACCCGCTCGTGCAGGACGGTTGAATATCGACGCTTTCGAGGTCGGAAAACGTCGAATCAAACGCATGCGTGGCGAATACCGGCGGGCCGGACGTCCTCGCGGGGATCACGAAATCGTTGAAGACCTGCCCACCGCTGCGGAGATTGCCGATAAAGCGGACGTCGAGAGCGGGGTCGATGTCGACGGAATGATTGCCCAGGAACGTCAGGTCGATGGCATCCAGAGCGAACGCGCCACCGTCATTTTTTCGTGAGATGAACGAACGTGCCATTCAAATTGCCGAAGATGTTTGGACCTGGATAGTCGTGTGCGTCCGCACACCATTCACCCAGAGAGAAAGGCAATGTCGGATTGCCCCCGGACAATAGATAGCCGGCTTCAGTGTACGTCGGGCCGATGTCAGCGCTACGCCCAGCGGCGCATGCCGGCGGCACGAATGTCATTGTCGCATGCTGCGCGATCGCACTGGCCGGCGTCATGATCACGGCCAATACGGCCGTCAGCCGCGTCAAGACGCATCGATGGTTGACTTGCATGAAAAAGTTCTCCGTTTGTTAGAAGTGCCTACCACGTCAAACACAACCCTTCGCACGCAACACGCTCCGCCGCCGCCAACTTCTTGACATGAGTGTGATTGCCCATGGCGCCACGTTGTTTCATGCACGTCGCCTGGACTACACGCCCCAGTCAGGGATGAACGCGTTTCAAGAGCTGCCGAAGGCGATCTACGTCGCCAGCGGCTGCCTTGTATTGACTTATATCGAGGCGGAGCCGGAGTACCGCCGTTGGCAACCCCGCCTACTATTGTTTGCGAAATCACAGGCCAAACCGGACATGCCTCTGGCGGGGGACGTCCACCGCCATGTCTGGATCACCCTTGGAGCCGACGGGCGATCGGCTCACCGGACGATTGCTCGAGGTGCCTGACGTCGTCGAGGAACGAGGCGTCTCAGGCAATCGGTAACTGCAGCCGGTGATTCCGGTGGAGCACCTCGAGGCTTATCATAATGTCCATGCCACAGCTCACGCATCGATGGACGGTCGCCGGCGTTCAGGCGCTGCCCGACGACGGCAACCGGTACGAGGTCATCGACGGGGAACTGTTGGTGAGTCCGTCACCGCGGTGGCGGCATCAGCGAGCCGTGGGCGAACTGTACGCACTCCTTCGCGACTACTTGCGGCGAGAACCCATCGGCGACGCGCTCATCGCTCCGGCCGACGTTGTGTTTTCCCCCACTCGGCTCGTGCAGCCCGATGTATTCGTCGTCCCACTCGTGAACGGGCGCGTGGCGGAACAGTTCCTGGACGTCGGACGACTGCTGCTGGCCGCGGAGGTGCTGTCGCCGAGCACGGTGCGTGCTGACCGTGTTGCCAAGCGAACGCTGTTCCGCGATGAAGGTGTCCTCGACTACTGGATCGTTGACCTCGACGCACGCACGTTCGAGCGCTCCACGCCGGCCGATGCTCGGCTGGAGGTGCTCGTCGACGAGGTAACGTGGCACCCCGGCGATGCGCAGACACCGCTGGTCATCGACCTGCCCCGGTACTTTGAGGCCGTGCTCGGGGCGTAGGGGCGTCCCGAATCCACGATGCGGCCTTCCTCGATGACGTAAACGCGATCGGTCTGCGGAACGGTGATGAGCCGATGGAGGAACACTCGTTCAGCGACCGCGATCAAGGATCGCCGACGTGCCTCGCGGCTGAATCGTTCCTCACTCGTGTCAACGAGTCGGCGCGCTGTCGTAGCCGCTCCAGGATCGCCTGACCAGCCGAGCGCGTCGCACTGTCGCGCCGATTCGTCGCCTTTGACGGGCCGCGACCAAAGAGGAAGGGCACCGGGATGGTCCCGGTGATCAGGCCACCGGAATTGTCCGGTGGGACAAGCAGGACCCGCCCGGTAAGACGCATTTTGAGCATCGCCTCCTTCGATCGGGCATCGACTTCGCCCTGCGTAGGGCGTCGTTCAGCAGCGAGCTGCGGAACCTCAGGGCCGAGCGCGCCGAGAATGGAATCGCGTTCGGCGGCGGTGCGTTGTCTGCCACCCCCGAACGGATTGCGCGGCTGCGGAGCCGAGTACCAAGGTGCTGCAACCGGCCGCGCGGGAAGCAGCCGCGTCGATATGGAAGGCGCCATCGGGTTGGACAGTGCGGGCCTCTCGACTGACGTAGCCGGAGACGGGGCTAGTTCAGCCGTCACGGTGGTCGCGCCCGTGTCGTGTGGCGCCGCCGACGTCTCGATTGCGTGCGAAGGCTGAGGAGTATCGTGCGCGGGCGGAAGCGGTCGTTCGACGCGTGGCGTCACATCGTACGGAATTGGCAGGGCCAATTGCACAACCTGCTCGCGCGCCGGCGTGCGCTCGGATGGCGCGTCGGTGGCCGATGTCGGCTGACGCAACGCGAGCAGTATGCCTGCGATCCACCCCAAAGTGATGCCGACCGCCACGACCGCCGATCCCCAGAACCCTTCGCGTCGGTCTCGCGTCGCGGCGAGTCGTCCCAGCCGGAGTGAGATCACGCTGGGTTTGACCCGCGTCCGCCCTGGACGGTTTCCGGAGGATGGTGGCGATTGGAGGAGCCACGATGGAGGGCCCGCGGCGGCCTTGATCCAGCCATTCCCTGTTCGTCCGCTGGCTACTCTGTAGGTGTTCTTGCACGATGCCCCGGCGGCGGGCGGCTACGCCCCGCGCAGGCGGGAATTCAAGGCAAGGGCCTGACCGGCAATCGCCGTGATGATCAGTGCACGTCGCCGAGCATCGCGCGCCATTCGTCGAGATACGCCGGGGTGCCATCGGCCTTTCGCGGCGTCCCCCCATTGGCCACGCCACTGGGATGGTACGGGTTCGCGCCCCGCGTATTCGCCGGCTCGAGCGTGAACACGTGCACGTGCGCCGAGGGGATGCCGAGCGCCGCGTACGCACGAGCAATCACGTCGGCGGTGTTCTCGCGGGCGTGATACGCCGCGTACCACCGGTCAGCCGGCGTGGCGCCCGCGCCACGCGTGACCCACGGCGCGAGCGTCTGGCGCGGGCCGTAGTTGTCCCAGGGGCTGGAGAAGAGCACCACGCGCGCAACCGGCGTCTTCTGCGCAATGAACGCGGCCATGCCGGCGCCCTGCGACAGACCCGAGAGCGCCATGCGCGACCAATCGGGTTGTCCCGCCTTCACGTATTGCCCCCACTGCTCGGCGGGATGCTGCCGGTCGAGGTAGGACAGCAGCGCCACGAGGCGCGCCGCGATCGATTCCTCGGGCCGGTCGTCGATGCGTGACGTCACGTTGTCGCCGAAGATGCGCTTCGCGCGCACCTGCTCCGAGCACGCGGGGGCCGGATCGCGCGGACACACCTGCGCCACGGCGGGTGTGTCCACATACTCCAGGCCGATCACGCGGTAGCCCTGCCGCGCGGCCACGTCGGCGAACTCGCTGGTGTTGAGCGGGCGACCACCGGTGCCGGGCATGAACACCAGCAGTGGTGCATCCGGGCGCACCGCGGGGTCGAACACAACGTAGTGGGCCTCGTCGAAGCGGCGCTGCGCGGGATCCACTGCCGAGGGGGTCACGCGGTACGATACGAGCGGCGACTGCGCCGTCAGCGACGACGCCACCAGCGACACCAGCCCACCTACCCCAAGCAACGATGCCTTCATCGGGTGATTCCTCGTCGGCTTGACACGCGTTCAAGTGATATATAGTTATATATCACCATGCAATTCCTCGTCAATCCATCCGACGGCCTGCCCATCTACCGGCAGATCATGCGCCAGGTGATGGACGCCATCGCCGGCGGGCGGCTCCGGAGCGGCGACCGGATGCTCTCCCACCGGGAACTCAGCGAACAGCTCGTCATCGCGCCGCTCACCGTCAAGAAGGCCTACGACGAGCTCGAGGCACTCGGCTACATCGAGTCGTACCGTGGTCGCGGCACCTTCGTGGCCGCGCACTTCCCGAAAACGAAGCAGGCGGCGGTGAACGCGCAACTCCATGAATCCGCCCAGGCCCTCCTCACGCAAGCCTACCTCACCGGACTGCGGCTGCCCGACGTGCTTCGCATCGTCCGGGAAGCCGACCAGTCGCTCACGAACGGACCCACTCCCCGAAGGAAGGAGAACACGTGACCAACCCCGCCATCCTCCAGTTCCGTGACGTGCACCGCGCCTTCGTGCGCGGCCAACCGGTGCTAGCCGGTGTCACGTTCGGCGTGCATGAAGCCGAGGTGGTGTCGCTCGTGGGGCGCAACGGCACGGGCAAGACCACGCTCATGCAGATCGCCATGGGCATGCTCTTCCCGCAGGCCGGATCGGTGCGGGTGTTCGGCCTCTCGCCAACCGACCATCCTGTGGACGTGAAGCGCCGCATCGGCTACGTCGCGGGTGGTCAGGCGCTGCCGGGACAGTTCCGCATCGACGAGATGCTCGCCTTCCACCGCACGCTGTTTCCCACGTGGGACCCGTCGCTGGAAAAGGAACTGCTGAAGCGCTTCGGACTCGTTGGCAACACCACGAAGATCGGCAAGTTGAGCATGGGGCAGGCGCGCCAGGTGGCGCTTCTCTGCGCCGTCTGTCATCGCCCCGAGCTGCTCCTGCTCGACGAACCGGCCGCCGGACTCGACGCCGCAGCACGCCGCGAGTTCCTCGAGACGTCCATCCAGCTGCTCAACCGCGAGGGCACGTCCATCCTCGTCTCGTCGCACCACCTGAACGACGTCGAGCGACTCGGCGGACGCGTGGTGCTGCTCGACAACGGCACCATCCGGCTGGACGAGGAGCTGGATGACCTGCGCGAGGGCTACTGCGTGGCAATCATGCCCGAGTATTCAACCACGGAGGCTGCATTGTGCCAGCTGCCCGGGTTCATGCGGACGCGCGTGGTGTACGGCGACTGGCGCGCTGTCTTCCGGGGCGCGCCGGCAGAGGTCGAGGCGCTGCTTGCGTCGTCGCTCGGGATCACCGATGCGCGCTGTGCCAGCGTGCCGCTCGAGGAGTTCTTCGTGGAGTTGGTCGGGGGTGCGCGCGCGGAGTCGCCGGCATGATCGCGGTCCTCATGCGCCAATACCTCAACCGGCGCCTCGCAGTGATGTCACTCGTAGCGGGCGTGTTGCTCGTACGGTGGCCAGTGGCGGCAGTGGCAGGGCTCTTCCCGCTCGTGTTGGGACTCTGGCGCGTGTTCCCCATGCGCGCGAACCTGTTCGAACTTGGGCTTCCCATCCGCGGGCGCGATCTCTTCGCGGCGCGGCTTTCGGTGTCGCTCCTGGTGATCACGCCCCCGCTCGTGGCCTGGGTTATTGCGTCACAGGTGCAACACTCGCCGGTCGGCACCATCGACATCCGGCTCGACGCGCTCGTCACGGTGATCCTTGCGGTGATCGTGTCGAGCCTGGTCCGGCCAGCCGAAGTGAACGCATCACGCGCGCGCGTGGTGCTGCTGCCCTGGGGCGTGCTCGGGCTGGCCAGCGCCGCCGTCGCGTATGCCTCTCCATCACATGTTGCACCTGTGTTGCTCGCCCTGGCCATTCCGGGGGCGCTGTTCGCGGCATGGCGGGTGGTGCCGGATGCGCTCCAGGTTGCGCCTCCAGAGCCGGAAGGTGCATCGGCGCCGGCGTCTTTCGTTGGGGCGAACCACGGAGAAATACGCGGGGGACGCAGCGACCTGCTCGCCACGGAGGACAGGGAAGAGCAAACCGGAATGCGGTGGTCGGCATCGCGCGCGGCAACGCTGGGCGCACGCATGGTGTCGCCGGTGACAGCTCTCACCATCAGGGCAGCGGTGGCACCAACCGTGATGGTATTCTGGGGGCTCATGTTGTTTGCTGCCTTGAACGGGCAGTGGCTCTTCATGTACTGCATCGCCCTGCTTTCCTCGTACGACAGCATTCGCGGCCGGGTGGACTGGCTCAAGGCGCTGCCATTCTCGCACCGCCGGCGGCTGCTCACCGTGCTCATCCCTGGCAACATCGCCATGCTCGTGGCGGTGCTCATCGGCATGTCCATCGACATCCCGTTCCTGCGCTTCACCAAGCGCCCGGACACCAACGCACCACATTCCTGGTACGCGAGGGGCGATTACTTCAGCAGCCCAACGCGTGTGTCGCTCGAGTACTGGTCGCGCATGGGTAGCGAGACGGTGCCGGTGATCACGGCGCCGTGGGGCGAACAAGCAGCAGCGGACACCATCACCGTGCTCGGCATCGCCCTCTTCAATCCGTACACGTCGGTAAAGGGCAGCTCCGACGCATTCGTCAAGTGGCAGTACGCCCGCCTCACCACGGCCGTGTTCGGGCATCCCGTGCCATACGAGGAGTATTCGGCAAGCCGGGCGTTCCCGCCAAGTCGCACGCAATCGGCGCGCATGCGGCTGCTGAACCTGGCCACGGTGGCGGTGCTCGCCCTGTTCATGGCGTGGGCCGCGGAGTTTCGCCGCTGGCGCCGGTTCGCCCTCGTGGGGACGACACTCGGCCGCGCGCTCGTCTGGGTGCCGGCCCTGCTCACGATGGGGCTCATCGGCGTGGACGCGCGCTACACCAGCACCGGTGCACAGGTGGTGGTGCCCATGGCGGAACGTGCGTTGCTCTTCGTAAACGCGGCGCTACCGCAAAACATCCTTGCCGTCTGCATCGCGGCCCTCCTTCCCGTGGTCGCGATGTATGCCCTGCTCGAGTGGCAGTTCAGCCAGTCGGAGCGGTGATCGCATCACGCAATCCATTGTTCACCGCTCGCCCACGTACGACAGCGGCAACGACAGCCGAGGCGTGACCTGGAGCAGGGAGCCACGACAAATTTCAGGGTGCGACAAGTGCGGATTTCAAAGCGCGACGCCAAGCGCGCCAACTACAGGTAGCGTGATGTGACGACTGGCGGTACGCGTGAGGGTTGAAAGATGGCTACGTGACGGGGTTGAGCCTCACATCGACTTCGGCGATCACCCCATCACGCCCACTTCAAGTCCGTATCCATGATCGGCAACGTGCGCACTCGCTTGCCCGTCGCAGCAAAGATCGCGTTGCACACGGCCGGCGCCGCCGCAGGTAGCCCAGGCTCGCCCAACCCCGTCGGCGGCGCGCTCGACTTCACGAACTGCACGTCCACCACCGGCGGCACCTTGGCCATGCGCAACATCGGGTAGTCATTGAAGTTCGTCTGCTCGGCAGCGCCACGCTCGATCAGGATCTTCTGGAACCACGCAGCGCTGATGCCGTCGAGCATTGCACCCTGCACTTGGGCCTCGGCCGCACTGAGGTTGATGACGGTGCCGCAGTCAATCGCCGCGACGAGTCGCGTAATCGCGAGATCGCCTGCGCGACTGACCGTCACATCGGCGACGATCGCAACGTAGGCGTTGTTGGTATGCGTGATGGCCAATCCCTGTCCTTCGCCACGCGGACGCGAACGACCCCAACCGGCCTTCTCCGTCGCAAGGTTGATCACGGTCTTCATCTTCGCGCGATCAAATCCGCGAGCCGACGCGGGCACCGCGTCGAGCAGATCGAGTGTGTACGCCTTGGGATCTCGGTCCGCCGCATGGGCGAGCTCGTCGACAAACGACTGCGTGGCCCACGTGTTCCCGTTGTCGCCGGGAGCGCGCCAGTATCCGGTGGGAATGCCGGCGGGCAGCTTGCTCGACGCCACCTTCGATCCCGGAATGGCGGTAAACGGAAACCCGCTCGCGCTCATGTCGCCGGGACCGCCCTGCATTTTCACGAACGCATCGTGCAATGCCACGACCTTGCCGGCGCGATCGAGTCCGGCGGTAAAGAAGTGCCAGCCATTCGAGCGATAGTTGTCGTGCGCGAAGTCCTGCTCGCGCATCCACATCACCTTCACGGGAATGCCGTCGAGCCGCTTGGCGATCGCCGCCGCCTCGATTGAAAACTCATTGCTGCCGCGCCGGCCGAATCCGCCGCCGAGTCGCGTGATGTGCACCACTACATCCTTTGGCGCGAGACCGAGCGCGCGTGTGACGAGACCCTGGCCGACAGCGGGCATCTGCGTGGGCGTCCACATCTCCATCACGCCGTTCTTGAAGAGCGCCGTACAGTTCTGCGGCTCGAGCGTGGCGTGCGCGAGGAATGGATAGTGATACGCCGCTTCAACGCGCGTGGAGTCCGCGGGCAGCGCATCGGGCGGCGTGCCCTTCGCGAGCTGCTCCGCCTGTTTCGCCATCTCCGCGCTATTCTGGCTCACCACGGCGCCTTCGTTCCATTTCACCTTCAATGCCCTGGTGGCGCTGAATGCATTCCACGTGGAGTCCGCAACGATCGCGACGCCGGATGGGAGTCCAGGAATGTTATCGAGGACAAACGCGTCACGAACGCCGAGTCGTGACTTCACCTCGTCGAGGTTGGCGCTCGCGACGCTGCCGCCAAAGACCGGACACTTGGTGTACGTGGCATACACCATCCCGGGCAACCGCACATCGATGCCGAAGAGCGATTCGCCCTTCACGATCTTCGCGTTGTCCACTCCGGGCACGCGTGTGCCGAGCAGCTTGAAGTCGTTCGTGTCCTTGAGTGGAACGTCGGCTGGCGTGGGCATCGTTGCCGCTTTCGTTGCCAACTCGCCGTAACTCGCGCGACGCCTGGACGCAGCGTGCACCACGACACTCTTTTCGGTGGTGCACTCACTTGCCGGCGCTCCCCACGTTTGCGCGGCAGCCGCGATGAGCATCGCGCGCGCAGTGGCGCCGGCTCGGCGCAACGCGGTGAAGTTCCCTACGGTGGACCCGCTGCCCACCGACATCTGTCGCCCGTAGGCGGGGTTCAGGTCGCCCTGCACGATGACCACCTTCTCCCACGCCACGTCCAGCTCCTCGGCCACGATCATCGGCAGGGACGTCTTGATGCCTTGCCCCATTTCCGAGTTGGGCGCGATGATGGTGACCGTGCCATTCGGCGCGATGCTGATGAAGGCATTGGGCGTAAAGTCGGCCGCCGGCGCGGGCTCGGCAAAGGCGGAGTCGGGCCCGGAGCGCAGGTACGTGCCAACGAGCAGGCCGCCGCCGAGCAGCGCACTCACCTTGATGAAGGCGCGGCGATCCATCGCCAGCGACGACGTATCGGATGGGCGAGTCACTGGCTGCCTCCCTTGAGTGACGGGGCGCCGCCGGCAATTTCCGCGGCGCGCTTGATGCCGGCTCGGATGCGTACGTATGACGCACATCGGCACAGGTTCTGGTCCATCTCGCGGTCGATGTCCGTGTCCGTGGGATGCGGCGTGCTCTTGAGCAGTGCGGCGGCCGTCATGATCTGGCCCGCCTGGCAGTAGCCGCATTGTGGAACGTCGAGTTCGCACCAGGCTTGTTGCAGCGGATGTTTCGCGCCGGCGTCGAGGCCTTCGATGGTGGTGATGGCGGCCGTTCCCACCTTCGATACCGGTGTCTGGCAGCCGCGGACCGGCTTGCCGTCCACGTGAATGGTGCACGCGCCGCACTCGCCAATGCCGCACCCGTATTTGGTGCCGACCAGTCCCAGCGCGTCGCGGAGCACCCACAGCATCGGCGTATCCGATGCAACGTCCACGGAATGCGTCTGGCCGTTCACGCGCAATGAGTATTTGCTCATCTTTTCCCAAACCGGTTGGCGTGGGAGCCCGGTGTCAGGCCGGGCCCATGCTGTCATCTTATGGAGATTTTCGTGGCGCCGCCATGCGCTCCCGTGCCGCTAGCGGTCTGGGCGTCGAGGTGGTCATTGCCGAGCCGCCCTGATTTCGTTACAACCACAGGGCACTCCCCACCCATAGGCTCGCGATGATCTCTCTCCTCGTGAACGGCGCCCGTCGCACCTTTAACGGCGACCCGACCATGCCGCTCCTCTGGTTCCTCCGCGACGAACTCGCACTCACGGGAACCAAGTACGGATGTGGCATCTCCGAATGCGGCGCCTGTACTGTGCATGTTGACGGCAAGCCGGCGCGCGCGTGCCAGATGAACATGGCCAAGCTCGACGGACGAACCGTCGTCACCATCGAAGGGCTGCATCCCACCGGCGAACATCCCGCGCAGATCGCGTGGCGCGAGCTGGACGTGCCGCAATGCGGCTTCTGCCAGTCAGGGCAGATCATGGAAGCGGCGGCGCTGTTGAAGACAACCCCGAAGCCGACCGACCACGACATCGACGACGCGATGACGGGTCACATCTGCCGCTGTGGGACGTACCCTCGCATCCGGGCCGCCATCAAGGCCGCGGCGGGCAAGGCACCATGATCAACAACCCTGCCACGCCAAAGGAACCCGCCGACCTCGATCGCCGGCGCTTCCTCCAGCACCTCGGCGCAGGTGCACTGGTCATCGTTGCCGGGAGCGCCGGCATCCGCCGCCTTGATGCCGCCGAGCGATTCACCACCATGTGGGCCGAGCCGTGGTCCCCCGTGGCGTATGTCACGCTGCATGCCGACGGCATGGTCACTATCGTGTGCCATCGGTCGGAGATGGGGCAGGGCATCCGCACCACGATGCCGATGATCATCGCTGACGAGATGGAAGCCGACTGGTCAAAGTGCCGCGTGGAACAGGCCGACGGCAATGACAAGAAGTACGGCTCGCAGAACACGGACGGGTCGAGCAGCGTGCGCGACTTTCTCGTGAAGTACCGCGAAGCCGGCGCGACGATGCGCGCGCTGCTCGAAGACGCGGCCGCAAAACAGTGGGGCGTGAATCCCGGCTCGGTCCGCGCTCGCCAACACGAAGTCATTCACGAGGCAACGGGTCGCTCCGCCACCTTTGCGTCGCTTGTCGCAACCGCGCGTACGTTGCCGATGCCCGCAAAGAAGCGACTGCGCTTCAAGAGCGTTGCCGAGCGACGTTGGCAGGGAAAGAAGATGCCGTCCATCGACCTGGTGCCCATGACTACTGGCGCCGCAGTCTATGGGGCAGACGTGATCCTCCCCGGCATGAAGACGGCTGTCATTGCCCGTCCGCCAGTATGGGGCGGCAAGGTGGTTTCCGTGGATGACAGCGTCGCGCTGAAGATCCCGGGCGTCGAACGCGTGGTGCAGATTCCACCAGCGCCAATGCCCGGCGGCTTCCAGCCACTCGGCGGCGTGGCGGTCATCGCCAGCAACACATGGGCGGCCATCAGGGGACGCGATGCCCTGAAGATCACCTGGGACGACGGGCCAAACGCCTCGTACGATTCCACGGAGTACAAGGCGTCGCTCCAATCCACAGTGCGGTCCGCGTGCAAGCCGGGCCGCACGCAAGGCAACGTGGAGAAGGGGCTCGCGTCGGCAAGCAGGAAGGTGTCTGCCGAGTACTTCATTCCGCATCTCTCGCACGCGCAGATGGAGCCGGTGGTCGCCGTTGCGCGCGTGGTGGATGGTGCGGTGGAAGCGTGGGCTCCAACGCAATCGCCGCAGGACGCGCGCAACACGATTGCGAGTTTCCTCAAGATCAATGTCGCCAAGGTGACCGTGCACGTTACCCTGCTTGGCGGCGGCTTCGGACGAAAGTCCAAGCCCGACTTCATCTGTGAGGCAGCGTTCCTGTCGCGTGCCATCGGTGCCCCCGTTCGCGTGCAGTGGACGCGCGAGGACGACATCAGGTACAGCTACTACCATAGTGTCGCCGCGCACCGGCTCGAGGCGGGCATGGACGCGCACGGCAAGGTGGTTGCCTGGCGCCACCGGTCGGCATACCCGGCCATCGGAGCCACCTTCGCGCCCAATGTTGCCGGTGCCGACCCGGATGAACTGACCAACGGCGCGAGCGACATTCCGTTTGCCATTCCCAACATGAGTGTCGAGATCGGACCGGCAAAGGCGCATGCGCGCATTGGCTGGTATCGATCGGTGCATGCCATTCATCACGGATTCGCGATCGGCTCCTTTGTCGACGAACTCGCGCACACGAGTGGCAAGGACCCCGTTGCGTTCCTCCTCGACCTCATTGGTCCGGATCGCAAGGCCGACCTGTCGAAGGAAGGCCTGGTGAAGCCCGCGGGCAACTACGGGGCGACGTGGAAGGACTACCCGATGGACAGCGCGCGCGCCAAGGGTGTGGTCAGGCTGGCTGCCGAGCACGCAGGATGGGGCACCGCACTCCCGCGCGGGCGCGGACGTGGCATTGCGATCCATCGGAGCTTCCTGTCGTACGTCGCGATGGTGGTCGAAGTCGACGTACAGGACGATGGCACCGTGCTCGTTCCGCGCGCCACCGTTGCGGTGGACGCTGGTTTCGTTGCCAACCCCGATCGCGCGCGCTCGCAGATGGAAGGGGCGCTCATCATGGCCATGAGCAACACGCTCTACAGTCAGGTCACGTTCGCGAAAGGGCGCGTGGGGCAGAGCAACTACGCTGACTATGAAGTCGCGCGCATGCAGGCGGCGCCGCATGTCGTGGACGTGCACATCGTGGAGAGTGAGGGACTGCCTGGCGGGATTGGCGAGCCGGGTGTTCCGCCGGCGGGAGCAGCAATCGCCAATGCCATCTTCGCAGCCACCGGTGTTCGCGTGCGCGACCTGCCGGTGGGGAAGCAGCTGGCTGGCTGGAGGGGACGGACGGCGTAGTCAGGCCAGCCTGCTCGTCGTTCAGGGCTGGCCGCTGGCCGATGAGACACGACTGTCGTCCGTTGAGTTGCTCCTGCACTCCGTTCAGCGCACGCTGATGGTCGTTCAGGGCGCCCTGGTGCCCGTGTAGCGCACCCTGCATGTGGTATCAACGCGCCCTGCATGTGGTCGCAACGCGCCCTGCATGGGGCATCAACGCACCCAAACATTCGGTGAACGCACACTGATGTTCACGCAACGAACGCTGCCAGTGCCATGAACGAGGTCCATCGGCGTGCAATTGGCCTCGCATGTCCTGTGAACGCCGCCCGCATGGCAACTGAACGCGGTCCGCACCTTCCGCATCGCCCGCCGTCGGTGCCTGGAGAGCACATCGCACCTCCCGCAACGAACATCGATGGTGCCGGAACGCCCACCGCCGCCTCCGCACCGCGCACGGGCTGCCGCGCACCGCACGTGAACGGTGCCAAGCATCCCCCTGCATCATGCACGGAGCTTGGATTTCACGTCGTCGGAGACCATGTGCACGACACGAGAGTCGACGGCATGCAGTTCATGCGTATGTTCCGACGTACAGGAGGCACACGCCAATGCCGACATACGACGCCGACGCCATTGTAATTGGAAGCGGATTGGCCGGGCTCGCCGCCGCCGCGGAACTCGCCGACGCGAAGA
>JBDUCM010000118.1:0-15793 GCA_040003455.1 bacterium
GGCGCATCGCCCGGCAACCGCGGGGTCCTGCGCACGCGCCGTCGCCCCCACAAGCAGCAGGGCGACGGCGGGAAGGATCAGACGTCGCATCAACACAATATACACTGGAAAAGGCCGGCATGGTCCCCAAGTTTGGACCCTGCCGACCTCCCCGTGGTTGCTTCCCTGCGAAAACTTTACGCCTTGGACGCGCTCGACAGCACCTTGAACTCGAGTTTTGTGCCATCCAGGGCAACATCGACCTCAATTTCGTCCCCGCGGGTGAACTCGCCGAGCAAAATCTTGTCCGAAAGCGGATCCTCAATGAACTTCTGGATCGACCGCTTCAGCGGACGCGCACCATAGCTCTCGTCGTAGCCGTTCTTTACCAACAGCTCGGTGGCCGCCTCGGTCAGGCGAATGGTGAGATCATCCTCGGCCATCCGCTTGCGGACATCGCGGAGCAAAATCGACACAATCTGCGAAATATGCTCGCGACTGAGCGGGTGGAAGACGATGACATCGTCCAGGCGATTCAGGAACTCGGGGTTGAACACCACCTTCAACTCCTCCTTCACCTTTTCCTGCATCCGCTCGAACGACGTGGTGGCATCACCCGTGGTGAACCCTAAGCCCTTGCCCTTGGTAATGTCGCGCGCGCCGACGTTGGACGTCATGATGACGACCGTATTCTTGAAGTCGATCTGCCGCCCGTAGTTGTCGGTGAGGTGACCCTCATCCAGCACCTGCAGGAGGATATTGAACACATCCGGATGCGCCTTCTCGATTTCATCGAGCAGGATCACTGAATACGGCTTGCGACGAATGGCCTTCGTGAGCGTGCCAGAATCCTCGTAGCCCACGTATCCCGGCGGCGCGCCGATGAGGCGTGACACGGAGAACTTCTCCATGTACTCGCTCATGTCCACGCGGATCAGCGCCGAGGCATCGGCAAACAGGAACTTGGCGATGGAGCGCGCGAGTTCCGTCTTGCCCACCCCCGTCGGTCCGCAGAAAATGAACGAGCCGATGGGACGGTTTGGATCCTTGAGCCCCGCGCGGCTGCGACGGATGGAACGGCTGAGCGCCTTGATGGCCTCGTCCTGTCCAATCACGTTCTGATGCAGCTCGTCTTCCATGCGGAGCAGGCGACTCGTCTCCGCTTCCTGAAGACGCGTGACGGGAATGCCCGTCCAACGGCTCACGATGAACGCGATCTCTTCCTCGCCCAGAACCGGCCGATGCGACTGTCGCCGCTGCTCCCACTCCTCCTGCTTCTTGCGAATGTCGCCCTGAATCTCACGTTCTTTGTCACGGAGTGACGCCGCCCGCTCAAAGTTCTGGTCGCGGACCGCCGCCTCCTTCTCCGTGTTCACCTTTTCGAGATCGGCCTTGAGCGCAGCCACCTCCGGTGGCGGCGCCTGCGCAGCGAGTCGCGCACGCGCTCCCGCCTCATCGATCACGTCGATGGCCTTGTCGGGTAGAAAGCGGTCGGTGATATAACGCTCCGACTGTTTCGCCGCGAGCACGAGTGTACTGTCCGGAATCGTCACCTTGTGATGATCCTCGTACTTCTTCCGCAGCCCCTTCAGAATCTCGACCGTTTCCTCGATAGAGGGCGGATCGACGACAACGGTCTGGAAGCGACGCTCGAGTGCCCCGTCCTTTTCGATGTACTTGCGATATTCGTTCAGGGTCGACGCGCCCACGCACTGCAGTTCGCCGCGCGCAAGCGCGGGCTTGAGCATGTTGCTCGCGTCAATCGCACCCTCGGCCGCCCCCGCGCCAACGAGCGTATGCAGCTCGTCGATAAAGAGGATGACATTCTTGTTCTGGGCGATCTCGTTCATCACCGCCTTGAGCCGCTCCTCGAACTGGCCGCGATACTTGGTGCCCGCGATGACGGCCGCCATGTCCAGCGAGAGCACGCGGTTGTCGCGCAGCGACTCCGGGCACTCGCCATTGGCGATGAGCTGCGCCAGTCCTTCGACAATCGCCGTCTTGCCCACACCAGGCTCGCCGATGAGCACCGGGTTGTTCTTCTTGCGGCGCGTCAGCACTTCCATGACGCGCTCGATCTCCTTCGCGCGCCCGATCGTTGGATCGAGCTGGCCCTCGGCTGCGAGCTGCGTGAGATCGCGGCAAAAGTGGTCGAGCGCGGGTGTCTTGGACTTCTTCTCACCCTTCGGCGAGGCCGGCTGCGGTTGCGCGGCCTGCGACCCGCCCTGCGGCTGCGGCGACTCGGTCCCCAGAATGCGCAGCGTCTCGGCGCGCGCGGCATCGAGGTTGACGCCCGCGTCCGTGAGCACCTGCGCGGCGATGCCCTTCTCTTCGCGCAGCAGTCCGAGCAGCAAATGCTCGGTGCCCACGTACGAGTGGCTCAGTTCCCGCGCTTCGCTCATGGCGAGCTCGAGCACCTTCTTGGCGCGGGAGGTATAGGGTAGATCGGGACCGGTCGTCTGGGCAGCTTTGCCCTTCTTCACGGTCTCCTCGATTTTCTGCTGAATCTCGTCGAGCTCGACGGAGAGATTCTGCAACACGGTGGCGGCAACGCCCTCACCCTCGCGGATGAGGCCGAGCAGGATGTGCTCCGTGCCCACGTACTCGTGGTGGAGACGGGCGGCTTCCTCGCGCGCCATGGCGAGAACCTTCCGCACCCGCTCAGTAAAGTTGTAGCCGTTCATTCAGTCCCTCAGAGAGACCCAAGGTGGACGTGCCGCTCAGCCTACCCCGCTGGCTTCCTCCTCCAGCGCTCTCCGCACATAGCGGGCGCGCGCGAGGTTCGTCTCGCTCTCGGTGAGCGAGCGCCCTTCCGCTGCCGACAGATGCGCGGCTTGCGAAAAGATCAGGAGCTTGTTGAGGGTATATACACTCAGGCCACGGATCAGTTTCAGTCCGACAGCCAGACGAACGCCGCTCAGATAGTTCATCGCTTCGTCAAACGTAAGGCTTCGCGCATATCGCAGCGTGCCGTACGCCCGCCAGAGCTTGTCCTCGATAATATAACCGGCATCCCGCAACAGGACACGCCGGGCTTCCTCCTCCCGCTCGATCACGTGACCCACCACCCGGATCAATTGATCAAGCAGGTCCTCTTCCGACCGCCCGAGCGTCGTCTGGTTGGAAATCTGGAAGAAATTCCCGACAACCTCGGAGCCCTCACCATACAAGCCTCGGTACGTGAGCCCCATTTGCTGAAGGCCCGCCAATACCCTGCCGATTTCCTTCGTCAACACCAGCCCCGGCAGATGAATGAGTACCGACGCTCGCATTCCGGTTCCCACATTCGTGGGGCACGCCGTAAGAAAGCCGAACTCGGGATGGTATGAAAAGGGGACCCTCGCACCCAGCTCACGGTCAACTCGATCCAACGCGGCGAACGCCGCGCGCAGCTCGAAGCCCGACTGCAGGGACTGCATGCGCAGATGATCTTCCTCGTTAATCATGACGCTCAAGCCGTCCGACAGATACACGGCCGCACCGCTGCGAAGCGGATGCTGAGGCTCCAGCCCCGCCAGCTCCTTGCTCACCAGGTGCCGCTCGAACAACATCGCACGATCGGCCGCGCCGAGTTCGTCCACGCGGACCATGAAGCTCTCGGGAATGGGTACCTGCTGGAGCGCCTCCCGGACCTGCGCCAACACCCGAAGACGCTCCCCGTCGCGGGCGCGCGCAGCAAAGGCATAACCCTCCAGATTGCGCGCCAACCGAACCCGCGTGGAAAGCACCACATCGGCATGCTGCCCCGACGCATCCAGCCACCGCACGCCGCCGTCCGGCAGCAACGACAGGTCGAGCGTCATTCGAGCACCCGAATACGATCACGAAGCTCGGCCGCGGCCTCGAACTGCTCCTGCTCAATGGCCCGACGCAACCGCTCGCGTAGCTCACCCAACGCACCGGCCTTCTCCAGCACTTCCTCCCGCGGCGCACGGTAGGCACGCCCCGTATGCCGCGAACCGCCGTGCACGCGCCGCAGCAACTCGCGCATGCTCGACTCGAACGTGGAATAGCACCGAGAGCATCCCATTCGCCCCGTCGCCCGAAAATCCTTCATCGTCAATCCACAGAACGCGCACTTTCCCGCATCCGTACTGGCCGGAACGCTCTGCTGTTGCATCGCCTGAAGAAACTCGCCAAGCGGGTGCTTCGGCGTCGCAACCGACGTCTCCACCCCTCGCTCGGCGGCGCACTGTTCGCACAAATGCAGCTGGCGAACAGCATTGTTCTCGATAGTCGTGAGATTCACGACGGCATCGCGCTCATGACAGCTGTCACACACCATCAGACGACGACCTCCGGCAATCCGATCTCGGTCACCTTTGCGTCTTCAAGCTGGAGAATCCTGTCGGCCCGCGCCGCGAGAGAGCGATTGTGTGTCACCACCACCATCGCAATCTCCAACTCCCTCGACAATTCGGCGAAGAGGTCGTGCAGTCGCTCGCTGTTCATGTGGTCCAGGTTTCCGGACGGCTCGTCGGCCAGAAGAACCGACGGGTCCGCGGCAAGGGCGCGGGCTACGGCCGTCCGCTGTTGCTCCCCTCCCGACAGCGCCGACGGACGATGCGTCATTCGCCCTCCCAATCCCATCCGCCCCAGCAGGTCCGTCGCGCGGCGCCGAGCCGCCGCATCGTCGAGCCCGGCGATGCGCAACGGCATCATCACATTCTCCAGGGCCGTGAACTCGCGCAGCAGGTGGTGGAATTGAAAGACGAAACCCACGGTCCGATTCCGGAGCGCCGAGACTGCGTCGTCACTCAACCCGGAGAGGGTCTGCCCGCCAATCCGAACCACACCGGACGTGGGCCGATCCAGAGCGCCAAGCAGGTGGAGCAGCGTACTCTTGCCAGCGCCGCTCGCGCCAATCACCGCCACCATCTCACCGCGCTCGACAGTGAGATCAACACCGTCCAGTACAGTGATGTGCGCACCGTCGCCGCCGATATACGACTTCGTGAGCGACTGGACCTCGATCACGCTCATTCTCGCATCGCCTCCACCGGAAACAAGCGTGACGCCTGAATCGCCGGATACATCGTGGCCACTGCGGCAATCAACAGACTGGCCCCCACAGTGAGGCCGATATCTACCGGCGACCGCGAAACCGGAAGGTGATCGATGAAATATACTGACGGGTCCAGGCTGATCAGGTGGTACTTGTCGAGCGCTACAGACGTGGCCAGGCCAACCACGAGGCCAAGTCCAGTGCCCACCACGCCGATGAGCGTGCCTTGCACAAGGAAAATGCGTCGTATGGACGCAGCGGGCATGCCCATCGCCCGCAGGATGCCGATTTCCTTCGTTTTGTCCGCCACGACCATGGTCAAGGTACCCACGATGTTGAACGCGGCCACCAGAATGATCAGGAGCAAAATGAACGTCATGCCGAGCTTCTCCAGCCGCAACGCCTGAAAGAGCGACCGGTTCTGTGCCTGCCAATCCTCCGTTCGGTACGGAAACCCCAACGTCGCAGCAAGATCTTGCGCCACCTGCGCGGCCGACTCCCTGTCACGTGTCCGAAGCTCCAGACCCGTGACATCATTCCCCATGTCCGCGAGCTTCTGAGCCACCGGCAGCGCCACGTAGATATAGCCGTTGTCGTATTCGTACATGCCGGTCTGGAACACGCCCGTGACTTCCAGGCGCATTTCGCGCGGTATGGGCGTTCCCGTAATCGGGCTGATCCCGGTCCCGATCGTCGTCAAGGTGATCGAATCGATACCGGGAACCACGCCAAGCGTGTTCGCGAGCTTGGAGCCGACCACGGCTCCCATCCTGTGCCCGTCCGTCGTCCGGAACCTGAAATCGCCCGACGTGATGAACTGACGGATCGTCGTGACCGGTTTTCCTCCCTCACCATCCGGGAGAATGCCCATCACGTAGGCGCCCGCACTGTACTTGTGCCCGGCACCTACGAGCGCCTTGGCCATGACGAACGGAGCCGCTGCTTCCACACCTGGTTGCGCGCGAGACTTGACCAGAGCGGAATCCCAATCGTGCAGCACCATGTCCGACCCGAAGTTCAACACGCGCAGGTCCGGACTGCCAATGAGGATCTTGTCGCGCAGATCGTTCTGCAGGCCGGTCATCACGCCCATGATGACGATGAGCGCGCTCACCCCGATCACCACGCCGCCAATCGCGATGACGCTGATCAACGACAGCAGTTTCGATCCGCGGCGACTCCGGAGATATCGCCAGGCGATGGAGATCTCGAGCCGACTCATTCTGGCCGCATTGTGGGAAAGAGGATGGCGTCGCGAATGTTCGCCGTATTGGTGAGGTACATGAACAGCCGGTCGATGCCAATGCCCACCCCACCCATTGGAGGCATCCCGTATTCCATCGCGCGCAGATAGTCCTCGTCCACGCCGCTCGCTTCCTCGTCGCCAGCGTCCCGGAGCCGAGCTTGCGCGTCGAAGCGCTGTCGCTGGTCGAGCGGATCGTTCAATTCGCTGAAGGCGTTCGCCAACTCCCTCCCCTTCGCAAACAATTCGAAGCGCTCCGTCAATGTCGGATCACCACGCTTCGGCTTGGCCAGCGGTGACAACTCCTTCGGATAGTCAATGACGAATGTGGGCTCGACAATCTGGCTTTCCACGAGCGCACCAAACAATTCGTCCAGCAGCTTGGGCCGGCTCATGGCGTTCACCTTCTCGATCCCCTGGGCCTGGACCAGGCTCCGCAGCGCTGCATCCTCCAGCGTCATCACGTCCAGACCGATTGCCTTCGACAGCGACGCCACCCACTCGATGCGCTGAAAAGGTGGCTGGAACACCGGTACCGTGTCGCCAACACCAGGCACCGTACGCACCGCGTTCGACGCGTTCACAATGAGCGCCTCCACAACGGTCATCATCTCTCGATAGTCCGCGAACGCCTGATAGAACTCGAGCATCGTGAATTCAGGATTGTGCGTCCGGTCAATGCCTTCGTTGCGGAAGTCATGCCCAATTTCGTACACGCGATCGAAGCCGCCCACAACGAGCCGCTTCAGGTACAACTCATCCGCGATGCGCAGAAAGAGCGGCATGTCGAGGGCATTGTGATGCGTCGTGAACGGCTTCGCCGTGGCGCCCCCGTACAAGGGCTGCAGCACCGGCGTCTCCACTTCGAGGAAATTGCGCCCGTCGAGGAAGGTGCGAATGGACGTGACGAGCCGCGACCTCGCGATGAACAGGGCACGCACCTCAGGATGCACGGCGAGGTCGGCGTACCGTTGCCGGTATCGCTGTTCCGGATCAGCGAACCCGGAATGGCGAACCGTCACACCGTCCACGATCTCTTCCTTGCCGTACGGCAGGGGGCGAAGCGACTTGGCGAGCATGTCAATGGTCGCCACACGCACAGTGACCTCGCCCGTGCGGGTGCGCATGAGTGGGCCACTGACGCCCACCACGTCACCAATGTCGAACAGCGCCAGCTGCGCGAACACCTCGTCGCCGACTTCGTCCTTGCGAAAGTAGAGCTGGATGCGGCCACTGCCATCCGCCAGATGCGCAAACGCTGTTTTTCCATGGCCGCGCCACGCAACGAGACGACCCGCCACGCGAACGCGCTCGCCCTCCTCTACGCCGTCGGGTAGCGACGCGACGGCGTCCGCCGCCTCGTGGGTGCGATCAAAGCCGTACGCAAACGGCGCAATGCCCGCTGCAACAAGTGCGTCGAGCTTTTCGCGCCGTGCGACCTGCACGAAATTCAGTTCGTCGCTCACGCCACATCTCCCGTTGTGACTCCGCCCGACTGCTTGAGGAACGCTTCGATGAACGGGTCGATGTCGCCATCCATGACCTTCTGCACGTCGGTGATCTTCAGCTCCGTGCGGTGATCATTGACCATCGTATATGGCTGGAATACATAGCTCCGAATCTGGCTTCCGAACGACACGTCCGACTTGTTGGCGTCCATCTCGGCCTTCTTCGCCAGTTGCTTGTTCAGCTCAATCTGGTACAGTCGATTCTTCAGCATCTTCATCGCGGTCGCCTTGTTCTTGCCTTGCGATCGCTGCGCCTGTGATGCGGTCACGACACCGCTCGGGATATGCGTGATGCGCACCGCGGAACTGGTCTTGTTGACATGCTGCCCACCCGCACCGGACGCGCGGTAGACGTCGATCTTCAAGTCCTCATCGCGGATCTCGATGTTGATGTCAGTGTCCACTACGGGGTAGATGAACACCGACGCAAAGCTCGTGTGGCGTCGGGCCTGGGAATCAAAGGGCGAGATCCGCACCAGCCGGTGAACTCCGCTCTCAGCCTTCAGGAAGCCGTACGCATTCTGACCCGTGATCTCGAGCACCGCGCCCTTGATCCCCGCCTCTTCACCCTCACTCAAGTCGACGATTTCGACCGAGAAGCCCTTTCGCTCGGCCCAGCGCGTGTACATACGCATGATCATCGATGCCCAGTCCTGCGCCTCGGTGCCGCCCGCGCCGGCGCTGATCTCCAGCTGCGCGTCACGCCAGTCGTCCGGGTGAGACAGCAGCGACCGAAGCCGGAATGCCTCCAATTCCTCGCCGATGCGATCGGTCTCGCGTACCAGCTCAGCCTCCATTTCGGCGTCTGGCTCAGCCTCCAGCAGCTCTGCGAGCTCCCGCGTGCTCGAGACCCGATCCACGATCGCCTGAAACGGATCAACCCAATTCTTGAGTGCCTTGACCTGTTGAACGATGCCCTGCGCACTCTCCTGGTTGTTCCAGAAGTCTGCGCTTCCCATCCGCTCTTCGAGCGCGTTCAGCTCTTGCCGCTTGTGATCGAGGTCAAAGATACCTCCTCAGCTCGGCGAGCTGATCGTCGTACGAGGACAGCAGTCGGGCGCGTTCATTGTCCGCCATGTCGTTCTCCCAGGTAAGACACGAGCCGTCCGGCTTGAGGGCGGACGGCTCGCACGGTGTCGGAATTGACTCAGGAAAGATAGCCTGTCGCTTCTCCGACTAGAAGAGCTTTTTCCCCCCGGCCAGCACGTCGTTCAACGCATCCTGAAAGTGCGTGGTTCCCTCGGCAAATTCGCGCCCGATCTGGTCCACATATTCTTCGTAGCTTTTCTTGATTTCCTCGCGAAACAACTGCTTGAGGGTGCCATCTCTGATGCCCTCGTCGCGCTTTTGGGGAAAGTACACCACGATATCGGAGACGAGCGCCCGAGCGAGGCGTTTTGCCTTCGCATTCGGGTCATTCGCCAGGAACGGATTGATCGGCGCACGCGACGGTCCGGCGGGCGCCGCAACCGATGGGCGCGGAATCGCCGCCGACGCGGTGGGCGTGGGCAGGCCCGGTGATGAAGCAGCAGACGGGCGGCTGGCCGGTACGACCGGCGGCGCCATGAATGACGGCCGCGGAGCAATCGGCGCAGGCGGCGCTCCCGAACTCGGAACGAGATGCGAGGGGCGTGCAAAGGGCGTGTGAATGCCGCCACCTGCTGCCGGGCGCGCAGGTTGGCTCGACGGGGCCGCCGCAGGAGGCTGGGTGGGCATGGAAGGCGTCACCGCACGGACCGGGGTTGTGGCCCGCGGAGGAGTGGTGCGTGGCGTCTCGAGGATGCGTTCAGAGAGCGATACAGGCGGCGGAGTAGGCGCAAACACCGGCACCGGTCCACTCGGCGTCGGTATCGACACCGCTGCCCCTTCGCGGGCCACCGCTGGAGCGAAGACGGGTATTGGTTCGGTCGCGGGGGCCGGTAGGTGCGACGTCGCGGCCTGGTCTGGCTGCGCGTCCGCTACGCTCGGCACGTCAGCACGCGATTGGCCAGTGCGAGGAGCAACATCAGTCCAGGTTGCCGCATCCGATTCGGCGCCCGCAAACACGACAGGGTCGGCAGCCGCTTCGCCCCGCAAAGAGTCCACGGCGGCGGCGTGAGGGGAGGCAGCAGGTTGCGACGGAATCACACCACCCGCCCGGGGCGTGGCTACACCCATTTGTGGTACCGCGGCACTCACGCGTGGCGTGGGCATGCCGATTTGTGGCACGGCGCCGCTTGCACGCGGAGTGGGGGAAGGTTGCGTGGGTGTTGGGCTCCGCCAGGGCGCCGAAGCGCCTGAGACCCTGGCCACCAAACTCGCCGTCGCGGTCACCGGGGCAAATTCGTCACGTGCATCGGCCGTGGCGGCGATCGCGATGACACCGCCGCACACCGAGCACCGCGCGCGAACGCTGGTTCCGGGAAGCTTTGCCGGATCCACTCGAAATACGGAGCGGCACTCCGGACACGTCACGTTCATAGCGTATCTCCAGCACGGATGGCGATCATTGGCCCTGAAATGCGCGATACACCCGCCGGTTGGCTGTCGGTGCGGCGATCGACTGAATAGACAGATCCCTCGAGCGTCTTGGCGTAGCTCTTCATTTCTGTTGCGAGTTCGCTCACTTGCGCCGCGTGCGTGAAATGTCGGCGTTCGTTCGTCACGACGCCAATGGAGACGGTCATCAACGGAACGCGGTGCAGTTGGCCGCGGCGATCCTTGCCGAAGAAGTACCCAGCGCGGCGATCCTGCTCCGAATACTGCAGCGGCACCAGCAAGTCGAAGATATCGACGATCTCCTCGCAGACCTCTGCGATGCCCGACGACGGGATCACAAAAATGAAGTCGTCGCCTCCAATGTGGCCCACGAACCCATGTTCACCGCAAACTCCCTTCACAACGTCATGGAGTATCTTCGCGAGAATGCGAATGACGCGATCCCCATCGTAATACGAATACCGATCATTGAATTCCTTGAAATGATCGAGATCAGCGTAACACATGGCAAACCGTTCTTCAGACGCGATGCGGCGCGCCACCTCCGCCTCGATCTCAACCGCACCGGGCAAACGGGTGGATGGGTGGACAACCAGATCGCGATCCGATCGACGGAGCATCGCATCAAGACGAATCACCTTTTCCGGCTCAGCGAGGTGCTCGCGAACCACCTCATCCGCGCCCGCAAGGAACGCGGCGGCGAATACCGCGTCTTCGTCGCCAGACAAGATGACTGTCGGGACCACCCCCGTATACGAATCGTGCTTCAATCGGCGGCAGGCCGCGTAGACCACTTCGGGGAGGGAGCGCGCGTCAAAAGCGACCACGCGCGGGCGCCCGCGCATGGAAATGGCCATCAGCTCGTCGATATCGCTGATGGTCAACACGGTTTCCGCCTGTTTCGCCAGCCACTCGGTCAGCGCGGCTGGTGTCGGGGCGTCGTCCGGAGTGAAGAGGATGGCGCTACTCTTGGCCACGCGTGCATCCGACCGAGGTGGAGGCGCAAGATACGGTTCGCTTGGAGTGAAGTCAAACGTCGGTGGCACTGTGAGTTGCGTCACGCCGCGTGCTTCTGTCATGCTCAAAAATAGAAGAAGGCGATACCCAGCATGCCATAGACGAGCAACAGAAAGGCCCCCTCCAGCCAATGGGACTCCGCGTCGCGCACCACGCTCGTGGCAACGCCCACCGCCAACGCTACGGACACCACCTCGAACGTGCTGAACGCCAGGTCCATCGGCTTTCCAAGGGCAAGCCCGACAAAAACCAGCACGGGCGCGATCAACAGCGCCACTTGCGCACTGGAACCAATGGCAATGGACACCGCCAGATCCATCCGATTGCGCATCGCCATCAAGACGGCGGAGCTGTGCTCGGCCGCATTGCCAATGATTGGCACAACAATGATTCCGACAAAAATCTCCGAGAGCCCGATGCCGTGAATCGCTGCCTCGGTCGAACCGACGAGAATCTCGGATAACCAGCCAACCGCCCCCGCCGACCCGAGCAGGATTCCCACGGACTTCCCGAGCGACCATTGGGCAGCATGTTCCGCGGCGTGCGATTCGTTCGCCACGTCGGGCCCCTCGCCAAACACCGCGCGATGCGTGCCCATTGAATACACGAGCGACAGGCCGTAGCCGACAATCAGCAGGGCTGCAACCCCGATGGAAACCTTCCGTGTCAGCTCATGAGACGGGTCGGGGTGCGTGCTCAGGAAAACGGCCGGTATGACGAGGCCGATCACGGCGACGACCAGCAGCGAGATACTCAGCCCTGCCAAGGCAACGCTGAATCGCTGGACTTTATGACGTAGCCCGCCCGCGAGCTGCGCGGCTCCGAGCACCAGCAACAGGTTCCCGAGAATCGATCCCGTAATTGACGCCTTTACCAGATCCACCAGGCCTGCGCGCAAAGCGAGAATGGCAATGATCAATTCGGCCAGGTTGCCCAGCGTAGCGTTGAGCAACCCACCCAGGGTGGGACCCGTGTACGCCGCGATCTCCTCCGTCGCCTTGCCGAGATAGCCGGACAGCGGCACGATACCCAGCGCACTCAGGACGAACACAACAACAGGATTCGCGTGCATGAACTCCGCGACGATGGCCGCGGGCACGAAAACAAGAAGCAATGCGAGGAAGTTCATGGCGTCTCGATCGCGGCAGAGAGTCTCATCCCGCCCCCCGGCGCCTGGCGAAGTCGCACGGTGGCGAACGCATCGATGGAACTCAATACATGATTCGCAATGATGGCAATGATGTCGTTGGTCACTTGCCGTTCAGCATTGTTGGCGCGCTCGGTCGTGCTCTTGTAGACATCCCATTCGAGTGGCGCATCGCGCCAGCTCCACCCGAACTCGTGATGAACCGCACGAGACTCATAAAATGCGAGCGCCGACGCATAGCTCGGCGATGTTGGTGACGCCGGATCGGTAGTGCTCAGCCCGAACTGCCTGCGCGCCAGCAACCACTGGTGGCCGTTGAAGGTCGCGGTGTCCGTCTCGGGAACGATCGGGCCAGCGCTCGCCAATGTGAACGCTCCGCTCTCGCGATAGTTGCGCATCCCCTCGTAGTACTTCCACAGCGTATCTCTCGGTGTGGCGCCCGGCGTGGCGACAAAATCTCGTCGTGCCACGGTGCGAGCGAGGTCCTTGTATTCCGCTGTCCGGGTATTGCGTTCGCCCTGATTCCGGAAAAACTCGATCGCGATTACGCCTTCCACGAGCATGTACGCGAGAAATCGGTCCTGATGCAGGCGAAGCTGGCCGAGGCCCGGGACAACGGCGGATGCGATAGGCGCCGTCCATTCCGGAATGCGGTCAGTACCGCCCCAGGAGGTATTCGAATCTGCGGAAGAGGCGAGGGCGACGCGCGCGCGCTCATCGGGAATGGCCATGCGATCCGGGCCGATTCGTCGTGCCGACATCCGCTGCGCCCCAACGGCCGACGTCGCCCCTCCTAGCAGACCGGCGATCAGCAGCGTTCGTCGAAACGCTGACCGACGGTTCACAGGCCGATGCGAATCGAGATGTAGCGGGGCGGCTTTTCCAGTCCCGTGGAAAAGGAGTCGAACACCTGGCCAAAGTCGAGCTGCACGCGTCCACTCGACAGTCCGAAACCGACGGACGGGCCAACGCCGGATTCCGGACCGCTGCTTTGCTGCCAAACGTAGCCGCCGCGGAGCGCAACGGTTGCTTGGCCGGTGACGTATCCGAGTTCGCCGCCGAAGTGCAACTCGCGCTCCGAAAACCCGGGGGTCGACACAAATTCCATCGTTGTTCGCAGGCGCACCGCCGGATCCCAATCGCTGGAGGTAGGACGATACGATGCGCCAAGGCGAATGCGCTGGGGCAACGCATCGGCCTGCTGCTGGTCATGTACCTGAAGCGATGGCCCGATGTTGCTGATGACGGCGCCTAACTGGAGCGGGCTGGTTTCGGACGGCCGGAATTGAATGCCGACGTCCAACCCGGAAGACCAGAAATCGCCCGAGACCGCCTCTGTTGACGAGCCAGAGCCTGTACCGCAGATGCCGCTGCACGGAGCGCTCAACTGGTAGAGACGGAAGGCGAGCCCCCCGCTGAATCGCGGACCGAACGCGGCAGCGAAGCTCCCGCTCCCTACGATACTCCGAATCAGTTGGACACCGGTCTGCTCGTTGCCCGTCGATAACGACGGTGTGGAGCCATAGTCGAATAGCCGGCCTCCGATCGCAAAAACCCCTACGCGTCCCGCCGGCAAGATGAGGGAAACCGCGTCACCACTCGTAATCTGGAACGTCGCAAAGTGGTCGAGGGAGAAGTCCGGCTTCGTCATGCGTGCCAGGCCGGCCGGATTCCACCAGGCACCCTCACTACCCTGCTCCGCGACGACGGCGGAGCCCATGGCGGTCGCTCGGGCGCCGATTGGCAGCAGTAGATCGAGTGCTCCACTGTTGCTTTGCGCTCGAGCGGGGGTCGTGTGGACGACCGTGGCGGCAACCAACGCCGTCGCGACCGCGCAGCGCAGGCCAGACCAATGGGATCGGGTCACATTCATGCGGGTTGGCTCAGAACGAAGTTGCCTCGTCGATCAGCATGATGGGAATATCGTCGCGGATGGCGTAGCGGAGTCGACAAACCGGACAGGAGAGCACGGCTTCGGCTTCAAGGAAGTCGAGGGAGCCTTTGCATTTTGGGCACACCAGGATGGCGAGCAACTGTTGAGAGATCGTCATGCCGAGGGGTCGTCGTGAAGCCGGTAGCCGAACCTGCGGATTGCGCTGTCGCTCTTCCGCCAGTTTGGTAGCACTTTTACCCAGAGGTCCAGATACACCGCCGCGCCAACAAAAGCTTCCACCTTTGTCCGGGCCGCACGCCCAATGTCGCGGATACGTTGGCCTCCCGCCCCGATCAGGATTCGCTTCTGGCTTTCGCGCTCGACGTACAGAACAGTTCGAATGTATACCGGAGACTGCGTCTCGCGAAACTCCTCGACTTCGCACGCGAGGCTGTACGGCACTTCTTCGTCCAGTTGTTCCAGTGCCGTTTCCCGTACCAACTCTGACACGAAGAATCGCACTGAGGCGGTGCTGATCTCGTCTTCTGGATAGAGGAAGGGGCTGACTGGCAGGAGTCCGCCGATCTCGGCGAACAAATCGTCCACGCCTTCGCCAGTAAGCGCGGAGATGAAGCGCGCGTTGGGAAGTGCCTCGGCCAGCTCCTCCCGTTCAACTGCGCGAATTCGATCTGCCTTGTTGAGCACGGTCCATACCGGCGCCGTTGGCTCTGCTTGGAGCTCCGCGGCCTCTTGCAGCGAGGGCGGTGTCCGTTCCGTCGCGTCGGCCAGGTACACGATTATGTCCGCGTCTTTCAGGGCGCGGAGTGCTGTGCCGCGCATGGCGCGCTGGAGTTCGTAGCGCGGATTGAGCAGCCCTGGGGTATCGAGAATGATCATCTGTATGTCGCCCGCGGTGTGGATACCAACCACACGATCGCGGGTGGATTGCGGCTTCTCACTCACGATCGCGAGCTTTTCGCCCATGACGCGATTGAGGAGTGTGGATTTGCCGGCGTTCGGCTTTCCGACAACGGTGACTATTCCGGCGCGTGGCATGCTGCGGATTCTACGGGGTGGACGTGACGGGGGAAGAGCAAGGTGCGTAAACGAGAGAAGGCCCCATTGGCGAACCAATGGGGCCTTCTCAGGGGGTGCCGGCGATGGCCTACTCTCCCGCGTCCTCTCGGACGGAGTACCATCGGCGCTGTAGGGCTTAACGACCGTGTTCGGGATGGGAACGGGTGTGGCCCCTACGCTCTAATCGCCAGCGAAAAACTTGGCATGCGGTGAATCGGTTGTCTCGAATGATCAGTGAGTCGGGACGGCGAAGCGGAGGTACGATGCGGCGCACGGGTGTGCGGGCACGGACGAACCGGTTCACCGACTCACGAGCAATCGAATCCAGAAGATTCGACAGCGGATGTTATGGTAGATCGTGGTTTCTTTGAATCCTGAAACAATGGGTTGCTCTGCTTGCAGTTGACCTACTTGGAAGTAGTCAAGCCGCACGGGCGATTAGGACCGCTGCGCTCGGAGTCGATCG
>JBDUCM010000119.1:0-15745 GCA_040003455.1 bacterium
GATCGGCTCAATGCTGGCAGCTCCACGCTCACGCTCGTGCTCCCGCTGGTGGCTCTCTCTCCTGCTCGTGCTCAAGCTCATGTCGGGTTTTCCGCGGTTGAAAAGTTCCGTGAATCCTGCTCTGTTCCATGCAGCCCTCCCGGAGCATTCGTGCGCACTGCAGCAACCCGACATCCGTTCCTGACCGCCGCGCTCCTGTTGACCGCGGCGTCCAGCGCATTCGGCCAGAACACACCGAGTCGGTTGGTACAGTTTCTTCACGACAACATCGGTCTCGGCGACAAGCAACTTGCCGCCATGGAGCGCGGCGAGATCGTGGTGAAGGCCCTGGATACGCGCGACAAGCGTGACGTTGCGATCTTCGCGATCGTGACGACGTCCGTGTCGCGCGACGCATACACCCAACGCCTCCGGGACTTTCAGAGCTGGTTGCCGCGTCCTTCTCGGACCCACTATGGGGTGTTCAGCGATCCACCTGTGGCGCAGGACGTCAGGTCGCTCGTGCTCGACGCACGCGGTATCGATGAATTGAAGAACTGCCAGCCGCACGCGTGCGACGTGAAGTTGCCAGCCACGGAAATGCAGAAGTTTCGCGAGCAGCTTGCTGCTGGCGGTGACGACCAGCTTGGTGCAATCACGCAGTACGCCAAGCAGCGCCTTGTCGAGTACATCGGTGACTATCGCATGCATGGCGATTCCACCATGACCGTGTATGACGACGACAAGTCGTCTGTCCGGGCGAGTGACGCGTTCGCGGCCTTGCTGGCGCGTCGCCGTACGTCTACCAGGATGTTCCGTCACTCGCGCGTTACCTGTCGAGCTATCCCCGCGTGAAGCTCGACAGCGTTGCCGAGATGATCTATTGGTCCGAAGACGTGGCGCCGCGGCTGAAACCGATCATCAGCGCCACGCATGTGGTTGTCTACACGCCGCCGGAGTTCCGCGACATCACCGTGATGGCTGCCAAGCAGATCTATGCGGACCATTACTTTGAAGCCGCGTTCGAGCTCACGAGTGTCGTCGACCGTCCAACGGCGGCGGGCGATGCGGGAAGCTATCTCCTCGTCCTGCGCCGATACCGTTTCGACAATATGCCGAGCAGCCGCTTCATCGACTTGCGCGGGCGGGTGGTGGATGGTCTGCGCGATCAACTGGTGGCGGATCTCAAGCGCGAGAAGGCTGCTGCCGAGCGGCGATAGCGTTGATGTGACATTCGTGCGGTGGTTCAGGTTCGGCATGGACAGCATGCATGCCCCTTCACTCCGCGAGGATGTCCGTGCCCACGAAATCTCGAAGCCTTCGCCAGCGTTGCATTAGAGTGATCGCAGTGGCCGCCTTCCTGACTGTTTCCGGCTGTCACGATACCACGGAAGCCGAATCTGCCCGGGCACGGTGGGCGGCCAACCAGCCCGCCGCCTACGTCTTCACCATGAAGCGCGTGTGCTTCTGCGGTGATATCCGCGCGGTTGTCGTTTCGGTACGGAATGGATCGGTGGAGAGCAGGAAGTACGAAGACACGGGCGCTGATGTTCCGGGCACGTTCTCGGCTCTTTATCCGGCGGTGGAAGGTCTGTTCGCCATCGTGAACGACGCCGTTGCGCGAAAGGCCGAGAGTATTCAGGCGACGTATGATCCCTCGCGGGGGTTTCCGGTGCAGATCGACATCACCAACATGCGCAATGCGGCGGACGACGGCCTTAGCGTTACCGTACGCGACTTCAAGCCGTGAGCCGCTAACGCACGCATTGCTGTGCGCGTCGTCTTCGCGATAGGTTTGTCGCTCGGCCCTTTCGGCAGCGCACACCTTTGCGGAACTCCCTTATGCGAACCACCCAGCTCATCATCGTCGCACTCCTGGCTACCGCAGTGGTCCCGGAGGCGGTGCGCGCGCAGAATCCAGCAGCCGCGCCCGCCGCACCCATGACCTTCTTTGTCACGAGTGTGGGGAAAGGCGACGGGGCGAATCTGGGTGGTATTGCCGGTGCGGATGCGCATTGCGTGGCGCTGGCCGACGCCGTGGGGGCCAAGCTGCCGGACGGCCGCACCTGGCACGCGTACCTCAGTGGCGTGGCGGCAGACGGGAAGCCCATCAACGCTCGCGATCGCATTGGCGCTGGACCATGGCACAACGCGAAGGGTGCGCTCATCGCGAAGGACGTGGCCGATCTCCACGGCGACATCGTGCGGGATCGCAATCAGGTGAACAAGCTCAATGCCTTGAACGAGAAGGGGCTTCCCGTCAACGGCGTGGGTGATACGCCGAATACGCACGACATGCTCACCGGGTCCGACTCGGAGGGCCGAGCGCTGCCAGGAACGCTGGATACCACCTGCGGCAACTGGACCAGCAATGCGGCAACTGGCGTCGCGATGCTTGGCCATCACGATCGCACGGGCGGCGGCAACACTTCATGGAACGCTGTCCACCCGTCGCGCGGTTGTGGCCAAGCCAACCTGGTCGCGACGGGCGGTGCCGGTCTGTTCTACTGCTTTGGCGCGACCTGACCGCTACTGGCCGGCGGGGAGCCTGAATATCGCAAGCTGAGGTTTCAGGGCCGGCGGGAATGCGACCCCCGCCGGCCGCGAAAACTGGATGGTGACGGTCGCGGCGCTCGCCGGCGTGTCCAGGCGGAAATAGGTCATGGTGCCGGGCGACATCACCGCTGAAGCCGTATCGGCGGTGATGGGAAAGAGCAGCACCGGATTCGCGACCGGCACATCGGATGCGCCTCCTGATGTCGCGAACAGTCGCGCCCACAGGGCCTTCACATTTCGTGTACTGAACCTGTTGGTGGCCGGCGCCGTGGTCCGTGGAAGTCCGCCCAGGCTGTCGGTTGCCAGCGCGATGCCGAAATTCGCGAACAGTGTGGGGAAGGACTGCCCCGTCGCCTGCTCGATGTTGAGGATGCCGTTGGCCGGCCCCTTCTCGAGTTTCCGGAAGAAGCTCGAGCCCATCTGGTCGCCGAGATAGCGCATGAGCAGCCAGGTGCCGCCGCGCCAGGAGAATCCGTCTTCGGAATCGTCGTGCAGCAGGATGCTCGCGGTATCGGGGAGATATGCGTACTGATACGAATCGAAGAGGAATCCCGAGACGAAGCCCTGGGCAGAGTCGGGGAACAGTTGCGAGGCGCTCGTGCGACAGGACGGCGGCGGGCACTTCTGCTCGTAGTAGAGCGACCCCAACTCCTCGGCGATGATGCTCAGCCCTTCATCCATCCAGCTTGAACCCTCGCCCGTGCCGCTGACGATCACGTGCTGGGAAAAATAGATGAGGTGTTGCAGCTCGTGCATGAATGTCGCGGGCACGGATGCGCCGAGGTCGGCAGTGGAGTGGGCGCAACTGAAGGTGCCGCTTGGATCCGGCACGATGGAGTAGAACACTTCGCCCTGGTTCGAATTCGGGTCGGTGGCCGAGTTGAAGTCTTCCGTATCGAAGAATCCCGCCACGAAGCCCGAGGCGTTGCAACTGGCTGTCGGCGTGTCGGCGTTTACCACCGGTGACATGAGCATGATGACATGGCCGTTCTGGTCCAGGTCGGCCGGCGATCCGAAGGCGGTGGTATCGATTGGGTAGAACGTCTTGTCGAACGTGGTGCCGAAGTCCGAGAGTTGCTGGGCCGTGAACCCGCCAGCCGGCGCGAGCGTGTCCACATAGAGCAGCAGATTGTTGCCGGCGAAGGACAGCTTGGCGCCGACGGTCTTGAAGCTGTTGGTGGAAAAGTTCGACAAGACGTGAAAGCTGCGAATGCTGCCCACGGCGGGAATGGCGTCCAGTGCGGCGCTGCGCTGCGTGGTGCGGGAGTGCAGGTACGAGGCGCGGACGGTGCCTGCGTCCACACTCTTTCGCGCGCGCGCACGAAGAATTCGATCGGCTGCCTGTTGTGCGGCCATGGGCCGGTACGTTGGGAGCGCGCCCGTCGGCGCTCCGATCATGGCTGAGGAGCGGGCGAGCGCCGCCGACCGGCTGAAGCTGGACGCGATGGACGCAGCCGCAGTGGTTCCACTCGCGATACTGTAGCGAACAAGCGTATCGGGCACCTGATCGGTGGCGAACTGCGGGACGATGATATAGCTGGCGCCGTTTCCCGCGAGCGTGACGGTTGTGCCTCCCGCGCTACAGTCCACGCGCGCGGATTGTGCGACGCCGAGCTGTACCGTTCCGCCTGGACACGGGTTGTTCTTGAAGCTCGTGGATGGCGGTGTGGTCGTTGACGTGGGTGTGGTATCTGAGCCGCACGCGACGAGCGTGACCGCGGGCATGAGCGCGAGCAGTGCAATCCAGGATTTCGACATGCGGGAACGCTCCAGACGTGCGAGTTGCGCAGGGACGATTTCGCTGGTGGGTAATAGTTGACACCGTAGCCAATTGATCCCCTACGCCGCTGACCCTTTCATGTTCCAGCGAGTCTTGTAGGTTGGTCCCCACCAGGGCTTCGTGCATTCGTCCCTCCATGGCCGCAGTTATCGGGCCCCGACCAGTTTCGCTGAGAGTCACCGATGACCGTTTCTCAACCGCTCCGCACCGCTTTCGCTTGCGCCGTTGTCTTTGCGTCAGCGTGCTCCATTCAGCATCAGAAGCCCGACTCCGGCGACGTGGACGATCACATGTCGCACATGATGCCTTCCGACATGGTTTCGCCGGCGAGGGGCACGCGCGGCGTGGGTGCCGGGGGTGACACACCGGGCCTGCCTGCGAGCAACAACTTTGCGGCGGCTCGGCTCAAGGCCAGCCCTCGGCATGCCGAGTGGGTGAAGATCGCGTGGGAGCCCGGCTCGAAGGACTCGTTGATGGCGTGGATCGTCTATCCCACCACGTCCAACGCGAAGACGCCGGTTGTGGTCGTTGTTCACGAGATCTTCGGCCTGTCCACCTGGGTGCGCAATGTGGCCGATCAGGTGGCTGCCGATGGATTCATCGCGATTGCGCCGGACCTCGTTTCACGCGTGCGCGGCGGTCCGAGCACGGACGAGTTGTCCGGCGACTCCGCCAGCAAGCTCATTCGCGGTGTTGCGGCTCCGGAGCGCAATCGGGGCATCATGGCGGTGGCCAACTATGCGATGTCACAGGCCTCGGCGGCTCCGCGCTACGCGGTGATCGGCTATTGCTGGGGCGGCTCCACCACATGGGGCGCTGCGATCAACAACAGCAAGGGCTTCTCGGGCGGCGTCGCGTTCTACGGCGCGTTTCCGTACATGAATGGAACTGTTCCGAACGCCGACTCGCTGGCAAAGATTTCCAAGCCCATGATGCTGCTCAGCGGTTCCAAGGACGCGCGTATTGGCGCATCCATGCCGGGCATCGATTCAGCCATGAAGGCAAACGGCAAGGATTATTACGGCAGCAACTACGAGGGGGCGATCCACGGTTTCCTGCGCGCGCAGGATGATCCGCGCACACTCCCGGCGACCGCTCCGGACTCGATCGTCAAGGCTGCCAAGGCGGAAGAAGGTGCCAACCTTGCCGCGACGAAGGATGCGTGGCCACGTACCATTACGTTCCTCAGGAAGAATCTCGCCGCAAAGTGAGCCGTCAGGGGCAATACGGTTCACTTACCGCCATCATCACGCCGACGGGCAGAACCAACCGCGATTACCACAGAGGCCACTGAGGAACACAGAGGAAGAGCAAGCAACAGGCTTCGACCAACCTCCGTGCCATCTGTGTCCTCCGTGGTTCAAGTAATGCGCCTCAATTCGCATTGACTGAACAGCATTGCCGCTAGGAGACATCATCACTCCGAACGCAGCATCAGCTACGCCCGAATGGCGTCAGCCGCGGCCCAACACCGCGCTGATGTGGCTCCTCGGTATCGCGAACCGGTGGTTCCTCCTTCGAGGACTGCCGGTTCTGCGCACCATTCCTGGTGTGCGCGATCTTCCGCTCGTTCGCGGGCACTGCTGGATTCGCAGCGTGGCGCTGCCTTACGGTGACCGGAGGCGGCTGGAGAAGGCGGTGAACAAGACGACGGTTGCCTTTCTCGGGCCCAACCATCCCGAGTTTGCCAGCGACTGGTTCGTGGACAAGGAGCTATCGACGTACGTCGCTCCACGAATGGCCTCATGGGCTGATCGCGGGATTGTCGGTAGCGCACCGAGGTTCTGGGGAATGAACAACCTCGTCAGCAATGACGGGGGTGATGCGGCGCGCGCTTACTCCGTGGAGTGGGCGCTGGACGGTGAAGCCGTGTTGCTGCATCCGGAAGGCACCGTGCGATGGACGAACGACATCGTGCATCCGCTCTTCCCCGGCATCGCGCAGATGGCGATGCGTGCGGCGGACCTGACGATCAATCCGGTCTTCATCGTCCCCGTGGTCTGGAAGTACCAGTTTGTCGGTGATGTCAGCGCGCGGCTCCATCGCGAAATGCACCTCATCGAGGCGCGTCTGGGACTGGCGACGGGGGATGCATCCTCGGTGGCCGTGCGATTTTACGCGCTTCAGCGAGGCCTGCTGGTTTCACAGATGCGCCGGTACGGGCTCACTGAAGCCGCCGTCAATGACCATTTCTTCGAACGGCAGAAGGAATTCCAGCAGCATCTCGTTCGAAAGCTCGAGCAGCGCTATCAGATTGCCGCGACTGACCAACTGGACAAGCGTATCGCGCGTATCGCCCGTGCCATCCAATCCGAGCGGTCCGTTCTTCGAAAGGATCCGTCGCCGGAGGCGGTGGCGCAGCGCGAAGTACTTCGGCGCGACCATGAGATGGCGGACGAAGCGAAGCGGCTCGGGGAGTTTTCGCGCGACGTGTACGGGACGAAATCGCACACGCAGGAACAGATCGCGGAGAGCCTCAAGCGCATTCGCGACCGTATGCTGCGCCGCCATTGGAAGGACGTGCTGGCCAAGACCCTTCCTCGCCCGCTCGGTCCTCGCGTCCTTCATATCGGTGTGCCGGAACCCATTGCGGTGGTCGCGGTGGCGCACACGGATCGTGCGGACTACGAGAACGTGTTGCTGGAGCTCACCCGACGGCGCATGCAGGAACGGCTGGACGACATCAACGCGCAGATTGAACCCGACATCGCGCCGTATCGCGTGCCGAACCTGTTTATGTGATCACCTGGGCGGCAGCGTCGGCCGAGGTGACGACGGGGTAGATCTCGAACTGCACGATATCCTGCCAGGCCGCGATCCACGCATCGAGCAGGGCGCGATCGTCGCATTCCATGACCTGATAGCAGCGGGTGAGATCGGACGTGACCCAACTGTTGATGTAGCGCAGACCTTCGGGGGCCAATCGCCCCTGCGTTCGGAATCGCTCGTACACCGGCTTGGGATCACCCTTGCGGAAATTCTCCACGATCATGAAAAGCATATGCAAGTCTCCCGGCGGAGGACGGAGTGGTTGATGGCGCTACGAGCCGGCGTGTAGCAGCTCAAAAATCGAGATTTCGAAGATAATCATGGTCAATGCGCATGCTCGCGAGTTCGTCGGTGGCACCTTCCTGCTCCACGTAGCACGGCTTGCCCAGCAGTGACGGCACTGTTCCGGGGAAGCGCTTGAGATCGAAGGTACCGGCGCCGAGTTCCGTGTCCTTGGTACCATCAGCGACGACGTCCTTCAGGTGGAAACTCCAGTACCGATCCGCGTATCGCTGGAGATAGCGGGCCGGATTGCCTCCGCCCATGGTCATGTTTCCGACGTCGAGCTGAAGTCGGACAAGCGACGGGTCCAGTCGTTCGATGAACAGATCGTAGGGGATCTTGCCGTCGATCGGCTTCATGTGGTCCGGCTCATTGTGGAAGGCGAGCCAGATACCGGCGCGGCGCGCTGCCGCGCCAGCGGTGTTGAAGTGGTCGGCCCACTTCCGCCATGCGTCGAGTGATTTCCTGGTGTCGGCTGTGAGGCTTGGCACAATGAGGTACTCGTGCCCCAGGAACCTGGCGGTGTCGAGGCTCTTGTCCCAGTCCTTGAGGAGGCTCTCGGGGGCCAGATGGGCCGAAGGAGCGCGCAGGCCTTCGTGGGCGAGCGTGTCGCGCACCTGCTGCGGTGTCCGGCCGAAATTGTTGAACGACCAGAGGAGTTCCACATCGTTGTAGCCAATGGCCCGAACGGCGGCGAGCGTCCGTTCGGGATCGGCCTTCATGGCGTTCCTTACGGAATAGAGCTCCAGGCCAATGCGGTCCAGCCGGTTCTGGCTGGCCAGAAGGGATCGAGGCAGCGTGACTGCGGCCGCGGTTGTGGCGAGGGCCTGAAGGAATGAGCGACGTAGCATGACTCGGCTCTGTTTTCTGGGGTGCCGGTTGATAGCGAAAGCGCCTCCGTGCCGCCATCGGAAGATTTGGCCTGCCCGACGGCGGCTCGCAACAGTACTGTTGCGATAATACTACACACATGGGCTTGTTATTTTTGCGGTGACTGCCGTGGTTCTGTTATTTTCGCACAACTCATTCAATCATAATGCTTTATGCAATTCATGCCAGTTGGCACATTCGGCACATAACAGGTTCCTTCCTTGCCTCTACCTGTCTTCATTCGGCGTGCGCAAAGGCGCGCTCGGGCAACCGAACATCCCACCACATCTGGAGCTCCATATGAAGTTGACGCATGCGACGGCAGGACTGTTTGCGCTTTGTGCGATCGCTGCTGCACCGGCAACGTCATCGGCACAGACGTGGACCAATTGGTCGGCGGCAACGGGCAATACCTTCACCGGTTCCTTGCTGGGGTCGTCCGTGACCTTCACGGGCAACTACATCGGCGGCCAGCTCACGGGCGTCGGCGGCACGGACTACTTCGCTCCGTCTGCGCCGTACACGCAGGGCGGCGTCACGTCGCCTGACGCTGGTGGCAATGTCGGTTTCATTCAGTTCAACCAGCCGGTGGTTGGCCAGTTCGCCTTCAGCTCACCGCTGAACAATGTCTACCTCGCGCTGATCAGCGTGGGTCAGGGTGGCGTTGCGGTCAGCTATACCTTCGACCAGGCGTTCACCGTCGTGTCGAACAACAACACGAGCTGCGCCTACTGGGGCTGCGGCACGTACAGCGTTTCCGGCAACACCATCCAGGCGAATGAGTTCAGCGGCACCCTGCTCTTCTCGGGCCCCGTGAGCCAGCTTTCCTTCACGACGGACAATGCAGAGTACTGGCACGGCGCCACCATCGGCGCCGAGGCGCCGGTCACCGCAGCGCCGGAGCCGGCAACGCTCGGCCTGATGGCAACGGGGCTGATTGGAATGGCCGGTTTCGCTCGTCGTCGCAAGCGCAACGCATAAAGCTCTTGGCACGCTCGGGGCAGGGCAGGTAAGCAGAACGGCCTCGCGAATCGCGAGGCCGTTCTGCTTTCCGGAGTCACCTCCGGGTCACGGGACTGCTGGGCGCGGTGGACGCGCCGGCTTCGTTCCATTCATGCGTGGGCGAGGTCCGTTGCCCACTTCCACGGTGAGTTCCTTGATGTAGTTCGCGATCTTCGCGTAGTGCGGATAGTCGATGAACTCGGGCTCGTCGGTGCTCTGGTGATAGTCGCCGTGCAACCCGGTGAAGAAGAACGCGATGGGCACGCCCTGGCGCGCGTAGTTGAAGTGATCGCTGCGGCCGTAGATGTTGTTGTATCCGGACCACTCGATCGGGTTGTCGAATTTGTAATCGAGCGCGAGCGGCTTCGTGAGCTTCTTGTTCACGGCGGCCACGGTCTCGCCCAGATCCTTCGAATCGAACGACGAGCCCACCACGCCAAGGTAGTCCGGCCCGCCGCCCGGCAGATCCTCGGCGCGGCCACGGCCGATCATGTCGATGTTGATCTGGGCCACCACGGAATCGATGGGCACCGTGGGGTTTGCCGTGAAGAACGCTGAGCCGATGAGGCCCGCCTCTTCGCCGGTGTGCCAGACGAACAACGTGGACCGCTTGGGCTTGACCTTCATGTTCTGGATGGCTTCCGCAATCTCGAGCACGCCCATCGAGCCGGAGCCGTCATCGTCGGCACCGTTCCGGATGGAGTCCAGACGCACCTTCGGGTACAGCTTGCGGATACTGTCCATGTTCACGTGAATCGTCGCCAGTTCGGCCTGTGTAAGCGCGATCATGTTCTTGGACAGCAGGATCTTGTTGCGGGCGTCGTTGAACGCCTTCAATGAATCGTGGTCAACGGGGGCGGCGGTCATGCCCACGTGATCGTTGTGCGCTCCGATCGCCACGTACTGGTGCTTGAGCACGGGGTCGCTGCCGGGGATAATGGCCACGACATTTCGCGCGTAGTCGCTTGGCATCTCCAGGTAGTCGAACGAACCGGATGCGATACCGCCGCCGTTGCCTGCGGCGAGTCCGTCAATGGACTTTCGCGTGAACAATTGTGCGGCGGCTGCCTTCGTGATGCGGATGACGGCGGGTGGGTTGAGGGCGGACAGCTGTTGGCGGAAGATCGCCATCGAGTCCACGGGCGCTCCCGCTGCCCCGCCGCGACCGCCTCGGCCCCCTGCGGCACTGGGTGTGGCGACAATCGGGTTTGCGAGCGCCGTACGCTGCTCCGTGGTCAGTGCGTCGAGATCGATGGTTGCCACCGCGGCCGCGTCGGCGAACCGGTTCGGGGCTGGCGCTCCAAAGCCACCTCGGCCTCCACCTGCTGGAGCGGCCTGCGGTATGGCCGGGAGCAGTACGACGAACTTGCCCGCTGCCTGTGCCGCCGTGATCTGCTGAGTGGTGTCTCCCGCGACGCCCCCGAAAATCACCTCGGCGCCATTCAAACCGCGCGGCGGGCGCGCGCCCGGTATGGCCACCCAGTCGGTGATCCAGGCGAGCGGATTGCCGTTCGCGGTGAGCCGCGAGTGACTCGTGAACTTCTTCAGGTGGTACGGGAGCACCTGGAAGTAGGTCCCGTCATCGCCAGCGGGCTGAAGCCCCAGCCGCTTCACCTCGGACGCGATGTAGGCCGTGCCCTTCATGTTGCCGAGCCGTCCGATCTGGCGGCCCTGCATGGAATCGTCCGCGAACTGATAGAGTCGGATCTGTAGGTCGTGCTCCGTGATGGCCGCCGATGTGGGCGCCGGCTTCAGGGTGGCAGGATTTCCGTACTTGTTGAGCTTCTGCGCCAGCGCGGAGCCGGGATATCCGGCACCGAGCATGAGCAGCGAAAGAGGAATGAGCCTGGTGTTCCGCATTCAAACTCCATTCGTGAGTGGTCAGTCACAGTCTGTACGAACTACTACGCGCGCCGCCAGTGTTGTGTGGTACGCCGGGGTGATTCGCGGAATTCCGGTTGTGTCGTCCTACCGTGGCACCCCGCGGTCGTCCATATTCGCGAGTCGTTTCATTGGCGTAGAAGGCATGGCCGAATGGAGCGGAAACGGCGGGATCAACAGCTGCACACACAAAGACGGCATGAGCATCCCTCAGGACGACAATCCATTGTTCGATTTTGCGGGACGTGTTGCCATCGTCACCGGCGCCGCGAGAGGACTGGGTCGCGCGACCGCAGCGCGGCTGCACGAACGAGGCGCGTTCGTCGCCATCAACGTGCGGGATGCCGACCGAGCGACGGAGGTAGCGCAGGCGCTGGGTGAGCGCGCCATTGCGGTGCCGGGTGACATTACCGCGCCTGGCGTTCCGGAAGAACTCGTGCGTCGCACGCTGGAGGAGTTTGGCCGTTTGGACATTCTTGTCAACAATGCCGCACTCGCGCGCTCCACACGCTTTCCGGATCTCTCCGCTGACGAGTGGCGGCAGGCGCTGGAGGTCAATCTCACTGCGCCGTTCCTGCTGACGCAGGCGGCGCTACCGGCCATGAAGGCGCAGCACTACGGGCGCGTCATCAACATCTCGTCATCGGCCGGACGGATGGTCAGCACGCTGGGAGGGGCGCACTACACCGCCTCGAAGGCCGGCTTGCTTGGGCTCACGCGCGCGTCCGCCAAGGAGCTGGGCAGGTTCGGCATCACCGTGAATGCTATCTGCCCGGGCATGATCGACACGGAACTGACACACGAGTACGCGTCCAGGGAACGGCTGGAGCAGTTGGCGTCGAGCTATCCGGTACCGCGCCTTGGCACCGCGCTGGAAGTGGCGGACCTGATCTGCTTTGTCGCGTCGGAGGCTGCCGGCTATCTCACGGGAACATCGCAGGACATCAATGGTGGGGACCTGATGATGTAGGTGCTCGACGAGCAACGATACGACTCGCGCAGTTCTGGTTTCCGGCACCACGGGCCTCGGCCCCTCAGCCCTGTTCCATGAAAGAAGGCACGCGCGTCCTCGCGGCGCTTGGTACGGCCATCGTGGCTGGAACGCTCATTGGTGCGTCGAACAGTCCTGCGTTGGTGCAGGCTGCGGACTCCATCGCGCCCATTGGTACCATCTGGGTGAACGCCATCCGGATGACGGTGATTCCACTCGTGATGTCGCTGTTGATTACCGGGGTGGCTTCGGCGAGCGACCTGAGAGCCATTGGCCGGCTCGGCGGGCGCACGCTCCTCGTGTTCGGCACACTGCTCGTGGGCGTGGCGACGCTCGTGATTCCGTTGGCGCCCTTCCTGTTCACGCTCCTGCCTCAAGGGGGCCGGCCGCCGCTGCCGCCTGGCGCGGCCGAGGCGGCGGGCCAACTCGCGACGGGTGGGCAGACGCAGACGTGGCAGGGATGGCTCACGTCGCTCATCCCAACCAATCCGATCGCGGCCGCCGCGAACGGTGCGATGGTACCGCTCATCCTCTTCACGCTGCTTCTCGCGCTCGCGATTGCGCGGACTCCTGATGCATCACGCACGGCGTTGCTCGGTTTCTTTCGTGCGCTGGGTGAAGCCATGCTCATTCTGGTACGCTGGATCGTGTGGCTGGCGCCCATCGGCGTGTTCGCGCTCGTGCTCCCTCTCGCGTCGCACGTGGGCGCCGCGCTCGCGGGCGCGATCGGGTTCTATATCGCAGTGTATTCCGTTGGCTGCGTTGTGATGATTCTGCTGTTGTATCCCGTGGTGGCGCTTGTCGGCCGAGTCCCTATTCGGCAGTTCGCGCGCGCGGCACTGCCGCCGCAACTCATCGCGTTCAGTTCCAGTTCTTCCATCGCCACCCTGCCGGCGCTGGTGGAGAGTGCGGAGAAGACACTTGAACTCCCGTCGGCGATCACGGGATTCGTGCTGCCGCTTGCCGTGTCCACCTTCAAGATCGCGGCGCCGGTGTCATGGACGGTGGGCGCGCTTTTCGTCGGCTGGTTCTATGGCGTGCCGCTGCATGCGCGCGAGTTGGCCACCGTGGCGTTCGCCACCGTATTTCTCGCGTTCGGCGTTCCCGGCATTCCACGTGGTGCGTTCATCATGCTCACGCCACTGTTCAGTGCCATCGGGCTGCCTGTTGAAGGTATCGGTATTCTCATCGCCGTTGATGCGTTGCCGGACCTGTTTGCCACCGCGCTCAACGTGACCGGTGATCTCGCCGCCGCGGCAATCGTGGCACGCAGCATGGATGCTTCTCCACCAGGGATCATGGACACCGCGCCGAATGCATGAGCCAGCACAAATCCGGACCGGGCGGATGCGAACGACGGCGCTCGTGGTTTCGCTGGCGGCCGGCCTGTGTTTCGCGGAGGGTGCGCACGCCCAGGCGCCTGTCGATTCCGCGCTTGCCGCATTTATCGGAGCCATTCGCGCGGTGGACAATCACACGCATGCCAACACGGTGGTGGCCAGCGACTCCGAATCGGATGCACTGCCTCTGGACGGGCTGTCGCCATTCACGTTGCCGGAACGGTTGAAGCCCGACAGTCCCTCATGGATTGCGGCGTACAAGGCGCTGTACGGATACACGTACGACGATCTTTCCGAACCGCACCTGATGCAGCTACGCGCGATGATCAAGCGCGTCGCAACGGAGCAAGGCATCCACTTTCCCGAATGGGTGCTGGACAGGATTGGTACCGAGGTCATGATCGCCAACCGGATTGCGATGGGGCCTGGGCTCGCGGCACCGCGCTTTCGTTGGGCAACGTATGCCGATGCCTTGCTGTTGCCGCTTTCCACGCGAGCCGAGGCTGCGCGATCGCCGGACTACCGCGCCCTCTATCCGTTGGAAGACAAGCTCCTGCGCCGATACATGAAGTCTGCGGGAGTCTCCACGCTCCCGTCGACGCTCGATGGCTACCTGCGACAGGTCGTCACGCCCACGCTCGAACGTCAGAAGCGCGAGGGCGCGATCGCCGTGAAATTCGAGGCGGCGTATCTCCGTGCACTCGACTTCGACGATGCGTCCGAGGCCGACGCGCGCGCGATCTACGCGCGGTACGCGGGTCACGGAGTACCACCGCACGCCGCTTACAAGACGCTCCAGGATTTCCTGTTTCGCCGTGTCGCGCGTGAAGCCGGACGACTGGGCATGGCCGTGCACATTCACTCGCTGGAGGGCGCGGGCGGTTTCTACCACGCAGCGGGCAGTGATCCGCTGCTTCTGGAACCCGCGTTCAATGATTCCACGCTGCGCGGAACGAACTTCGTGATCGTCCACGCGGGCGGGATGTTCATCCAGCACGCCAACGCCATGCTGTGGAAACCGAACGTCTATCTCGATATCTCCATCCAGACGCTCATCAGTTCGCCGGCAACGCTGGCCCCGGCCGTGCGCAACGTGCTCACGCAGTTTCCCGGCAAGGTGCTCTTTGGCACAGATGCGTTCGCAGGCGGCCCGGACGCGGGATGGGAACTTGCGGCATGGATCGGCACAACCACTGCACGGCAGACCCTCGCGATCGCGCTCACCGGCATGATGCGGGATGGTGAGATCAGCCGTGGGCGTGCGCAGGAGATCGCGACCATGGTGCTGCGCAGCAACGCCGGCACGCTCTATTCACTTGGACTGCACTGACCCTTCGGAGACATGTGATGCGTCGTTCAATACCGTTGACTGTACTGCTCCTCTCATTCATGGTGACCGGTGCGCGGGGTGCCGGTGCCCAGGCTGCGCCGAGCTACCATCCCGTTGCGGAGATGCAATGGAAGGACGGCCCGCCCACAATGCCACCGGGCACCAAGATGGTCGTGCTCGAGGGTGATCCTACGGTGGCCGGCATGTTCACCATGCGCATCAAGTTTCCGGCAGGGATGCACGTGTTGCCGCACTCACACACGCAGACGGAACACGCGACGGTTCTCTCGGGAACGCTGCACATCGGGATGGGTACGCGCTTTGACAGCGCGGCAACGCGGCCGCTGCGCACGGGATCGTTCGGCTTCTGGCCGGCGGGCATGAAGCACTACGCGTGGATGGAAGGCGAGACGGTGTTGCAACTGCACGGGCAGGGCCCGTGGACAATCACGTACGTCAATCCGGCGGACGACCCGCGTAACGCGAAGAAGTAGTCCGGCTAACGGGCCCACACATACATGGTTGGACAGGACCGGCTTTGGTTCTCGGACCGTGCGCGCTCCAGGTTGCTCAGCGGCACGAGCACCGATGCGCTCGTGCCCAGCTTGCCCACGCCGTAGGTGGGATTGGTGCCGGCACGAAGGTCCCGATTGGCACGACTGATCGTCGTGCTGCCCGCACCCGGCGCGTAGATCTCGATGGCTTCGATGTCATCGACGGTCAACGCGCCGAGTTCGGTCGTTCGCGGTCCGCCGTCCACGGTAACCACGCAGTCCCGGTCGTACGATTCCTTGGCGCCGGTTCGCGCGCGCGACATCTGGACCGCGTCGTACACCCATTCGATGCCGAGTCGCTTCAGGTCCTCACGCGTGTGGAATGCTGATGTCTGCCGGTTGCGACTGACCATGCGACTTGCGAGGTCCGCAATGTTCCATACTTCCTTGGGAGGGATCTCTCCAGCGAAC